>DASYUM010000289.1:0-29684 GCA_036001225.1 Candidatus Methylomirabilota bacterium | reverse complement strand
CCATGTTCGCCCTGTTCGGGATCTGCATGCCCAACTTCCTGATCGCCCTGCTGCTGATCTTCTTCTTCGGGGTGACGCTGCGCTGGCTCCCCATCTCGGGCTACACCGATCCCTTCGAGGAGCCGCTGAACGGGCTCCGGTCGCTGACGCTGCCGGCCATCACCCTGGGCCTGGCGCTGGCGGCCGTGATCGCGCGGACGTTGCGCTCCAGTCTGCTGGAAGCGCTCGCCGAGGACTACATCCGCACCGCCCGGGCCAAGGGGCTCGCCGAGGGCGTGGTCCTGCGGCGCCACGCCCTCAAGAACAGCCTGATCCCGGTCGTCACCCTGCTCGGGCTGCAGCTCGGCACGCTGATCGGCGGCGCGGTGATCACGGAGTACGTCTTTGCCCTGCCCGGCGTCGGCCGTCTGGTCGTCGATGCCGTCTTCGCACGCGACTACCCGATGGTGCAGGGGGTGGTGCTGCTGATCGCCGTCGGCTTCATCCTCAGCAACCTGGTGGTCGATGTGGTCTATGGCTGGCTCGACCCGAGGATCCGCTATCGCTGAGCCGGCCTCGGCGATCCCGGCCCCCGCGGCGGCCCGGTCGGTCCGGGAGCGGCGGTGGGTGGTGCTCCGCCGCGCGGCCACCGCCCGGCTGGCGCCGTTCGGCGCGGCGGTGATGGCGGCGGCCGTGCTCGCGGCCCTCCTCGCGCCGGCGCTGGCGCCGTACGACCCGCTCAAGCAGGACCTCGGCAACAGCCTGGCCCGGCCCGGCCGGGCCCATCTGCTGGGGACCGACAACGTCGGGCGGGACGTGCTGGCGCGCGTGATCTGGGGCACGCGCATCTCGCTGGTGGCCGGCTTCGTCTCGGTCGCCCTCGCGGTGGTGGCGGGCGGCCTCATCGGCCTGGTCGCCGGCTACTGGGGCGGACGGATCGACGGGGTGGCGATGCGGCTGATGGACGCGGTGCTCTCCTTCCCGCCGCTGGTGCTGGCGCTGGCCCTCGGCGCCGTGCTCGGGGCGGATCTGACCGGCGTGCTGATCGCGCTGGGGCTGGTCTACACCCCCACCTTCGCCCGGCTGATGCGCGGCCAGGTGCTGGCGATCCGGGCCCGCGACTTCGTCGAGGCGGCCCGTGCGCTGGGCGGATCGGGATGGCGGATCGCCTGGCGCCACGTGCTGCCGAACGCCGCCACCGCGATCGTGGTCCAGGCCTCGCTCAGCGTGGCCTTCGCCATCCTGGCCGAGGCCTCGCTTTCCTTCCTGGGACTCGGCGTCCAGCCGCCCCAGGCGTCCTGGGGCAGCATGATCAACGCCGGCCGCGGCTACCTGCAGCAGGCCCCCTGGATCGTCTTCGGGCCCGGCGCGGCCCTGTTCGTGACCGTCCTGGGGCTGAACTTCCTGGGCGACGCCGTCCGCGACGCGCTCGACCCGCGGCTCTCAGCCTGAATGGCCGCGAAGCCGCTCGCGCCCGCCGTCGTCCGCCGGGTGCTGCTCGCCTCCCGGCAGAAAGCCAGGCTTCCTCGAATCCTGGGTGGCGGGCTGGTCTTCGCCGGCCTCGCGCCGAGCATGGGCTGGGCGGCCCAGGCCGAAGGCGGGTCGCACGTCGGCGCGGTTCTGTTCGGGCTCGCGGTTCTCGTCGTGGCGGCCAAGGCTGCGGGGCTGCTGGTCCAGCGGTGGGGTCAGCCGTCGGTCCTCGGGGAGCTGCTCGTCGGCGTCGGGCTGGGCAACTTCCTGCCCCCCTTGTTCGGCGAGCGAGGCATCGCTTTTGTCCGCTCGGACCCCACCCTGTTCGTTCTGGCCGAGGCCGGGGTGCTGATCCTGCTGTTCGACGTGGGCCTGGAAGCGGATCTGCGGGCCTTTGCGCAGGTCGGGCTCTCCTCGGTCCTCGTGGCCCTGGTCGGGGTCGTCGCCCCGTTCGTCCTCGGTTGGGGTGCCGCCGCGTGGCTGCTGCCGGACAGCCCGGCGGTGGTTCACGTCTTCGTCGGGGCCACGCTGACGGCGACCAGCGTCGGGATCACGGCGCGTGTCTTGAAAGACCTCGGGGTGACCCAGAGCCCGGAAGCACGGACGATCATCGGCGCCGCGATTCTGGACGACGTGCTCGGGCTGATGGTCCTGGCGGTCGTCGCGGGCATGGTGACCGCCGCCGCCACCGGCCGACCGGGACTGTCGCCACTCGCCGTCGCGTGGATCCTCCTCAAGGCCGTGCTGTTCCTCGGCGTCACGGTCGGGCTCGGGCATCTGCTCTCCGGTCCGATCGTCCGGCTGGCCGCCCGAACCGGCCAGCATGGGATCCTCCTCGTCTTCGGCCTGGCGCTCTGCTTCACCCTCGCGTTCATCGCGGAACTCGTGGGCTTGGCCGGCATCGTCGGCGCCTTCGCCGCTGGCCTCCTGCTCGACCCCTACGGGCAAGGCGTCCGCGCCAGGGCCGAGGAGGCCACCCTCTCGGAGTTGCTCCACCCGCTCTCGACCGTCTTCGTGCCGCTCTTCTTCGTCCTGATGGGCATCCAGGTCGATCTGAGGAGCCTCGCGGATCCGACCATCCTCGGGTTGGGAGTGGCACTCGTCGCCTGCGCGCTGGCCGGCAAGCTCGCGTCGGCCCTGGGGGTGGTCGGCCCGGGCCTCAACCGACTCGCGGTCGGCATCGGCATGGTTCCCCGAGGCGAGGTCGGCTTGATCTTCGCGAGCGTGGGAACGAGCTTGACGTTCGAGGGCCGTCCCATCTTGAGCCAGGGCGTCTTCTCGGCGGTGATCCTCATGGTCCTGGTCACGACCCTCCTGACGCCGGTCGGGCTCCGGTGGGCGTTCCGCCGATCTCGAGTCGAGGAGGCATGAAGGCACGTCAGAAGAAGCCAAGCGGCCGGCTGGGCCGGATCTGGACGATCCAGAGCTCTCCATTCCGCTTCTCGTACGTGACGAGCACCCGTATCCCGCGGGCGAACTCCGTCAGCGACACGCTCTCGCCGATCCGAAACTCCAGCCCGCCGATCCGGATGGTGCCGCGCTCGAGGTCTATGTCTTCGAGAACCCCAACGAACAGGCTTGCCATGCTTGTCCTCCCGATCCCCACCCGAGGGCAGCGCCGGGGAGCGTCGAGGGCGCCCCGCTGATGGAGGGGTGGTACCGAGCCTCATGCGAACGCCGACATCCGCACTGAGGCGACGGGAGGACTAGTGGTCTTCGGAGGAGCGGGCGGGATCGGCTTCGAGCAGGGAACTGCGGGCGACCTGAGGGGTCGGTCCCCGCTGTCCGCCGGGCCGTGTCGCCGACCGGATGCGGGCGACAGGCGGGACGACGAGCGCGGCCGCCCGACGGGGTCGGACTCCCAGCGCGGCGGCGGAGGAATCCGGGGCGGCGCGCGCCGACTCCTCCTTCAGGGCCTCGACCGACTGGTCGGCGTTGAACCTGAAGACGCCGGGAAGGGTCGGATCGACGAGGTCGAAGCAGAGGTGGAGCAGGAACAGGAGCCCGGCGATCCGCCCCGGCTTCCATCCGCTGCGGACCCTGAGGGCCTGCGCGCAGCCGCCCATCGCGCGCTCATCATCAGGCCGGCCGCCGGACCGAGTCAAGATGCGTGTTCAGTCATAGCCCCGCATTGGGGGTGCCACCTCGTCATCGAGGCGCGGGAGAAAGTGAGGTCGGCATGAGCCCCTCGCCGGAGACGCTGGCCCTGGACGGAGGCAGCCCGGTGCGGCACGAACCACTGCTCCCCGGTTGGCCGGGTGAGCTCCTCATCGGCGACGAGGAGAAGGTGCAGGTCCTCGAGGACATCACCGCGGCCCTCCACAAAGTGGCGCGCGCGATCCTGTGAGGAGGTCCTCCGGCCGGCGGCGGCGCGGCCGGCGCGCGGGCGTCCGGCCTACTGGAAGCTGATCCCGACCCCGACGTAGATCGAGAGCGCCTTCGTCTCGCCGCGCTGGACGGCGGCGAGCGTGAAGCCGAACCCGTCAGGACGACGCACCTGGATCCCGACCGCCCACGGGGTCTTCTGGGCCCCGCCGCTCTTGTTGTAGAGCTCCGTCACCAGGAAGACGTGGCGAGGCAACTCGGCCTCGGCGCCGACATAGCCGAAGGAGCCGTTCTTGCCTTCCTCGACGAACCTCTGGCGGAAGCCGAGGTGGCCGCGGACGCTCCGCAGGGGGCCGGTCTGGCTGATGGCGAGCCCCTTGGAGGCCGCGACGTAGACACTCTGCTTCTGGACGGCGCGGTCCCCGAACACGAAGATCCCCCCGACGCTCAACTCGGGGAGTCCACCCTCGTCCTTCAGCAGGCGGAGGCGCGCCAGCGGGCCGGCGGCCGTGGGCTGGGTGTCGGGCCCGGGCCGGTCGTCGAGGAGTCCGCCGACGCCGAGCTCGAACCACTCGGTGAGGCCGAAGGCCGCGACCGCGCGGTGTCCGACGGCGGTCTCGTGGCCGTCCTTCGAGATGAGGGCGCAGTACTGGAGGGTGAACTGATGCCGCCCGAGCGTGCCCGACGTGGGGTTGAGGAACAGCCCGGTGGCCAGCTCATCCGTGATGAGCCCGCGGCCTCCCACGTACGTGGTCTCGGCGGCCAGGCCCAGGCTGCCAGGGCCGGTCTGAGCGAAGGCGAGCGGCGGGGCGACCAACGCGCTCGACGCCAGCGCGAGGGCGACCCCGATCAATCGCTGTCTGGACTTCATCGTTCGGCGGAAGGGAATGGTGCGAGCGGACGGCCGGGCCGTCGGCAACGCCCGGACTATAGGCAATGCCGGGCGCATTGTCAAAGAGGCGCCCGGCGCCAGCCGTTCTCGCGCCCGCCGTCTGCCACGCGATCTTCGCGGCTACCGGCAAGCGCAGCCGGCGGCTCCCCATCCGGAGCGACCGGCGACCCGCCTCCTCCCGTCCCGTTCGAGAGTCGCCTCGGACTCCGAATGCTGCCACCGGGCCCCCCGTCCAAGATGCAAAGGAGAATCCGAGCATGCAGAGCAGGTGGCTCATCGGCCTCACCCTGGCGTTCGGCGTGCTGACCGGCGGGGCGCCTGCCACGCTGGCGGCAGACCTGCCGGGCCCGGAGCAGCTCGTGGTTGACCGGACGCCTCCCCGGCTGGGGTTCGTGGACGGTCAGGTCTCGTTCTGGCGCCCGGGGGCCCAGGACTGGGCGCAGGCTCAGGTCAACACCCCCCTGGCCCCGGGCGACCAGCTTTCCACCGGGTCCCCGGGCAATCTGGAAGTCCAGATCGGCGCCCGCGCCTTCGTGCGCGCGTGGGCGAACACCCAGCTCGGCCTCGCCAATCAGGAGCCCGATTTTCTCCAGTTCACGGTGACCGGGGGGCACGCCTCCTTCGATCTCCGCGCGCTCGAGCCGGGGACCACGGTGGAGGTGGACACGCCCAACGCGGCCTTCACCATCGAGCAGCCCGGGTATTACCGCGTGGACGTCACCGGGGAGCGCACCTCGTTCATCACCCGCCGAGGCGGCCGGGCCACCGTCACCCCCGCCAACGGGGCGGCCGTGGCGCTTACCCCGAGCGAGGCGGTGGTCGTCGAGGGCACGGCCCAGCTCGCCGCCTTCGCGGCCCCGCCACTGGATGACTGGGACCGGTGGAACTACGCCCGCACCGACAGGCTCCTGGAGGCGGTCAGCACCCGCTACGTTTCCCCGGGCACGTACGGCGTGACCGATCTCGACCCCTATGGCACCTGGCGGACCCTGCCCACCTACGGCCCCGTGTGGGTGCCGACCGGGATGCCGCCGGGCTGGGTGCCGTACAGCACCGGCGCCTGGGTGCTCGATCCGACCTACGGCTGGACCTGGGTCGACGCGGCGCCGTGGGGCTGGGCTCCCTATCACTACGGCCGGTGGGTCTTCGTGGATGGCTTCTGGGCTTGGGCGCCGGGGCCGCTGCTGGTGAGGCCGGTCTACGCGCCCGCTCTCGTCGCGTTCTTTGGACCCGGCGCCGGCATCGACGTCGGCATCGGCGGTCCGATCGTCTGCTGGGTGGCGCTCGGCTGGGGAGAGCCCGTGGTTCCCTGGTGGGGCCCTCGGGGTTTCAGCCACGTGCCCTCGTGGCGCGGCTGGGGCGGCCCCCGGATCGTGAACAACGTGGTCATCAACAACACGACCGTGTGGAACGTGCAGGACATCACCGTCTACCGGAACGTCAGCGCGCCGAATGCCCTGGTGGCGGTCCGCGAGAATCGCTTCGGCCGCGGCCCCATCACGACGGCGCGGGTCGCTCGGGTGGACGGGCAGCGCCTGAAGCCGATCCACGCCGCGCCCCGGATCGCGGCGACGCCGGCGAGCTTCGTGCCCACGGCGCGGCCCGGCATTCGGCCGTCCGACGACACGCTGAAGCGAGCGGTGGTGGCTACTCGGCCGCCGCGCCTCGGATCAGAGTCGGCCTCGGGAGAAACGCCGAAGATTGGGCCCGCGGGGACCTCCACCACGCCGCCGCGTCTCGTCTCGGTGCCTCGTCCGCACGGGCCCGCTCTGGCCCCGCCGCGTTCGCCCCTGGGGCCGAGCGTGGAGCAGCGTCCCATGCCCGATCGCGCTCGGGAGTCCTCGCCGCCGAGACTCGAGCGCCCGTGGCGGCCCGAGCCGAGTGCGGGCGGCGCGTCATCCGCGATCCGCCCGGCGCCAGCGGAGCCACGGCGCGAGTCGCCGGTGGCTGGCCCCTCACCGCTTGCGGCGCCGCCGGTCCGTCGTGGCGGCGTGCCCCCGGTGGCTGGCCCGTTGCCGGCCGTGCCGCCGGGCCATCGGGTCGAGAGCCCGCCCCTCGCCGGTCCTTCGCTGAGCTTGCCGCCGCCAGCCCGTCGCGACGGAGTGCCGCCGATCGCCGGCCCCTCGGCGGCCGCGCCTCCGCTGCCGGACCGTCGCGGCAGCATGCCGCCGGTGGCGCGCCCCTCGATGGGAGCGCCTCCGTCCCGTCGTGACGGGTCGGAGATTGCCGGTCCCCCGCCGACCGTGCCGCTGCCTCCAATCCGTCGCGGGGAAGCGCCGCCAGGGGGGGGCCCCTCGCCGGCCGCACCCCCGGGGCTGACCCGTCGCGCGGACGTGCCGCCCCCGGCGGCGCCTCCCCAGCCGGGCGACCCGGCCAATCGGGCCGCGCCGAATCGGGCTCGCGGCGGACACCCGCAGCCGGAAAAGCCAGGGGATTAGCCAGCCTGATCGAGCGGGAGCCCCCGCGCTAAGGATCTTCCCCGGTCGGTAGGCGCGCCCCGAATCTCGGGCCCCGCGGCCCGAGGGCGCCGGGTGTGCCGCCGCGCATCTTCCCCACCCCCGGCGGGCCCAAGCCGGCGTCCTAGCAGCCGATAACCGCCCCTCAGGACCGCCCGCTCCACACTGGCACATTTCCTGCCCAGTCACCGCCCAGCCGGTCGGCCGGACGCAGCGGAGGGCGGCGGGTGGCGGACCGGAACCCCAGCATGCCCGGGAGGGAGCCCGCATGTTGGCCGGGCCGGCGCTCGTCGCCCCGTCGGGGGGGCGGCGAGTGCGCGGCCTCTTCTCCGCGAGCTACCCCTACGGGAGGGAGGCGCTCATGGGTCCATGGTTCCGCCACGCCGTCCGCGCAGCGCGTGCCTTCACAGTCTTCGCCGCCGTCCTGACGGCGAGCCTGACTCCCCTCGTCACCGGGACTGCCCACGCCGGGAACGTCGGGTTCGTGACCGCCCAGGGTGGGCAGTTCATGCTGAACGGCGCGCCGTTCCGGGTCGTCAGCACGAATG
This sequence comes from Candidatus Methylomirabilota bacterium, assembly GCA_036001225.1. GTDB lineage: Bacteria > Methylomirabilota > Methylomirabilia > Rokubacteriales > DASRDR01 > DASYUM01. Next base: position 22,014 of record DASYUM010000289.1, on the reverse strand, counting down.
CCTACTTCCTGCTCGACTCGGTGAACTACGGCTCCACCGCGCACACCACTCAGATGCTCTCGCTCGCCAACACCCTCGGCTTCACGGTGTTCCGCACGTGGGCGTTCATGGACGGTACCGGGAGCACTGGCGGGTTCCAGACGAGCCTGGGCCAATACGACGAGACGACGGCCCAGCAGCTCGACTGGATCCTCTACCAGGCTGACCAGGCCGGCATCCGGGTGATCCTCACGCTGACCAACTATTGGTCGGACTATGGCGGCATGCCCTGGTACGTCTCCCAGTGCATCCGTCCCGGAGCCTCAGCAGACCTCTTCTACACGGATTCGTGCAGCCAGACCTACTTCAAGCAATGGATTGACTTCCTCGTCACCCGCATCAATACCTACACGAATCGCGCTTACCGGGATGACCCTACCATCTTCGCCTGGGAGCTGGCCAACGAGCCCCGCTCCGGCGACTCGACCGGCGAGACCGTGCGCACCTGGGTCAGCCAGACGGCGGCGTACATCAAGTCCCTCGACCCGAACCACATGGTGGACACCGGTGAGGAGGGCTTCGATACCACCACCACCGGCTATAGCTCGCTGGCGACCTACAACAACCAGAGCTACATGTTCAACGGCGGGGCCGGGGTCTCCTTCAGCCAGAACACCGCCGACCCCAACATCGACTTCGGCTCCGCCCACCTCTATCCCGAGTACTGGAACTTCTCCCTCGCCGCCGGCAGCAACTGGATCGCCGACCACATCCTGATCGCCCGCGGGCTCGGCAAGCCCCTCGTGCTCGGCGAGTTCGGCGTGAGCTCCGGTGCGGTGCCGGCCGAAATCGATCGGGCGGCGGTGATGAAGGCCTGGCTCGACACCTTCGAGGCACATCAAGGCGGGGGCGCCCTGGTGTGGGAGCTGATCTGTCAGGCGTGCACCAATCACGGCGGCAGCTTTGCCACCGTGTACCCGCCGGCCACCTCCATCTCCGACGTCCTGGCGGCCGCGGCGGCCCTCGCGAACACCACCACGCCGCCCCCGCCCCCGCCGAGCGGGCCGACCGCGACGGCGCTCTCGCCGAGCAGCATCCTGGCGGGGAGCGCCGACTTCAGCCTGATCGTGACGGGCACCAGTTTCGCTCCCGGCGCGACGGTGGAGTGGAACGGCGCGGCGCGTCCGACCACCGTGGAGAGCGCGACCCAGGTGACGGCCGTGATTTCGGCCGCCGACGTCCTGCTCCCGGGGACGGCCCAGGTCGCCGTGCGGAACAGCGACGGGGCGGCGTCGAACGTGCTGACCTTCACGACGATCCCGGTCTCGGTGACCTCCTGTCCGGTGGGCCAGTACCTCGCGGAGTACTTCGCCAACCCGACACTCACGGGGACCCCGGTCTTCACGCGCTGCGAGGCGTCGATCAACTACGACTGGCAGTCGGGCGGCCCCGGCTACACGGTGCCGGACGACAACTTCTCCGTCCGCTGGACCGGGCGCTTCAACTTCGCGAAGGGGCTCTACACCTTTAGGGCTCGGAGCGACGACGGCATCCGGGCCTACCTCGACAGCACGAAGCTCGTCGACGACTGGACCGACCACGCGGTGAAGAGCTATACGAAGAGGCTGAACGTGGCCGCCGGGCAGCACACCGTGCGAGTCGAGTACTACGAGCGGGCCGGGCTGGCGACCATCTCCCTGGCCTGGTAGCCGCCGGGCGCCGGCGCCGGCAGCAGCCTGGGCCCGTACGGCCGCTGGCCGCACGGGCCTTCATTTAGGCTCTTGCCATGAATCCTGCTTAAGGGTATCCTACCTCCCACTCGGCGCCATGAGAGCGTGGAGAGCGTCGCGGAGAATCCTGATCGGTGGCCTTCTGCTCCTGCCGCTGGCGACGCCGGCCGCGGGAGGTAGCGGAACACTCTCGCTCGGCACGGCCCGCGGGATCCGCGGCGCCGAGGTCTCGCTCGACCGGGGTCGAAGCTGGCTCCCGCTCGGACCCTCGGGGCTTCCCCTCCTGGACGGCGCTGAACTGCGCGTCGCCGCCGGCGGCACTCTCCTCGACCTGACCGGAGGCGGCCAGCTCCGGGTCCTGCCGTTCAGCGCGATCCGCGTCCGCGAGACGAACGGCGCGGCGGAAGTTTCGCTCCGCTACGGACGTGTCACCTTCCACCTCCCCGCCGGGGCCCCCCTGGCGATCCTGACCCCGACGGCCCGGCTGGCGCCGGAGCCGGGGCAGGTGACCGCGGGGGAGCTGTTCGTCGGAAGCGACGGGACCATGGGCCTGCGGCTCAGCCGGGGCCGCGCGCGGGTCGCCGAGCTCGCCGGGCCCCGGCGCACGATGCTGGCGAGCCTCGAGCCGGTGTTCCTGCCCGAGCGACCGCGCCAGGCCGGGCCCCTCTTCGCGACCGACGCGCCGGCCGCACCCGCCGCGGGCGCCCGGCCCGTCTTCAGCCCCAAGGGCGAGAGCCTCGGGTACCTCGCGCCGGGCGGGCGGCTGGTCGTCCACCCGGGCTACTCGGCCGACCTCACGGGTCCCGTCCCGAGACCGCTCGTCACGGCGGCCCTGGCCAAGGTGCCGTCGGCGCACCGAGACGCCGCCACGCCCCTCTTCGACGTGGGGGGCGGGTATCTCGGCTATCTCGCGGGGCCCGCCTACTACGCCCAGGCGGTCGGCGCGAGCGGAGCGCCGGCCTCGGTCGAGGTGGTCGTGGTCCGAGCGCCGGCCGAGATCGTGCCACGCGGCCAGACCGCGGCCCAGCCGCTGGTCCGGGGAGCGCGCCTGGCCGAGGGCGACCGCGTGCGCACCGGTCGAGGCGGGGCGGCCGAGCTCCGTCTGGGCGATGGGAGCCTCGTCCGCGTGGGCGAGCTGTCCGACTTCGAGATCGAGCGACTGGAGAACGACGCCGCCGGTGCCCCGCGGCGATCGCGATTCAATCTGCCCTCCGGCAAGGTGCGGGCCTTCGTCGCGCGCACGCTGGTGGCGAAGGTCGCGAGCGACCAGGGGGACTTCTCCATCCGGACGCCGACCCTGGTCGCGGCCGTCCGCCAGACCGACTTCGCCGTCGTCCAGCAGCTGCAGGGCCCCGGCAACTCCTACACCCTCGCCGGCGGTGTCCAGAACACCGGTGTCGGCGGCGGGGCGGCGCTCTGCGGGGCGAACACGTACACGCAGGTGCCGGTGGGCGGGAACCCGTCCTCGTGCGCTCAGATTCCGCCGGCCGACCTGGCCGCGCTCCAGCAGGAGCTGCCGTTCGAGACGCCGCCGCCCGGGCCGGGCGGGCCGGGTGTCGCCGGCGGCGTCGGCGCCCTGGCGGTCATGGGCGGACTGTTCATCGCGGCGGAGAACGGCGCCTTCTCGGGCGGCGGCGGTCCCGTCGCCACCGCGCTCCGACCCCTCCGCTAGGCCGGCCTCTCAGCCCTCCCGATTCTCTCAGCCCGGTCCGTTCTTCTGGACGTAGAGCATCAGCTGGAGGCGTCCGTCCACCCCCAGCTTTTCGTACGTCCGGTGCAGGTGGATCTTGACGGTGCCTTCGCTGATCGACAGCTTCTCGGCGATGTCCCTGTTGCGCAACCCGCGGGCGACCATGCGCGCGATCTCGAGCTCGCGGGCGGTCAAGATCGTCGCCATGTCACCGGGACGGGCCTCGCGCTTCAACAGCTTGTCGAGGGCCCGGCTGAAGGAGCGGGTCTCCAGCCACTCCCCGCCGGCGTGCACCTTGCGGATACACTGCACGAGGAGCCGAGGGGCCATCTCCTTGAGCACCACGCCGCGGACCCCGAGGCGCATCGCCTCCAGCACGTCTTCCTCGTCCAGCGCCGCGGTGAGGAGCACCACCCGGGTGGCCATCTTCTCCTCCTTCATCTGCCGAAGCACGGCCAGACCATCCGTTCCGGGCATGCGGAGGTCGAGGAGCAGGATGTCCGGCCAGTGCCGGCGGAGCCCGTCGAGCGCTTCGTCGCCGGTGCGGCACTGGCCGACCACGGTGAAGTCGGGCTCCCGGCCGAACAGGTTCTGGAGGCCTTGCAGGATGAGCGGATGATCGTCGGCGAGGAGCAGGCTAATCGCCATCCCACACCCCGCTGCGCACGAGCGGTAGTCTGATGTCGAGCCGGGCCCCCGCGCCCGTCGAGTCGATGTTCAGCGAGCCCTGAAGGGCGGCAATCCGCTCCTTGAGCGTCCGCGGCCCCAGCTTCTCTTCGGTCAGCGCCGGCAGATCGTAGCGGCCCGAAAATGGGAAGCCTCGGCCATTGTCGGCCACCAGGAGCCGCACGTGGCGGCTCTCTCCCTGGATCGCCACCCGGACGACCGTGGCCCGGGCGTGCCGGGCCGCGTTGACCAGGGCCTCGTGGGCGATCCAGTAGATCTCCTGGGCCAGCGCCTCCGACGCGTGCCCGTCCAGGCGGTCCATGCTCAGCTCCACTCGCACTCCCCACTGGCGCTGGACCAGCTCGCACAGCTCGGCCAGGCGCGCCGCGAGGCTGGCGTCCACTTCTTGGAGGGTGACGGGGACCGGCTTCAGCTGTCCGATGAAGGCACGGAGATCGCGCTGCTCGGCGGTGATCAGCTCCTGGATCTCCCGGAGGCGTTGCCGGGCCGCCTCCGGTTCGGCGTCCAGCTGGCGGCGGACGGATTCGAGATGCAGAGCGATCCCGGTCAGGGACTGCAGCAACCCGTCGTGGAGATCCCGGGACAGGCGGATGCGCTCTTCCGTCGCCGCGGTCTGCTGCAGCCGCTGCAGGAGGTAGAACTGCTCCATGTGGGTCACCGCCTGGTGGGCGACGATCTCCCCCAGGACGAGGTCGTCGGACGTCATCCGCCGCTTGTCCAGGGCCAGCAGGTATCCGGTCACGTGTCCGCCCCGGAGACTGGCGCCCAGCACGGGGCCGATGGCGAACCGCGTCTGCAGATCGGTGTCGAGGAGCTTTCCTCGCCACCGTTGAAAGCCGGCGGCCGAGGTGTGTAACACGATCGGGACGGGCGCCGTCGCGTCCGGGCAGAGAAAGTGGGTGCCGGCCAGCGGCTCGGCGACCAGCTGCGGGAAGGCATCGGGCGGCTCCCGCGTCCACCGGAACTCCCCGCCCGACCACGAGGCGAGGTAGGTCCAGGGTTCGTCGGCCTCTTCCCAGACCATGAGGAGGCGAGGAGCGCCGAGCACCTCGGCCGCGTGTTGCACGGTTTCATGCAGGAGGGCCCGAGCGTCCGGTGGAACATCCGACGGCCACGCGGCCAGCCTGGACATCTCCCGCCGCACGCGGTGCTCGTGGGCTCCCAGGTAGGCCACCAGCGCCGCCACCACGGCCAGGTACGCGCTTCGCATGATGAAGCGGTTCAACTCGAAGGCCGGGTCGCGAAGAACTTCCCCGGCGTAGGCGCCCATCGCGATGAACGCGGCCAACGCCGCCGCCGCCGTCCAGAGCGTCCCCCGCCACTGCCACCGAAGGGCCGCGCAGACCAGGGCAAAGACGAAGAAGAGGAAGAAGGGACTGTTCGGCCCCTCGGTGAAATACATGAAGAGCGAGAAGATCGCGAGATCGGCGGCGTGGGTGGCCAGCCGCAGGCGTCCCGAGGGCGCGGCCGCGCGCCAGACCAGAAGGGCCAGCAGCAGCGCGTAGCACACGTAGAGGGCGACCAGGGCATACGCCGTCGCCGCGTGGCGCGCGGGCTCGGAGGGGTCGAGCCAGAGGGCCACGAACGAAAAGGCCGCCAGGACCACCCGACCGGTGACGATGAGTCGTTCGGCGTGGCTCTGGGGGGAATACTGTAGGGCCTCGCCCCGGCGCATGACCGGCAGTGTGCCAAAGGGCGCGCTAGCCCGTCAACCGGCGTCTATCGAAAGGTGTACAGCGCTATATCGTTCCGCAGATTGTCTTCGGCTCCCTCCCCCGCTAACGTGCTGCCCGCGCCCCTAGCTTCGAATACCGGACGCTCAGCGGCCCCGACTCCATTGCCCGCTGGCGTCTCCTCGGAAGTGGGTGAACGAGACGTGACGAACGGCGACGGGAGGACTGGCCATGTGGAGGGCTGACATGCGGAGGCTTTTGGTTGCAGTGACGGTTGCGGGAGCGGCCGCACTGGCGGCCGTCGCCTATGCGGACGTGACGTTCGACCCGGCCACCGGCACGGGTTTCGTGGGCAAGGGAGACGTGCAGAGCGCCTTTGGCTGGAACAACAAGCAGCTGCAGAACAACGCGACCGCGGGCTACGTTCGCTTCGCCTACGTGGAGGCGATCACGACGATCATCGAGTGCCGGGACGTCATTCTCACCGTTCCGCCCGGCCCGCCGACATTCGTGTTTGCCAATGGCTACCGGATCCACGGCGTCGCCACGGCCCTTCACTACCTGGCCCGGACGCACAACCAGATCGACGGTTTCATCCTGCTAGGTTACGGAAACGTGGAAGACGTGTTCCAGACGCCGCCTCAGTGCCCGGACGGCTACACTCCTTTTGGGCCGCCGCTCGACGTGATCGTCGCGCCAGTGGCCCTGGAGGTGATCTACGACGTCACCCCCAACAGCAATCCCAGCGACGACACCATCCACAACCTGATCACGTACTAGCGCCCGGCGTCATCGCGGGGAGTGGCACACCGACACTCCCCGGGTGGGAGGGGAGCGCCGCAGCCGGCGCTCCCCTCCTGCCTTCCCCGCCGGCACGTACCTTCTCCTTCCGCATCCGAGACCTCGCACATGCCGGCGACTCCTCCGTCTCGTTGACCCTCCCGGCACCCCCGGCTATAGTGGCCGTATCCAACGTCGGGCGCGAGGCGAGGGAGGATGGCGCGATGAAGCGAATCGGCGTGGGCGGCTTGGTTGTCGCGCTGCTGGCGGCCGCGATGCTGGGCCTGGGGCCCGGGGCCGCTGCCCAGGCGCCGGTGTTCCGGATCAACAACCTGGTCGAGCCGGAGAGCCTCGATCCCGGCGTGGTGACCGGGGTCCCCGAGCACCGGATCATCAGCAACCTGTTCGAGGGCCTGGCCACCAACGATCCCAAGGATCTGTCGCCGCGGCCCGGGATGGCCAGGAGCTGGACCCTCGCCAAGGACGGGCTCACCTACACCTTCTCGCTGCGCGACGCCACCTGGACCGACGGCCGCAGGGTCACCGCCCACGACTTCGTGTACGCCTGGGAGCGCGTGCTGAACCCGAAGAGCGGGGCCAAGTACGCCCAGCAGCTCTTCTACCTGAAGAACGGCGAGGACTACAACAAGGGCAAGCTCACCGACTTCGCCCAGGTCGGCGCCAAGGCGCTGGACGACAAGACGCTCCAGGTGACCCTCCACGCCCCGACGCCGTACTTCCTCTTCCTGACCACGTTCTACACGCTCTACCCGGTGCCGCGATGGGCGATCGAGGCGCACGGCAAGGACTGGGTGAAGCCGGGCAAGATCGTCAGCAACGGCCCGTTCCGCCTGGGGAGCTGGGTCCCTCAGCGCGAGCTGACGCTGGAGAAGAACCCGGCCCACTGGGACGCGGCCACGGTGAAGCTCCCGCGGGTGGTGTTCCTCCCGACCGACGACGTCAACACGGCCTACAAGCAGTTCCTGGCCGGCGACAGCGACTGGATCCCCACGGTGCCCCCGGCCCAGATCGAGTCGGCGAAGCAGCGGCCCGAGTACTACGTGACCCCCTACCTGGGGACCTATTACTTCCGATTCAACGTCACCCGGCCGCCGACGAACGACGTCCGCGTGCGCAAAGCGCTGAGCCAGGCCGTCGATCGGGAATCCCTGACCCGGTTTGTGACCAAGGCCGGGGAGATCCCGACCTCCAGCTTCGTTCCCACGAACATGCCGGGGTACGAGGGCATCCGGGGGCTCGCCTTCGACGTGGCGGCCGCCCGCAAGCTGCTGGCCGAGGCCGGGTACCCGGACGGCAAGGGTTTTCCCAAGACCGAGCTCCTCTACAACACCAACGAGCTGCACCGGGTGATCACCCAGGCGGTGCAGCAGATGTGGCGGGAGAACCTGGGGATCGCGGTCGAGCTGGTCAACGTCGAGTGGAAGGTCTATCTCAACCAGCAAGCCAAGCTGGACTACCAGATCGCCCGGGCCGGCTGGATCGGCGACTACGTCGACCCGAACACGTTCCTGGACATGTGGATCACCGGCGGCGGCAACAACCAGACCGGGTGGTCGAACCAGCGCTACGACGAGCTGATCGTCCGGGCCGGGCGGACCCTCGACCCCAAGGAGCGCATGCGGCTCTTCAACGAGGCCGAGCGCCTGCTGGTCGTGGACGAGGTCCCGATCGTGCCCCTCTACACCTACGTGAACAAGGGGATGCTCAGCCGCAAGGTGAAGGGCTGGTACCCGAACATCCTCGACCAGCACCCGCTCAAGTACCTGAGCCTCGAGCGGTGAGTCGCCGGTGCTCCGGTACCTGCTGGCCCGGCTGCTCGGGCTGCCGCCGGTCCTGCTGGTCATCGTCACCGCGTCCTTCTTCATCATGCGGATCGCGCCGGGAGGGCCGTTCGACATGGATCGGGCCCTTCCCGAGCAGGTCCGGCTGAACATCGAGGCCAAGTACCACCTCGACGAGCCGCTCCTCCGCCAGTACCTCCGCTACCTGGGCGACGTGGTCCAGGGGGAGCTGGGGCCGTCCTATCGCTACCCCGACCGCTCGGTCAACGAGCTGATCGCGCTCGGATTCCCGGTCTCCCTCACGCTCGGCCTCTGCGCGCTGAGCTTCGCGGTGTTGATGGGGGGGCTGGCCGGCGTCCTGGCCGCCATCCGGCACAACCGCCTGGCCGACTACCTGACGATGGCGGTGGCCCTGGGCGGCGTGTCCATCCCGAACTTCGTCCTGGGGCCGTTGCTCATCCTGACCTTCGCCCTCTGGCTGGGGTGGCTGCCGGTGGCGGGGTGGGGGACGTGGCGGCACGTGGTGCTGCCCTCGCTCACGCTGGGGGCGTTTTACACCGCGTACGTCGCGCGGCTCAGCCGGGCCGGGATGCTGGAGGTGATCCTCCAGGACTTCATCCGCACCGCCCGGGCCAAGGGCGTGTCGGAGGCGCTGGTGATCGCGCGGCACGCGCTGCCCAGCGCGGTGTTGCCGGTGGTGTCCTACCTGGGACCGGCGGCAGCCGGCGCGCTGACCGGCTCGGTCGTGGTGGAGACGATCTTCAGCGTCCCGGGTATCGGGCGCTACTTCGTGACGAGCGCGCTCAATCGGGACTACACGATGGTCCTGGGCACGGTCGTCTTCTACAGCGGGTTGCTGGTCGCCTTCAACCTGGTCGTGGACTGCCTGTACGCCTACCTCGACCCGCGGGTGACTTACTGACATGCCGGCGGCGCGCCCGCTCGGCGCCGGCGGCCCGGCCCGGGAGGCCTGGCGGCGGCTCCGCCGCAACCGGCTCGCGATGCTGGGGGCGGCCGTCCTGCTCGCGCTGGCCGCGCTCGCCGCCCTCACCCCCTGGATGGCTCCCTACTCCTACGCCAAGACCGACCTCGCCTACGGAGCCCGGCCGCCGTCCTGGCAGCATCCGCTGGGGACGGACGAGCTGGGCCGAGATCTGCTGACCCGGATCATGTGGGGGGCCCGGGTCTCGCTCGGAGTCGGCGTCCTGGCCACGCTGGTGAGCCTGACGATCGGGGTGAGCTATGGCGCCGTGGCCGGCTACCTGGGTGGCCGCGGCGACCAGCTCATGATGCGGGTGGTCGACATCCTGTACGGCCTGCCCTTCATGTTCTTCGTGATCATCCTCATGGTGGTGCTGGGTCGGAACATCTTCAATCTGTTCGTCGCCCTCGGCGCGGTGCAGTGGCTGACCATGGCGCGCATCGTCCGCGGTCAGGTCCTGGCGCTCAAGGCGCGCGAGTTCGTCCAGGGGGCGCGGGCCGTGGGCGGCCGGCCGCTCCGGATCCTGGCCATCCACCTGGTGCCCAACGCCGCCGGCCCCATCATCGTCTATGCCACCCTCACCGTTCCCGCCGTCATGCTGGAGGAGGCGTTCTTGAGCTTTCTCGGTCTGGGCGTGCAGCCGCCGATGGCGAGCTGGGGCTCGCTGGCGTCGGAGGGTGCGGTGGCCATGGAGCCCTACCCGTGGCTCATCCTGTTTCCCGGTCTCGCGCTCACGCTGACGCTGTTCTCCCTGAACTTCCTCGGCGACGGTCTGCGGGACGCGCTGGACCCCCAGGTGGCGCGGTAGCCAAGCTGCCGAATCGGTCGATTGACTGTCGCGCCAGGCTCGTGCAAACGTGAGATCGAGAGGGCGTGGTCCGCGGGCGACCGGACGCCGGGGCGACCGGCAGGAGATGGCGCGATGCGTCCGTACGGGATGGGCGTGCTGGCGGTGGTGGTCGCGGGCGGATTGAGCGCCGGCTGTGGTGGTGGGACGACGAGCAGCGGGGGGTTCGAGGTCGCGATCACGGGCGAGGAGCTGCAGAACGTCGGCACTCTCTGCGCGGTCAAGGGGAACGCCACCAACGCCGGGAACGTGACGGCCCAGGTCGATCTGACCTACGAGGCGCGGAACGCGACGGGCGGGACGATCGGGACGTCCACCGCGTCGTTCCAGGTGGCGGGCTTCTCGAACTTCGAATTCAGCAACGCCAAGGGCAATAACCTGGGCCAGCCGTCCTCGACTGTCTTTACCAACAATCTGTCCTGCTCCGGCATCTCCAGCTTCAAGCGCACCCGCACCGACATCAAGAAGGCGTAGGCCGGAGTCGGGTGCCGGCCAGCTCCGAACGCCGCTGAGCGCCAGCCGCCGCGCCTGATCGGCCCGGGCGTCCCGCGAGGGCGCCCGGGTCTTTTTCTGGCCGGGGTCGGGGGTTGCCTCGTCGCGAGGGCCCGGAGTACCCTTGGCGCACTCATCGAGGGGCGCCCTCAATGCAGCGGCGAGACCTCATGGCCAGGCTCCGGCGCGGCGAGTGCCTGCTGCTCGATGGCGCGACCGGCTCCGAGCTCCAGCGGCGGGGAGTGAACGTGTCCCGCGGCTCCTCGGTCGAGGGCGGCCTCGGCGCCTGGTCGGCGACGGCGATGGAGGACGCACCGGACGTCGTCCAGGTCGTCCACGAAGACTACCTCCGCCTCGGCGCCGACATCGTCACCGCCAACAGCTACAACACCAACCGCGGCCAGCTCGCCCGGGTGGGCCTGGCCCACCAGATGGAGGCGTTCTCCCGGCGGGCGGTGGAGATCGCCCGCGCCGCCCGGGATCGGCTGGCCCCGGAGGCGGCGGTGGCTGGCTCGATCGCTCCCACCACGCGCTTCCCCGGCGGCTGGGACCCCGGCCGGGTGGCGCCCGCCGCCGAGCTCCGCCGCGAGTGGGCCGACCAGGTGGCGGTGCTGGCCGCCGCCGGCGCCGATCTGATCCTGATCGAGTCCATGTCGGCGATCTTCCAGCTCCTGCCCGCCGTGGAGGCGGCGGCCGCGAGCGGGCTGCCGGTCTTCCTCGGCCTCCACGCGACAGCCGCCGGCACGATGACGAACGGGGAGACGATGCCCGAGCTGGTGGCCGCGCTGACGGCGGCCGGGCCGGAAGAAGAACTTCGAAGGGGTGCGGAAGCGCGTCCAGGGATACGTGACGCGGCCCAACGAATCCATGAGCCACGTCGCCTTCGACGTGAGCGTGCCCGACTGATCGGGCACGCCCGGCCGACGTGAGCGCGCGGCCGGCCGCGGGCTAGGCGGCGAGGAGTCGGAGCTCCGGATGCCGGCGCGACCTGGTCCCGGCTCGGATGGGCCGGCGCTCGGCGCGTCGAACCTTGCGCTGGACGAGCTTGGCGCACTCTTCGCGGATCTGCCAGAGCGCGCTCTCGAGGCGGGCCAGCCGGGCATCGACAGCGGCGAGCTGCACGAACAGCTCGTTCGTGCGGCGCGCGAGACTGGCCAACATCTGGACCCCCAGCTCGCCGGCCGCCGGCGCTGCTGACCGCCGAGTCTTCCTCGCCCTTCTCCGCCGTCCGTCCGCCATCATCCCTCCTCGTCTGTTGTCAGCTTCGCTGAGAGGCCGGGCCGATTCCGGACGAAGCGACTTTAGGGTGCCGGCCGGCTGCCTGTCAAGTTCCTGAGAGAAAAGTGCGGAATCTGCTGACGATCCGGCCGGCGAGGCGGGCGGACGCGAGCGTGCACGGCGAAAGCGTACCGACGAATCGACGCCGCGGGGCGTTGAGGTGCGCTGAGGCCCGAGGACGCCGCGGGGCGACGCGGATCGACCCGGGCCGGGCTCTCAGGGCGGGATCGGGCGGCCCAAGGTTAGCGTGCCCGAGCGGTGGGACCGGGTCGAGACGCGAGCCCCGCTAGAAGGACGCAGGGAACGGCTCGCCGCAGGACGTCGCGGGGCTGGGACCCCGCCGTCCGGGGTGCGCGAACCCGAGGAGGCGGGCCGAGAGCGTATGCCGCGCCCGCGCGCCGCAGGACGTCGCGGGGCTGGGACCCCGCCGTCCGGGGCGCGGCACCCGAAGTTGAGGCCCGCCGACGACCGAGGACGCCGCGGGGCGACGCGGATCGGCCCGGGCCGCTCAGGGCGGGATCCAGCCCTCCGGCGGCCGCCTATGCCGGCTGCGCCAGTCGCGCCGGCGCACGAGCCACACCGGCAGGAGCGCGAAGACCAGCGCGAACGCGAGGATGCTCAGAAACGCCATTGCCGACGCGAGGGTGCAAGGGCCATTCCGGTCCGGCCTCGACACGGCCAACCGGTCTGGCTGGCCGCGGTGGTATGTCCTTTGCTGAGGCGGTGGGGCGGGGGCCATGGTGGGACAGCGACGGCGATTACTTGCGGCAGTCCTGACCTCCATGGGAACGGCGATCGTGTTCTTGCCACAAGGCTGGTAGGAGGCTGGAGGTCGGCAGTGACGGAGAAAGTATCGGAACGGAGGCCGGCGCCCAGCCGCGCCCGAGGCGCGGAAGGGCCGAGAGCGAGCGCGACGATCACCGAGCGCGGCGCTGCGCTCAAGAAGACTCTCGACGACGTCCTCGACGACATCGACGACGTCCTCGAAGCGAACGCCGAAGAGTTCGTCAAGGAGTACGTGCAGCGCGGTGGGGAGTGAGAGGGTCCTCGACCCGACGCCGCTCCTCCCGGTGCCGGCGGGCACGCCTCGCATTCGCCCCTGACCGCCCCCGCGCGGGCGGCCCTGGCCAGTCTTTCACCAGTCCAGATCCCCACTCTCACCAGAATTTGACCACTCGGCCGATACCACCGTCCGCCTAACTACGCGTCGTTGTGGTCCTCGAGCACTGGCATGGAGTCTGCTCCGCCCTCCGGACGGCATGGGACAACGCCTTCGGTACCTTGTCGTGGTCCGCCGCGGTGAAGCCGAGGTCTTCCAGAGCCTGGAGGAGCACTTCGCGCGCGGGCCGGACCCGACGCCGGTCGTCTGGGATCGCCGGGTCCGCGATCGCCGGGTCATCATCCAGGACATCGACCCCGAGCGCCGCCGCGGCGAGCGGCGGGCGCCCATCGACGCCACCATGTGGACCGAACGCGGCTTCGTGGTGATTCGCATCGATCGGGTGGCGCCCGACGACGCCGGCGAGGCGTCGGCGCCAGGGGAGGCCTCGTCGCCCCCGTCGCCGGCGCGCCGTTCGCGTCGGCGTCCCGGCGGCCCCGTCGGCAGGTAGCCGGCACTCCCTCCGACCCCGTCTGACGTCCCCGGCGCGGCTCCCCCCGCGGGCCGGGGTCCAGCCGCCGACCAAAGCCGTGTATCCTGAAGATAGATGCGTCGAGCGCACGGATTTGTCGGCCTGCTGGTCGTCGCCGCCGTGGTGGTGGCCGCGACGGCCTGCGCGCGCGTGCGCCCCCTCCTCGAGCTTCCCGAGCTGGCGCTCGGCGAGCCGTCGTTCTTCCCCACGCTGGAGGCCTATGCCGGCGCGCCCATCGTGGGCGGGAACCGGGTCGAGCCTCTGCTGAACGGACAGGAGATCTTCCCGGCCAAGCTGGCGGCGATCCGGAGTGCCAAGGTCAGCGTCACGTACGCCGAATACTTTTTCGAGGACGGGCCGGTCGCCCAGGAGTTGACCGAAGCCCTGGCCGAGCGCTGTCGGGCCCGGATCCCCGTCCACGTGCTGCTCGACGGCTTCGGTAGCCTCGCCATGCCGCCCGAGTACGGTGAGCGCATGCGCGCGGCCGGTTGCGAGGTCGTCTCGTTCCGCCCGCTGAAGCCCTTCACCGTCCACCGCGCCAACAAGCGCAACCACCGCCGGATCCTGGTCGTGGACGGGCGCCTCGGGTTCACGGGCGGCTCCGGGGTGAGCTCGAAATGGATGGGCAACGGCCGCATGGAGGGGCGGTGGCGCGACACCGACGTCCGGGTCGAAGGGCCCGTGGTGCAGCACCTCCAGGCCGCCTTCGTCGAGAACTGGGTCGAGGCGACCGGCGTGGTCCTCGGGGGCGAGGCGTACTTTCCCCGCCCCCTCCCGGCCCGCGGCCAGGTCCACGCCCAGGTCGTCCGCAGCTCTCCGGCCACCGGGAGCTACGCGATGTACACCACGCTGCTGTTGGCTATGGCGTCGGCCCAGCGGTCCATTCATGTCAGCAACCCCTACTTCGTCCCCGATGACAAGCTGCAAGAAGCCCTGGTCGCCGCCGCCCGCCGCGGCGTGAAGGTGGTGGCCCTCGTCCCCGCCAACATCGACCACAACCTCGTGCGGTGGGCCAGCCGCCGGCGCTTCGGCCCCCTCCTGCGGGCGGGAATCGAGATCTACGAGTACCAGGCGGCATTCCTCCACGCCAAGACGATGGTCATCGACGGGGTGTGGTCCACCGTGGGCAGCACCAACTTCGACAACCGGTCGTTCGCGCTGAACGACGAGCTGAACCTCATCGTCTACGACCGGGCGTTCGGCCAGCGGATGGAGAAGATATTCAGCGAGGACCTCGCGCACTCGAGGCCGGTGGACTATCGGGGATGGCAGAAGCGGGGCCTGACCGAGCGGCTGATGGAGTGGCTGGGCATCCCGTTGCACGATCACCTGTAGCCGATGCCCTCGGCCCGCCGCGCCCGGACCCGCCCGCGCCTCACCGAGTACGCCGCCAAGCGCGACTTCGCCGTCACCCCCGAGCCGCCGCCGCGCCCGGCGGCGCGTCCGGCCGGCGCCCCGACCTTCATGGTCCACAAGCACCACGCCCGGCGGCTCCACTATGACCTCCGACTCGAGATGGACGGCGCCCTGGCGTCGTGGGCCATCCCCAAGGGGCCGAGCTACGACCCCGCCGTCAAACGGCTGGCGGTGCAGACCGAGGATCACCCCCTCGAGTACGGCGGCTTCGAGGGCCGGATCCCCGAGGGCGAGTACGGCGCCGGCGACTCGCTCATCTGGGATCGCGGCACCTACGACACGGTCCCGCCGGGCGAGGCGTCGAAGCAGCGCGCCAAGGGTCACCTCCACCTCGACCTGCGCGGTGAAAAGCTCCGCGGCCAGTGGCACCTGGTGCGCACCGGCCGCCCGGTGGACGGTAAGCCCCAGTGGCTGCTCTTCAAGGCCAAGGACGCGGCGGCCAACCCGCAGTACGACGTGGTCGCCGAGCGCCCGGAGTCGGTGGTCAGCGGGCGGGTCGCCGCTCGCGGTCCCGAGCGGGCGACCGTCATCCGGGGGCCCCGGCCGGCGCCGGAGCGGCTGCTGGAGCGGCTCTTTCCGCCGATGCTCGCCACGCCGTCCGCCCGGCTGCCGGCCAACGACGCCGAGTGGCACTTCGAGCTGAAGTACGACGGCTTCCGCGCGCTGGGCGCCCTGTCGGGCGGGCGGGTGGCGATGTGGTCGCGCAATCGGCTGGATCTCGCCGCCCGCTTCCGCGGCGTGGCCGAGGCGCTGGGCCGCATCGTGGTCGGCGATGCCGTCCTCGACGGGGAGATCGTGGCCTTCGACCCCCGGGGCGCGCCACGCTTTCAGCTCCTCCAGAAAGGCCACGACGAGACCGCGGTCCTGATTGCCTTCGACGTGCTCTGGCTCGACGGCGAAGACCTCCGGAGCCGGCCCCTCGAGGAGCGGCGGGATCTGCTGGCCAGCCTGCTGGCCAACGCCCCGCCGGCCATCCGCCTCGCCGAGCGGCTACCCCCGCCGGGAAAGACTGCGCTGGAGGCGGCCGCCCGCCGGGGCTTCGAGGGCCTGATCGCCAAGAAGCGGGGCTCGCCCTACGAGCCCGGCCGTTCCCGGGCCTGGCTCAAGCTCAAGGCCATCAACGCCCAGGAGGTCGCCATCGTCGGCTTTACGCGCTCGAAGAGCCAGCGGGAGGAGATCGGCGCACTCCTGGTCGGCATCGCCGACGGGGGGACGCTGCGCTTCGCGGGCAAGGTGGGGACCGGCTTCTCCGCCCGGCAGCGGGCCGACCTGCTCCGCACGCTCTCCCGGGACGCGGTGCCGGCTCCCCGGGTGACCGGCGCCCCGCGCATGCGCGACGCGATCTGGGTCGAGCCGAAGCTGGTGGCCCAGGTGCAGTTCGTGGAGTGGACGTCGGACGGCAAGCTTCGACACCCGTCCTTCCTCGGCCTCCGACCCGACAAGTCGCCCGAGGAGTGCGTCCGGGAAGCGCCCGCGGTCGTCGAGGCGGCCGGGCTGGAGCCCGCCCCTCGGGCCTCGGCTTCGGGCCACCGAGAGGCGACGAGTCCCCCCGCCCGCGCCGCCGCGCCGGTGGCCGGGGTCACGGTCAGCCTGACCCACCCCGACCGGGTCCTGTACCCGCGCGATGGCATCACCAAGCAGGACGTGGCTGACTACTACGCGGCCGTCGCCGAGCCGATGCTGCGGGCGCTGGCCGACCGCCCGGTCGCCCTCGAGCACTGGAACGACGGCATCGACGCGCTGTCGTGGTTTCAGCAGAATATCGGGAAGGAGGCCGCCCCCTGGATACGGCTGGCCGAGACGCCGACCCGGACCCGCCGGCGCGCGGTGCGCCACCTGATCGTGGACCGGCCGGAGACGCTCCGCTGGCTCGCCCAGCACTCGGTCCTCACCATCCACATGTGGTCGTCGCGGGTGCCGACGCTGGAGTCGCCCGACTGGGTGGTGTTCGATCTCGACCCTGCCGAGGGCCAGGGGATCGAGCAGGCCGTGGAGGCGGCGCTGGTCCTGCGGGGACTCTTCGAGCGGCTGGGGCTCCCGAGTCTGCCCAAGACCTCCGGCAAGCGGGGGCTCCACGTCTTCGTGCCGATCGCTCCCGGGTACACCCACCAGCAGGCGGTGGCCTTCGCGACCTACGTCACCTCCGCGGTCGCCCGGTCGCTGCCCGAGGTGACCGTCGAGCGCGCGCTCGGCAAACGCCGGGGCCGGCTTTACCTCGACGCCCACCAGAACGGGTACGGGAAGACGGTGGTCGCGCCCTACTCGCTCCGGGCCCGTGATGGAGCGCCAGTCTCGGCCCCGCTCGCCTGGAGCGAGGTCACGCCCAAGCTCGACCCGCTCCGCTACACGCTGAAGACGATGCCGCGCCGGCTGGACAAGGTCGGGGACCTCTTCGCGCCGGCGCTCGGCGGCGGCGGCCGCCTGCCGCCCGTCGAGTAGACGGTCTCAGGGGCTCCGCTCAGGCGGCAAGCAGCTGGTCGGTACACCCGGGGCAGTAGACAGTGGACTCGAGCCAGAAGCCGCACTCCGTGCAGCAGTCGCCCCCGCACTCGGTACAGCCCCAGGCCGCCTCCGCCGCCGGCAACGCGGCGCCACAGCGACACTCGGCCCCGGGTCCGGCCACGGATCCGCCGCTCATCCTCGTTGGCTCAGGCATCGCGTCGTCCTTTCTGGGTGCGGGGTCGCCCCCCGGCTCACTCCCTCCATCCGACTCCAGCAAGCCGGCTGCCAGCCGGGCGCGGGCGGCCGCCCGTCTGTTGAGAGGCTGACACGGCGCCCATGGGCCCTCGGCGGGAGCGCCCGGCGTCGGGCGGGCCGGCGCCTTGCACCGACCAGCGCTGGGAGCGCCCCGGATGATCGTCCACGTCTTGGCCTGTGACTACGACGGCACCATCGCGGCGGCCGGTGAGGTCGCCGAGGCGATGCTGGCCGCGCTCGGCCGGGTGCGCGAGTCCGGGCGCAAGCTCCTGCTCGTGACCGGCCGCCTGCTCGACGACCTCCGCGCCGTCTTCCCCAACGTGGATGGCTTCTTCGACGCGGTCGTGGCCGAGAACGGCGCCGTCCTCTATTTCCCGCGGCGGCGGGAGGTGAAGATCCTCGGCGCCCCCCCGGAGCCGGGGCTCCTGGAGGCGCTGCGCCGGCAGGGCGTACCCTTCGACATGGGCGCCGCCATCGTCGCCACCGGGGCGGGGTTCGCCGAGACGGCGCTGGCCGCCATCCGGGAGGCCGGGGTCGAGCGCACGCTGGTCTTCAACAAGGGCTCCTTGATGCTGCTGCCCGGCGGGGTGACGAAGGGCACGGGGCTGGCGGCCGCGCTCACCTCGATGGAGCTCTCCCCCCACAACGCCGTGGGGATCGGCGACGCGGAGAACGACCACGCCTTCCTGAGTGCCTGCGAGTGCGCGGTGGCAGTGGCCGACGCCATCCCGGCCCTCCGGGAACGGGCCGACATCGTCACCACGGCGCCCAATGCCGCCGGAGTCGTCGAATTCATCGAGCGGCATCTGCTCACCGATCTGGTCGACATCGTGCCCCGGCTCGCCCGCCACCAGCTCCAGCTCGGCGCGCGAGCCGACGAGACGCCGGTGACGATCCCGGCCCACGGCACCTGTCTGCTCATCGTCGGCCCCTCGGAGAGCGGGAAGTCCACGCTCACCGGCGTGCTGGTCGAGCGGCTGGTGGAGGCGGGGCGGGTCGTGTGCCTCCTCGATCCCGAGGGGGACTTCCAGACACTGGCCGAGCTGGAGGGCGTCGTCGTCCTGGGCGGCAAGACCGAGCACGCGCTGCCGGCGCCCGACGAGCTGGGCCAGCTTCTGTCCCGGACGAGTCTGGTCCTCGATCTCAGCGCGATGTCGCGCGCCGAGAAGGTCGGCTATGCCACCAAGGCGATGGCCACCATCGCCGCCGTCCGCGCCGCCACCGGCATGCCCCACTGGCTGATCATCGACGAGGCGCACCACATCGCCCCCCTCGACGGCTCCACGGCCGACGAGTGGCTCCGGCCGGGGGGCGAGTCGGTGGCCCTCATCACGCTGGCCGCCGGAGAGCTGTCGCGGGAGGTCTGGCCGCTCGTCAACGCGATCGCTTCGACCGAGCTGGACGCCTTCCAGGAAGCGATGCGGATGGTGGTCGGCCCGGCGAAGGAGGAGATGCC
The DNA here is from genome assembly GCA_036001225.1 of Candidatus Methylomirabilota bacterium. GTDB lineage: Bacteria > Methylomirabilota > Methylomirabilia > Rokubacteriales > DASRDR01 > DASYUM01. Next base: position 2,874 of record DASYUM010000289.1, on the reverse strand, counting down.
GCGAGTGACTGGCGGACCGCTCGCCCAGGGCGAGGTCGTCCTCACCGATCTCCGGGGTCCGGCCGCGCGCGCCGAGCGCTTCCAGGTGGCCCGCCGGCGCGTGGTGCATCGCCGCCACCTCCGCAAGTACGCGGGCGGGGAGCTGCCGCCGGACCGGAGCTTCTACTTCCGGGGGCCGGAGGGCAAGTTGAACCTGCGCGCCGCCAACCTGGCCCGCTTTTGCGAGCTGGCCGAGGGGGTGGACGAGGGGACGTGGGCCTACCACTTGCGCGGCGGAGAGTACTCGGTCTGGATCGCCGCCATGATCAAGGACCCCGAGCTGGCTCGCGAGGTGGCGGCCATCGAGCGCGCCCCCGATTCCGACCCCGGGGAGGCTCGCCGCCAGGTCCTGGAGGCGATTCGCCGCCGCTACGCGGTTTAGTCCTTCGGAGGGGGCCTCGACGGCCCCCTCCGAGGCCTCCCCCAGGAACGGCGCACCGCCGGACGTCGCGGGGCTGGGGGGCGCGACGAGGCGCGCGAACCCAAAAGTTGCGGCGGCAGAGCCGCCGCTCGAAGTGGACCACCAACCGTCGGCGCGAGGGCAAGCGCGCGGCGCGCGGTCAATCCCGATGGGGTTGCTAGCTCACTGGCCTACCCTCCCTCTCAGGGAGAAGCCTCGCGGCCGGACCCTCCCGCGGATCGCGGGCCGATAATTTGGCCGGCCGCCCGGCAATTTCTGCACGCACCGAGACACGCCAAGCGCCGCAACCCCGCCCGATCGCGGCACATTTCTTGCTCACCCGATTGGGGGGGAACCTGACGAGGTGAACTCCAACCAGCGGGCGATGTCCGGCTCACGCGTAACGGACGAACCGGTGCCCCCGTCGCTTCCCCCCGTCTCGCGTCCCCGCGAGGGCCTGCCGCGGGAATACCGCGCCCTGCGCCCACTCCTGAGCTTCGCGACCCTCGTGCTGGTCGGCGCGGTGCTCTACTGGGCGGGCGCGGTCCTGATCCCGGTCGCGATCGCCACGCTCCTGGCGTTCCTCCTCACGCCGCTCGTCACCACCCTCCAGCGTCGCGGCCTCCGCCGCGGCATCGCGGTGGTGCTGGTGGTCGTGATGGCGTTCCTGCTCCTCGGCGGGATCGGCTGGGTGCTCACGGCGCAGATCAGCAACCTGGCCACCGAGCTCCCCCTCTACCGCGGCAACATCAAGCAGAAGATCGCCGACCTGCGGGCCGCCACCCACGGGACCATGCTGCACGGACTCCAGCGGATCGTCGACGACGTCGTCGGCGAGATCCGCAAGGAGGAGCGGCCGATCCCGGCCAAGGACAAGCCCATCCCGGTCATCATCCAGGCCGATCCGCAGCAGGCCTTGCTGCGGCAGCTCCCCAACGCGGTCGAGGCGCTGGTCACCTTCGGCCTCGTGGTCGCCCTCGTCGTGTTCATGCTCATTCGACGGATCGAGCTGCGGAACCGCCTGATCCGCCTGGTCGGGTACGGCCGCCTGCCGCTGGCGACCAAGGCCATGGACGAGGCGGCCGAGCGGATCGGCCACTACCTGGTCGCCCAGTCCCTCATCAACGGGAGCTTCGGCGTGGCCATGGCGACCGGGCTGTACTTCATCGGACTGCCCTACGCCACCCTGTTCGGCTTCCTAGCCGGCATGCTCCGGTTCGTGCCGTACCTGGGAGCGTGGGCGGCGGCGTTGCTCCCTCTCACCCTCGCCCTGGCCGTCTTCCAGGGCTGGCTCCAGCCGATCCTGGTCCTCGCCCTGTTCGCGGTGGTCGAGCCCCTCGTCTTCCTCGTCGTCGAGCCGGTCATCTACGGCACCCGGGCCGGGGTGTCCGACGTGGCGCTGCTGGTCGCCGTGGGCTTCTGGACCTGGCTGTGGGGACCGGTGGGCCTCATCCTCGCCACGCCGCTCACGGTCTGCCTGGTGGTCCTCGGCAAGTACGTGCCGGCCATGGAGTTCCTGGTGGTGCTGTTAGGGGACGAGCCGGTCATGGAGCCGCACCTCCTCTACTACCAGCGGCTGCTCGCCATGGACCAGGACGAGGCCGAGGAGATCATGCGGGAATACGTGAAGGCGCATTCGCCCGACGCGGTCTACGACGGCGTGCTGATTCCGGCGCTCAAGTGCACCAAGCGGGACCGGCTCCAGGGCGGGCTGACCGAGGCCGACGAGGCCTTCGTCCTGACCGCCACCCGGGAGATCGTCGAGGGCCTCGACGCCGGCCGGCCGGTCGAGGCGGTCGGGGTCGGGCTCGACGACTCCGACGATGGGGCCACCGTGCGCGTCCTGGGCTGCCCCGCCCGCGACGAAGCCGACGAGGTGGCCCTCCTCATGCTGAGCCAGCTGTTGCCCGAGACCTGCTGCCGGTTCGAGCTGGCCTCGTCGGCGATGCTGTCCTCGGAGATGGTCGCGCTGGCTCGGGCGACGCGTCCGGCCCTGGTCTGCATCGCGACGCTGCCGCCGGGCGGCCTCTCGCACGCGCGTTACCTCGTCAAGCGCCTGCGGGCCGCCCTGCCGGAGGCGACGATCCTGGTCGGTCGGTGGGGACGCAACGGTGACCCCGAGGAAATCCGGGGTCCGCTGCTGGCGGCCGGCGCTGACCAGGTGGCCGCGACCCTGGCCGAGACGCGCGTCCAGATCCTCCAGCTCGTCCCGACGCTCGGGCGGCGGGCGGGAGAGCCGGCAGGGCAGGAGCGGAGCCGCTACACCGCGTGATCGCGAAAGCGCTCGTGAAAAAGGAGGCGTTCGATGAAGGTGACGGTGGGCCTGTTCACGTCACGGGCCGAGGCTGAGCGCGCGGCCGGGGAGCTGCGCGCCGCCGGGATCGCGCCCGATCGGATCAACCTGCTGGCCCCCGGCGGGCCGGGAAGCCCTGCGG
>DASYUM010000288.1:0-6322 GCA_036001225.1 Candidatus Methylomirabilota bacterium | reverse complement strand
GCTGGTCGGGGGCACCCGGATGGCCCTTGAGATCGTCCACTGCGGCAATCCCCGGACGGCCCTCCACACGCTGCGCATCGCCCGCGAAGCCCGGGCCTGGGACCGGATCATCCTCGGCAACGATGCGCCCTCCGGCACCGGCGTCGTCCCGCTGGGCATCCTGCGGACCCTCGCCCTCCTGGCCGCGCTGGGGGAGTGCCCGCCCGAGGCCGCGCTGGCCATGGCGACCGGCAACACCGCGCGGGTCTTCGGCTTGCCGGTGGGCCTGCTCGCGCCCGGCCGGGAGGCTGACCTGGTGATCTTCGACGCGCCGGTCGGCTCGGTGGGGAAGACGGCGCTCGATGCGTTGCGGGCCGGCGACCTCCCCGGCGTCTCGATGGTGGTGATCGACGGCCTCCCCCGCGTCGGTCGCAGCCGGAACACGGCGCCGGCCGCGCGGGCAGCCGAGGTGACGCGGGGCCACGCTCCGGGAGGCGGCCATTGAACGGAACCGGGGCACGCCGATGAACAACCCCCGGCCGGAGCACGGCCTCGTGCGGTCGAGGCGGAGCGTTCCCCGGCCCGCCCCCGGCCGGCTCGACGAAGAGGGGATCATCGGAGCGTTCGCCCACCGCATGATGTACTCGATCGCGGAGGGCGAGCACACCGCCTCCGACTTCGACGTCTACCAGGCGCTGGCCCTGGCCGTCCGCGACCGGCTGATGGAGCGCTGGTTCCTCACCCAGGACAGCTACTACTTCAACGACGTCAAGCGGGTCTACTGCCTCTCCATGGAGTTCCTGACCGGCCGGGTCCTGCTCAACAACATCCTCAACCTCGGCGCCTACGACGCCTACGCCCGGGCGATGGAGCGGCTCGGTTACGACCTGGAGGCGCTCCAGGACCAGGAGCCGGACGCCGGCCTCGGCAACGGCGGCCTCGGGCGCCTGGCCGCCTGCATGCTCGACTCGGCGGCCACCCTGGCGCTGCCCTACTACGGCTACGGCATCCGCTACGAGTACGGGATCTTCACCCAGCGGATCGAGAACGGCTTCCAGGTCGAGGTTCCCGACAACTGGCTCCGGTCGGGCTACCCGTGGGAGATCCCGCGGGCGGAGGTGCTCTATCCCGTCCAGTTTTACGGGCGCGTCCACTTCTACCGCGACGAGCAGGGCGACGAGCGCATCGAATGGGTGGATAGCGAGAGCGTGATGGCCATGGCCTACGACACGCCGGTGGTCGGCTACCGCAACGACACCGTCAATACGCTCCGGCTGTGGGCCGCCAAGTCGACGCGGGAGTTCGATCTGGCCCGCTTCAACGCCGGGGAGTACGTGCGCGCGGTCGAGGACAAGAACCATACCGAGAACATCTCCAAGGTCCTCTACCCCGCCGACGACCGCTACGTGGGCAAGGAGCTGCGGCTCAAGCAGCAGTACTTCTTCGTCTCGGCCACGCTCCAGGACGTGGTCCGCCGGTTCAAGAAGACGGCACGGAGCTGGGCCACCTTCCCCGAGAAGGTCGCCATCCAGCTCAACGACACCCATCCGGCGGTGGCCATTCCCGAGCTGATGCGCGTCCTGGTCGATCAGGAGCGGCTGGACTGGGACGCCGCCTGGGGGGTCACCCAGCAGGTCTTCGGCTACACCAACCACACCATCCTGCCCGAGGCCCTCGAGCGCTGGCCGGCCGACATGTTCGGCCGACTGTTGCCGCGTCACCTCCAGATCATCGAGGAGATCGACCGCCGGTTCCGGCTGACCGTGGCCGCCCGCCATCCGGGCGACGAGGCGCGCGTCCGCCGGATGGCGATCGTGGCCGACGACGAGCCCCGGAGCATCCGGATGGCGCACCTGGCCGTCGTGGGCAGCCACGCCGTCAACGGCGTCTCCCGCATCCACACCGAGGTGCTCACCGGCTCCACCCTGGCCGACTTCCACGCCTTCTTCCCCGGCCGGTTCAGCAACCGCACCAACGGCATCAGCCCCCGCCGTTGGCTCCTCCGCTGCAATCCCCGGCTGGCCCGGTTGGTGACGCGGGCCATCGGGGAGGGGTGGGTCGCCGACCTCGGGCAGCTCCGCGGCCTGGAGGCCTTCGTGGAGGATGCCGGCTTCCGGGCCGACTGGGCGGCGGTCAAGCGGGCCAACAAGGTGGCGCTGGCCGACTGGGTGCTGGCCGCCGACGGCGTCGAGCTGGATCCCGACACCTTCTTCGACTGCCAGGTCAAGCGCATCCACGAGTACAAGCGCCAACTCCTCAACGTCCTGCGGATCATCGCCCTCTACCACCGTCTCCGCGAGGGTAGGGGGGCGGAGGAGCCGCGGCGCACGATCATCTTTGGTGGCAAGGCGGCTCCGTCGTACGTCATGGCCAAGCTCATCATCAAGCTGATCCACGTCGTGGCCGACCTCGTCAACAACGACCCCGTGGTCGGGGACCGAATCCAGGTCGTCTTCCTCCCCAACTACGACGTGTCGGCGGCCGAGCGCATCTTCCCGGCCTGCGAGCTCTCCGAGCAGATCTCCACGGTGGGAACCGAGGCGTCCGGCACCGGCAACATGAAGGCGGCGCTCAACGGCGCCCTCACCATCGGCACCCTCGACGGCGCCAACGTCGAGATCCGTGACGAGGTGGGAGCGGAGAACTTCTTCAGCTTCGGCCACACCCTGGCCGAGCTGACCGCGCTCCGCCAGCGTGGCTACGACCCGCGGACCTGGGTCGCGGCCGACCCCGAGCTGCGCCGCGTCCTCGACACCATCGCCACCGGTGCGATCGCCAAGGCGGCGCCCGGACTCTTCCAGCCGATCGTGGACTCGCTGCTGGCGGGCGACCGCTATTTCTACTGCGCCGACTTCCGCGCCTATCTCGAGGCCCAGCGGCAGGCGGTCGAGGTCTACCGCCAGCCCGACGACTGGATCCGGAGGTCCATCCGCAACGTGGCCGGCATGGGCCGCTTCTCCAGCGACCGCACCATCCGCGAGTATGCCCAGGAGGTCTGGCATGTCGCGCCCGAGCCGGTGAAGCTCGAGCCCTGGTCGGGTCCCAAATAGGGCCGATGGCCGCAACCCATCCGCGCGCTCCTGGCCGAAGCGCTCCGAGCGCGGGCTTTTGCCCGCGCAACTTTGGGTCCGCGCGCCTCGTCGCGCCCCCCAGCCCCGCGACGTCCGGCGGCGCGCCCTTCCCGGGGGGAGGTCCGGAAGGGGGGCGCAGCCCCCCTCCGGGGCATCCAGCGACCGCACCGTCCGCGAGTATGCCCGGGAGGTCTGGCATGTCGCGCCCGAGCCGGTGAAGCTCGAGCCCTGGTCGGGTCCCAAGTGAGTTGAGGTCCCTCTCCCCCTCCGAGGTTGGAGAGGGTAGGGTGAGGGAGAGGGTAGATTGAGGGGTCGGGAGCCTGCCATGAAGATCCGCAAGCTCGTCACGATCGTCGAGGAGATCCGGGCCGACGGCCAGCGCGAGGCGGCCCACCCGGTGCGGAAGGCGGCAGCGGTGGCCGTGATCGACAACCCCTTCGCCGGCCGCTACGCGGAGGATCTGGCCGCGCTGGTCAAGGTCGGGGAAGAGCTCGGCGCGCTTCTCGGCAAGCAGGCGGTGGAAGCGCTGGGGGCCGCCGTCGAGAGCTATGGCAAGGCGGCCATCGTGGGGTTGGACGGCGAGTACGAACACGCGGCGGCGATCCTGCATCCGACCCTCGGCACGCCGTTCCGAGCGGCGGTCGGGGGCGGGAAGGCGATCATCCCCTCGGCGAAGAAGCTCGGGGCCGCCGGCACCGCGATCGACGTCCCGCTCCACTACAAGGACGCCGCGTTCGTCCGGACCCACTTCGACGCGATGGAGGTGCGGATCGGCGACGCGCCGAAGCCGAACGAGATCGTGGTCGCCCTGGTCGTGACCGACGGCGGCCGGCCGCACCCCCGGGTCGGCGGGCTCACCAGGGCGGAGGCGAAGGGCGATGACGGGCTCCGCTGAAAAGTTGTGCGCGCTGGCTGAAGCGGCGGCGCGCGTCGCCGACGGCGCCCACATCACCCTCGGCGGGGTCATGCTCCACCGCATCCCAGCCGCCTTCGTCCGCGAGCTGGCCCGCCAGGGGCGCCAGGGCTTGCGGCTCTCGAAGCCCTCGCCCTCCTACGACCTCGACCTCCTCTGCGCCGCCGGCTGCCTCGGCGAGGTGGATGCCGGGATCGCCTCGCTCGAGTCGGCGTTCGGCGGGAGCCTCCCGAGCTACCGGCGGGCGGTCGAGGCCGGCCGGGTCCGGGTCCGCGAGTTCTCCTGAGTGGGCGTGATGACGGGGCTGCGGGCCGCGGCCTACGGCGTGCCGTTCGAGCCGATCCCGGGACTCAAGGGGACCGACCTGCCGGCCGTCGCCGACTTTCGCACGGTGAAGGACCCGTGGAGCGGCGAGGAGGTCTACGTCGTCCCCGCGCTCCGCCCCCAGTGGGCGATCCTCCACGTCCAGGAAGCCGACCCGCGCGGCAACGCCCGGATCTACGGCTCGCCCGGCTACGACCTCCTGATGGCCCAGGCCGCCGACCAGGTGATCCTCACCGCCGAGCGCATCGTCCCCACCGCCGAGCTGGCCCGCCTGCCGGAGCTGACCCGGATCACGGAGCTGAACGTGGCCGCGGTGGTGGAGGCCCCGGGCGGCGCCCGGCCCGGCGACTGCGCCGGCTGCTACGACGTGGACGCCGACGGGGTGCGCCGCTACCTGGAAGCCGCGCGGACTCCGGAGGCGCTGGCCGCGTACCTCCGGGCGACCGCGTGAGCCGCCCCGGGCCGGGGCCCATCGGTAGAGCAGAGAGGGCCCCGGGCGCCGCCGAGCTGGTCACGGTGGCGCTGGCCCGGCTCCTCCACGAGGGCGAGGTGGCCTGCCACGGCGTCAACTCCATCGTGGCCTCGCTGGCGATCCTCCTCGCCCGACGCCTGCACGCGCCCGGGCTCCGCCACCTCGCGATCGGCGGCGGGCTCGACGCCGCGCCGGCCACGGTGCCAGCCTCGTCGTCGGGGCCGGCCTGGCTGGCCGGCTCGCCGACGGTCCTCTCCAACGTGGAGATCTACCAGCTCGCGCTGCGAGGCCGGGTGGACGTGATGCTCCTCGGTGCCGTCCAGGTGGATGTCCGCGGCCGGGTCAATTCGACGGTCGTCGGCCCCTTCGCGCGACCGACGGTGCGGCTCCCGGGCGGCGGGGGCGCCGCCGTCCTCTTCCAGGTCGTCAAGCGCATCATCGTCTACCGCACGCGCCACGATCCCCGCTCACTCGTGCCGAGCGTCGACTTCGTCACCGCCACCGGCAATCTGGAGCGCGTGGTGACCCCGCTGGCGATCTTCCGGGGAACGGCCGACGGCCTCCGCCTCGAGGCGCTCATGCCGGGGGCGACGCTGGCCGAGGTCCGGCAGGCGACCGGCTTCCCGGTCGTCCCCGCCGACGACTGCGCGCCGCTGGCGCCGCCGACGGCCGAGGAGCTGGCGGCGCTGGAGGCGCTCGACCCCGACCGGCTCCGCGACCACGACTTCCGCTGAAAGCCCGTGAAGGAATTGCCCGTTCCGTGCGAGCAGGGAGACACCCGGAGGGGGGGTCCGGGGGAGGAGCGCGCAGCTCCCCCCCGGCCCAACTGACCAGGGAGGCGTTCATGCGCTTCGGGCTCCGGCTGCCCACCTTCGCCCTCGGTCCCCGGACGGCGTCGCTGGCCGCGATGGGGCGCTACCTGCGCCGGGCCGAGGCCCTCGGCTTCGAGGCGGCCGTCACCATCGACCACCTCCTGACGACGCCCCCGGCCTATGCCTGCACCTGGCTGGAGCCGATCGCGCTCCTCTCCGCGCTGGCCGGCGTGACGGAGCGGATCCGCCTGGGGACGATGGTGCTGGTCCTCCCGCTCCGGAACCCCGTGTATTTCGCCAAGGAGTGGGCCACCCTGGACGTCCTGTCCGGGGGCCGCTCGATCCTCGGCGTGGGCGTCGGGTGGGCCGACGAGGAGTTCGCGCTGATGGGCGTGCCGCGCCAGGAGCGAGGGCGGCGGATGGAAGAGGCGCTCGAGCTGCTCCAGGCCCTGTGGGCCGGCGACCACGTGACCTACCAGGGCCGGATCTTCCGGGTGCGCGACCTCACCATCGAGCCCAAGCCCGTCCAGCAGCCACGCCCGCCGATCTGGATCGGCGGCGGAAGCCAGCCGTTCGAGAAGATCTATGCCCAGCACGTCCCCGACATCACGCCGGTGCTCCGGCGGATCGCGCGCTACGCCGACGCCTGGGTCCCCCACTCCTCGGCGACTCCGGAGATGGTCGAGCGCGACTGGGCGGTCATCGAGCGGGTGGCGCCGGAGTTCGGGCGGAAGGCGGCCGACATCGGCGT
>DASYUM010000287.1:0-5868 GCA_036001225.1 Candidatus Methylomirabilota bacterium | reverse complement strand
GACGCATCCGCTCAAGGCCTGGCTCGTGTTCGAGGTGATGGGTGTCTTCGCGGGCGCGCTCCTTTCGGGCCTGCTGGCGGGCCGTGTGAAGCGGGTGATCGAGAAGGGGCCGCGGGTGTCGAACGGGGCGCGCCTGATGCTGGCCTTCGTCGGGGGGATGCTGATGGCGATCGGGGCCGATCTCGCCCGCGGCTGCACCAGCGGCCAGGCCCTGACGGGGGGGGCGCTCCTGAACGCCGGGAGCTGGGCCTTCATGATGTGCGTCTTCGGCGGGGCCTACGCCGTCGCCCGGCTCCTCAGGAGGGAATGGAAATGAGCGCGCCCCTCTTCAAGTACGGCCTCTTCGGCGACGAGGCGAGCCTGCTGGTGGCCTTCGCCATCGGGATCGGCTTCGGGTTCTTCCTGGAGCGCGCGGGCTTTGGCAGCGCGCGGAAGCTGGTCGCCCAGTTCTACCTGACCGACCTCGCCGTGTTCAAGGTCATGTTCACCGCCATCGTCACCGCGATGCTGGGCGTAACGTACCTGGCCTGGATGGGGATCCTGGACCTGTCGCTCGTCTACCTCGTGCCCACCTACTGGGCGGCCCAGGTCGTGGGCGGCCTGCTGCTCGGCGTGGGCTTCGTGGTGGGCGGCTACTGCCCGGGGACCTCCGTGGCCGCGGTGGCCACCGGAAAGATCGACGGCCTGGTCTACGTGCTGGGAATCGTGGCGGGCACCCTGACGTTCGCGGGGCTCTTTCCCCTGCTGCGCGGCTTGTACCTCGCGGGGAGCGCGGGGGCGACGACGCTCCCCCAGATCCTCCACCTCCCCTACGGCCTGGTCGTGTTCGCGGTGGTGCTGATGGCGCTCGGAGGCTTCTACGCCGCGGGGCTGCTCGAAGCCCGGTTCGGCGGCAAGGAGAGGGGCTAGCATGCCGATCCCATGGAGTTGGTCGACCGCCTCCTTGAATCAGAGGCTGGCGCTGGGAGCGCTGGCTCTCGGCCTGCTCGCCCTCTTCGCGCAACCCAGCCGCGGCAACGTCGTCACCCTGGACGTCAAGGAGCTGGCCGCCATCATCGACCGGGAAGGCGACCACGTCACGGTGAGCGAGCTCGCCGGGTGGATCGTAGCCGGCCGCTCGGACTACCGCTTGATCGACCTCCGCAGCGAGATGGACTATGGCGAGTACCATGTCCCAACCGCCGAAAACCTCACGCTCACCGCTCTGCCGGATTCCTCCCTCCTGGCGAACGAGAAGGTCGTCCTCTACTCCGAGGGAGGCATCCACGCTTCCCAGGCCTGGATGCTCCTGCGGGCCAAAGGCTTCAAGAACGCCTACACCCTGAAGGGCGGCCTCGATCAATGGAAGGAGGACGTCCTGTTCCCGGCCCTCACGGAGAACGCGACGCCTCAGGAGCGAGCGCGCTTCGACCGCGCGGTGGCCCGGGCACGCTTCTTCGGCGGCTCGCCCCGGACGGGCGGGCCGCAGACCGCCGCCGCGAAGCCGCCCGAGATGCCGAAGGTCGACGCTCCGGTTGCCGCCCCCGGCCCTTCGTCGGCCCGCCCTAAGAAGAAGAAGGAAGGCTGCTGAGAGCGGAGGTCGCGGCGCGGCTGGATGACCTCACTCGCGGCGCAGCGCCGACGCCGGGTCGAGGTTTGCCGCGAGCCATGCGGGCACGAAACCGGCGCCACCGGCGGCGAGCGCGAGCAGCGACACGGCAGCGAGGAGCGATTTCAGATCGATCGGCCAGATTCCGGAGAGGAACCCGGATAGACCCCAGGCGGCGCTCACCGCCAAGCCGGCACCGACGCCGAGCCCCACCGCGACCGGTGCGAGTCCCGGCCGCAGGAGCCAGCGCAAGATGGCCCCCCGGCTCGCGCCGAGGGCGAGGCGCAGACCGATCTCCCCCACGCGCGCATTCGCGAGATAGGCGGTCACCCCGAGGATCCCGACCGCCGCCAGCAGCAGCCCGAGGGCGGCGAAGAACCCGAGCAGTCCGGCCGCCGCGCGCGGCAGGAGGAGCGCGCCCGCCACCGCCTCGGCGAGCGGCCGCGGACGGCCGGTCGGCACTCGCGGATCGACCTCCCGCACCGCGTTCCGGATCGCGCCCAGGAGGGGGCGCGGATCGCCTTCCGTGCGGACCACCAGGGCGCAGGTCCCCCGCGTGTCCTGGCGGAGGCTGGTGTAGAGGAACGGCCGTGGCCGCTCCCCCAGGGTACGGTACTTGCCGTCCCGGGCGACGCCGATGACCTCGGCGCCATCCTTCAGACGGCGGCCGAGCGCGGGCGAATCGGGCCAGAACCGGCGCGCCAGGGTCTCGTTCACGATCACCACCCGGGGCGCGGTCGAGTCGTCCGTCTCTGCGAATGGGCGGCCGGCCATCAGCGGTATGCGCATGGTCTCGAAATACCCTGGGCCGACGCTGGCGAAGTCGACGAGCGGCCACGTCCCATGCATCTGCGCGTCGCCACCCGCGGGGGCGACGCCGCCGCTGAAGTTGATGGCGAAGGTCAGGGGCAGGTGGCTCGCGAGGGCGGTCGAGCGCACGCCGGGGAGCGAAGAGACGCGCTGGCGAAGCCGGGCGAACAGACGCTCGGCGTCCTGCTCCGGGTAGCCCAGCAGGTCCGGGGAGACCGTGACCACGGCCGCGCGCTCGGGATCGAACCCGGGGTCGACCCGCGTGGTGTCGACCAGGCTCCGCAGCGCGATGCCGGCGCCGTTCAGCAGGACGACCGAGACCGCGACCTGCGCCGCCACCAGGGTCGCGCGGTGGCGGCCCGACGAGCCGGCGGACGCGCCGGCCCTGATCTCGCGCAGCATCCCGGCGAGGTCGGCCCGCGTCGCCTCCAGCGCCGGGAACAGCGCGAAGACGACGGCGGTCAGGACGGCGGCCGCGAGGGCGAAGCCCAGCACCCGCAGGTCCAGCGCCGGCGCGAGCACGAGGTCCAGCGGCCAGCTCACCGCCGCCCCCGCCGGGAGAGCGACGCGGCCCAACCAGGCGTTCGAGGCACGCGCGAGCAGGAGCCCGAGTCCGCCCCCCGCCAAAGCGAGGAGGAGCCCCTCGAGGAAGAGCTGCCGGACCAGCCGCCCCCGGGCCGCGCCGACGGCCAGACGGGTCGTGATCTCGTGCCGGCGGCCGAGCGCTCGAGCCAGGAAGAGGCTCGCGACGTTGACCGAGGCGAGCAGGAGTCCGAGGGCGAAGACGCCCATCAGCAGCAGCGACCCTCCCCAGAGCGTCCGGTCGACCACGGGCGAGAGACGGACGTCCCGCGCCGCGACCACCGTGAACGCCCGCCGGGCGTTCGTCGCGGGGAAGTCGCGGCCGAGCTCGGCGGCCAGGGCGCCGGCCTCCGCGTGGGCCTGCCCGGCCGACGCGCCCGGCCGGAGGCGGCCGGTGACCCACACCCAGCGGCTCGTGCGATCGGCGGTGCGCTCGACCCCCGGGGTCCACCCTCCGAAGTCGATCGTGATGCCGGTCGGGAGCGCGGCCCCAGCGTGGATCGGCAGCCAGACATCCGGGGCGAGGCCAGGGATCAGGCTGCGGAAGCCGCGGGGTGCTACGCCCACCACCGTGAAGGTGCGGCCGTTCAGCCGCAGCTCGCGACCGACGACGTCGGGGGCGCCGGCCAGGTGCCGATGCCAGCCGTCGTTGCTCAGCACCACGACCGGGCTCGCCGCACCCGGCCCATCCTCGAGCCCGCCGAAGACACGGCCAAGCGCCGGCGCCACGCCGAGGGTGGCGAAGTAGTTGCCGGTGACGAGCTCGGCCAGCACCAGCTCCGAGCCCTCGTCGCGCTCGAGGGCGAGGGGATACCAGGCGTAGGCGGCGAGGCCGGCGAAGCTCCGGGCGCGGTCGCGGACCTTCTCGTAGTCGGGAAAGGCCATGGGCGCGTGGCTCAAGGGGTCGCCGGGCACCGAGCTGTATACGTGCGCCAGCCGCCCTGGAGCGGCGACCGCGGGCGGCCGCAGGAGGAGCGCGTCCACCAGGCTGAAGACGGCGCTGTTGAGGCCGATGCCCAGCGCCATCGCCGCGACCACCATGGCCGAGAACCCCCGATGACGTCGCGCCGTCCTGCCGGCGTGGCGAAGATCGTCCCTCAGGCCGCTCATCCGGTCTCCCTCCAGTGGCGGGACACACGACGGTAGCGTCGGCTCGGGCCACGCGTCAAGGAGGAGGCTGCGTCCTAGACGAGGGATTCCGCCCTGGAGGGTGCGAGCTCCCCGGCCCGCGGGGGCACCGGGTCCATCGCCGGGTAGGCCGGGTTCCACATGGCGGCGGCCACCGCGCCTGGAATCGAGGCGTCGTCGATCGGCTTCCCGATCCACAGGTCCCGTGCCTGCCGGACCACCGCCTCGGCCACGCGTGCGGTGACCCGGCGGATGTCGCGGATCGGCGGGAACAGGGTCCCCGACGCGAGGTCCTCGTCACGGACCTCGGCGGCCAGCGCCTCCGCGGCCGCCGCGAAGAGCCCCTCGGTGACCTCACCGGCCTCGGAGACGAGGACGCCCAGCCCCATGCCCGGGAAGACGAAGACGTTGTTGCCCTGGCCGATGGTGAACGTCCGCCCCTCGAACCGCACCGGATCGAACGGGCTTCCCGTGGCCACGAAGGCCCGGCCGCCCGTCCAGGCGATCACGTCCGCGGGCACGGCCTCGCTCTTGCTCGTGGGGTTCGACATGGGGAAGATGAGAGGCCAGTCGACGTGGCGGGCCATCTCGCGGACGATCTCCTCCGTGAACGACCCCGGCTCCCCCGAGGTGCCGATGAGCATGGTCGGCTTCACCGCCCTGACGACGGCCAGGAGGTCCCGAGGCTCGCCCCGCCCGAGGCCGTTCTTCTCGGCCAGCGCCGCCGGCCAGGCGAAGTCCCGCTTGTAGGCGTCGGCGATCGGCTGGTCGTCGACGAGAAGCCCGTGGCGGTCGAGGTTTGCGGTCGCGCGCGCCAGATCCTCGCCTCCGAGGCCCGCGCGCCCCAGGGTGTCGCGGACGAGCCGGGCGATGCCGATCCCGGCCGCCCCCGCGCCGAGGATGACCACCCGCTGCTCGCGAAGCGCCGTCCCGGTGGCGCGGCTCCCCGCCATCATCCCCGCGACGACCACGGCGGCCGTCCCCTGGATGTCGTCGTTGAACGACGGGACGACGCGCCGGTAACGGTCCAGGAGCTTGAAGGCGTTCCCCTTCTTGAAGTCCTCCCACTGCAGGATCGCCTTCGGAAAGCGGCGCTTGACGGCCTGGACGAACTCCTCGACCAGGGAGTCGTACTCCGGGCCCCGCAAGCGGGGGAAACGCCAGCCGAGGTAAAGGTCGTCCTCGAGGAGCGCCTGGTTGTCGGTCCCGACGTCGAGGCTTATGGGCAACGTCTGCCAGGGTGGGATCCCGGCGGCGGCCGTGTAGAGCGCGAGCTTGCCGATGGGGATCCCCATGCCCCCTGCGCCCTGGTCGCCGAGGCCGAGGATGCGCTCGTTGTCGGTGACGACGATGAGCCGCACGTCGTCGAAGGGGGCGTTCCCGAGCACGTCGTCGATGCGTCCCCGATGCGCGGGGGTGATCCAGAGGCCCCGCGCCCTCCGGAAGATGTGGCTGAACTCCTGGCACGCGCGGCCCACGGTCGGCGTGTAGACGATGGGCAGCAGCTCGTGCGGATGGTCGACGAGGAGCCGGTAGAAGACATGCTCGTTGCGGTCCTGCAAGGCGGCCAGCCCGATGTACTTCTCGAGCGGATCCTCCTTGCGCGCGATGTTCGCGTAGGCCCGCCTCTCCTGCTGCTCGAGGGTGCTCACCGCCTCGGGCAGCAGGCCCTCGAGACCGAAGGCGAAGCGCTCGTCCGGGGTGAAGGCCGTTCCCTTCGTGTACATCGGATGCCGGAGAAGGCGGGTGCCGCGGTAGGG
>DASYUM010000286.1:0-7748 GCA_036001225.1 Candidatus Methylomirabilota bacterium | reverse complement strand
GTTCTCGGCGATCAAGATCCTGCGCGAGTACGAGCGCGGGGTGATCTTCCGGCTCGGCCGGCTGATCGCCAGCAAGGGGCCGGGGATCATCTTGCTGATCCCGTTCGTGGACAAGATGGTGAAGGTGAGCCTGCGCACGGTGGCCATGGACGTCCCGCCCCAGGACGTGATCACCCGCGATAACGTCTCGGTCAAGGTGAACGCGGTCATCTTCTTCAAGGTGGTCGAACCCCGGGCGGCGGTGGTGCAGGTGGAGGACTACCTCTACGCCACCTCCCAGATCGCCCAGACCACCCTGCGCAGCGTCCTCGGCCAGGTCGAGCTGGACGATCTCCTGGCCTCCCGGGACAAGATCAATCATCAGCTCCAGCGGATCATCGACGAACAGACCGACCCCTGGGGGGTGAAGGTCACCACGGTCGAGGTCAAGCACGTGGACCTCCCCCAGGACATGCAGCGGGCGATGTCCAAGCAGGCCGAGGCCGAGCGCGAGCGGCGGGCCAAGGTCATCAACGCCGAGGGCGAGTTCCAGGCCGCCGAGCGGCTGGCCCAGGCCGCCCAGGTCCTGTCCAGCACGCCCATCGCGGTGCAGCTGCGGTTCTTGCAGACGATGCGCGAGGTCGCCTCCGAGCGCAACACGACGACCTTCTTCCCGGTGCCGATCGACCTCTTCGCGCCGTTCATGAACGCCCGCCCGCAGCCCACGCCCTGAGCAAAGGAGGAGTCCGATGCGGAGCCGCTCGATCGTCGGCGTGACAGTCGTCCTCGCCCTCGGCGTGGCTGTCCTGTCGGCGATGGCCGCCGACAAGGGCGAGCAGGAGGTCCGGACGCTGATCCCGAAGATCGCTCAGGCCTGGGAGAGCCTGGACATCGGCAGGGTGGACCCCTACTACGCCAAGGACGCCGACCTCGCGTTCTTCGACATCGCGCCGCTGAAGTACGCCAACTGGGCCGAATACCGGGCGGGCGTGCAGAAGATGTTCTTCGAGCCCAACCGGAGCCTCAAGTTCACGCTTCGCGACGACCTGCGCGTCCACCGCCGCGGGTCGCTGGCGTGGGCGACCTTCACCTTCGGCGCGGACGTCGTCAACAAGCAGGGGGCCAGCTCCCACCTGGACGGGCGGTGGACGCTGATCCTCGAGCAGCGCAAGGGCAACTGGACGGTGCTCCACGAGCACGTCTCGGTGCCGCTCGGCTCGTAGATTGTCGGAGGGGGCCTCGGCGGCCCCCTCCGAAACCTCCCCCCAGGAGAACTTGCGGCGGCAAAAGCCGCCGCTCGAAGCGGACCACCATACCCGGTGCGGTTCAGCTTCCCGCGGCGCGCGGTCGTCCCGGCGAGCTCGTAGCGCGCGACGCCGACGAGGCGGCGCCGACGTGGACAAACCCGGCAGCGGCATGTAATCTGACTGTTCGTCGGGGGGTTAGCTCAGTGGGAGAGCGCTGGAATCGCACTCCAGAGGTCGAGGGTTCAAATCCCTTACCCTCCACCACGATTGTGAGGTAGCCAGAGGGGGCGGTGACGAGCCGCCCCCTTCGACTGTCCAGGTTCGGTCACGGCGTCCGCGGCGAGGCGGCCTTGCCGAGAATGGTCGGTGGTGGCCGCAGATCCGGTCGGCCCGGCGCCTGAGCGGTACTACCCGGCCCCCCCGATCACCACGACCGGACGCCCCGCGTGGGCGGCGACCGTGGCCGAGACCGAGCCGAGAAGCGCCGCCGCCACGGCTCCGCGCCCGCGTGTCCCCACGACCACGAGGTCGTAGCCGCCATCGCGGGCCGCCGTAATGATCGTCTCCGCCGGGGCGCCCCCGAGCCACTCCGTCTCCGGCTCGGGGCCGTTGGCCTCTCGGACTGCCGCGCAGGCATGCTCTATGATCACGCGGGCGTGACCGAGCGCCTCCGAGAGCGCCGTCGAGTAGTTCGGCTCGCCGAGGGCCGCCGGCGGCTGGTGGTAGACCGTCAGGAGCGTCAGCCGGGCGTCCAGGGCCCGGGCCAGCCGGGCCGCCACCCGGGCTGCCTCGAGCCCGTGGTCGCTGCCGTCCACGGCGGCGAGAATGCGCTTGAAGCCAGTAGGGTTGGCCATCGGCGATCTCCGTGCGAAGGATGCGAAGCCGCGCGTCATCGTGCCCGGCGACGGGCACCCGCGGTTCGAGCATAGCGCGGAACCTCGCGACGATCGAGGCCACCGACTTCGCTGACAACGAGCAAGTGCGCGTAGCAGTCGCAAGCCACCCGGCTCGGCGCCTCTAGGGGGCTCCCCCGAGGGGCCCCGCCGGGTCGTTCCACCCGCGGCCCCGGTCGTGATAGCCTAGGCCGGCATGACTCCCGCGACCCAGCCGGAGAGCGGACTCTAAGATGGCTCGAGGAGAGAGCCGCGGCCGCGGGGGGGGCTCGCTCCGGACCACCTTCCTCGGGGTGGCGCTGGTCATCATCATTCCCTTCCTGGCCCTCATCGGCTACTTCGGCTACACGCAGATGGGCCGCGAGAAGGGGCGCGTGCAGCAAGAGGCGCTCGGGCACGCGCGGGCGGTCGCCAGCCAGCTGGAAGCCCACCTCTCGATGCGCATGGATGGTCTGGTCGCCACCGCCGAGGGCGTGGCGGCCAGCGCCGGCAACCCGGCCGCCATCGAGGCCCAGGTCCGGCGCTTCCGCCAGAGCTTCCCCGACTTCGATCAGATCCTCGTCCTCGACTCCGTCGGTGGAGTGGTCGCCGTCGTCGGGCAGACTCCCGAAAGCCGCCGGGGCGGGCTCGCCGACCAGCTGTGGTTCAAGCGCGCGGCGACCTCGACCCAGCCCTTCATCGGCGAGCCGCGGCAGGTCGGGCCCGACGTCGTCATCGGCTTCTACACGCCGGCGCGCACGCCCGACGGTCAGTTCCGGGGCGTCCTCGCCGGTGACCTCTCCCTCAAGCGCGTGCAGGACGTCCTCGGCCGCGTCCGACTGCCCCAGGGCGCGGTGGTCGAGGTCGTGAGCGACCGCGGCCTGATCGTGGCCCGCCAGCCGGCGCTGTTCCTGCTCGCCGACGTCCAGGGGCTGGCCGGCTACGGCGACCTGCTCCAGCGCCAGGAGGCCGTCGGCGAGCTGGTCTTCGAAGACGGCGAGCGGCGGGTCGCGGCGGCGGCGCTGGTGCGGCCGATGGGCTGGACGGCCGCCGTCGGCCTCCCCTCCGCGCAGGTCCTCGCCGACACGCGGAGTCTGCTGGTCCAGGTCGGCGGCGGGGCGGCGGCCGTCGCGATCCTGGGGCTGGCCCTCGCGCTGGGGCTCTCCGGCCGGACGGCGCGGGGCATGGCCCAGCTGCGGGGGGCCATGGCCCGCCTCGAGCGCGGCGACATTCCGACCAACGTGCCGGTGGCCGTCGGCGGCGAGATCGGCGCCCTGACCGAAGGCTTCAACCACGTCCTCGGTTGGCTCCGGAACAAGCTGCGCGAGATCGAGGCGCTGAGCCAGGTCGAGGAGGCGGCCGGCGCCGCCATCGGGCGCGACCACGCGACCGGCACCGTGCTGCCGGATCTTCTCCGGCGGGTCGTCGGCGGAATGGGGGCCGACGCCGGCGTGTTGCTCATCGAGGAAGAAGGGAGTCTCGTCGCCAAGGCGGCGGTCGGCTTCGCGGGCACGCCGACCGACGGCGTGACGCTGCGGCGCGGTCAGGGCCTGGCTGGCGCCGTCGTCGGCAGCCGGGAGTCGATCGCCGTGCCCGACGTCGAAGCCGATTACCGCGTCGAGGAGCCGTTCATCAAGGCAGCCGGGCTACGGTCCGTCGTCGCGGTCCCGATCCTGTCAGGGGAACGGGTGCTGGGGGCGGTCGAGGTCGCCTACCGGAGCGCGCACACCTTCACCGATGCCGAGGTGCAACGGCTGGAGACGATGGCCCGGCGGACCACCCAGGCCCTGGAGCACGAGCGCGCGCTGGACGACGTCCGGCGGAACACGGCCGGCCTCGAGGCCAAGCTCGCCGAGCAGATGGAGGCGCTTCAGAAGGAGGCGGCCCAGAAGGCGGACGCCGAGAAGCGCGCCAAGGAGGCCCAGCGCCAGACCCTCGAGCTGCAGCAGACGATGAAGCTCCAGGCCTCGCAGATCAAGGAGGTGATCCGCGAGAAGGAGGTAGTCCGGGCTGATCCCGCCGCCGAAGAGGCCAAGCGGGTGCGAGCGGGGCTCCAGAAGACGGTCAGCGAGGAGCTGCGGGTCCCCCTCACCGCCCTGCTCGACCTGCCGCGCTACCTGGTGGACGGCATCAACAAGCCCCTCAGCCACGAAGAGCAGCAGCAGCTCGAGATCCTGCACACCCGGGGCGAGGAGGTCATCGAGCTGATCGACAACCTGGCGACCCTGTCGGGGCTGAACGGCGGGCAGATCAAGATCGTCAAGGCCCCTTTTCACCTCCCGGAGCTGATCCAGCGGGTGGTCCGCGTCCTCCAGCCGCGCGCGGCCGCCCGCGGAAACCGCATCCATGCCGACATCAAGCCCGACGTCGGCCAGGTCGTCTCCGACGCCAAGCGGGTCGAGCAGATCCTGGCCAACCTCCTGCTGACCTCCGCCAAGTACACCGAGCTGGGCGAGATCCGGATCACCTGCTTCGTCAAGGGGCCCGAGGTCGTGCTGACGGTGGCAGACGACGGGGCCGGCTTCTCCACCGAAGAGCAGGCGCGCGTCTTCGAGCCGTTCCTGCAGGTCGGGCCCCGCGACGGGCGGAAGCTCCCGGGGACCGGCCTCCTCCTGACGGTGTGCCAGCGCCTCGTCCAGATGCTCGGCGGCAAGATCAAGGTCGAGAGCGAGGTGGATCGGGGGACCTGGTTCACGGTCACCCTCCCCATCCAGTCTTGACCTGCGCCCGTCTCAGACCCTTCCCACTTGCCCTTCGGTCGGTCCGCCGGTGACGACGCCTCCCCAGCGTGCGCGCATCCTGATCGTCGACGACGACGCCATCGTCCGGGAGACGATCCGCGATTCGGTCGAGCACCTCGGCTACGCGACCCGCGAGGCGGGGTCGGCCGAGGAGGCCCTCGAGCAGCTCGTCAAGGAGCTGCCCGACCTGATCCTCCTCGACGTCCGCATGCCGGGCATTACCGGCATCGAGCTCTGCCGACAGCTCAAGGCCGACCAGGCCACGCACCTGATCCCGGTCGTGCTCCTGACCGCCCAGGGCGAGCTGGACACCCGGGTGGCCGGGCTGGAGGCCGGCGCCGACGACTACTTCACCAAGCCGGTCCACCTCCGCGAGCTGCGCGCGCGGCTGCGGGCGCTGATCCGGCTCAAGCGGGTCGTGGAGGAGCTGGAGCAGGCCGAGAACATGATCACGACCCTGGCCCTGACCATCGAGGCCCGCGACACCTACACCGCCGGCCACTGCGTGCGACTCGCCACCTACGCGTCGGAGGTGGGGGAGCGGCTGGGGCTGGGGAGTGAGGAGCTGGGAGCGCTGCGGCTGGGAGGCTTCCTCCACGACCTCGGGAAGATCAAGGTGCCGGATACCGTCCTCCTCAAGCCGGGTCCGCTGAGCGGCGACGAGTGGCGCATGATCCGGGAGCACCCCGACGCCGGCGACCGGCTGGCCCTGCCGATGCGGACGCTGGCCCTCGTGCGGCCGATCATCCGCCACCACCACGAGCGGGTGGACGGTCGGGGCTATCCCGACAAGCTGACCGGCGAGGAGATCCCGTTGCTGGCCCGGGTCATGTCGGTGCTGGACGTCTACGACGCCCTCCGCACGCGCCGCCCGTACAAGCCGGCGCTGGACGAGACGGAAGCCCTCCGGTTGCTTCACGAGGGCGCCCGCACCGGCCAGCTCGATCCGGAGATCGTGCGGCTCTTCACCGAGATCCGGACGGAGGCGACCCGGGCGCGCGAGCAGTAGTTCGATCGTGGCCGCCTGCGTCTTCTGCCAGATCGTCGCCGGCCAGAGCACGGCCGACATCGAGTACCAGGACGAGGAGATCCTGGCCTTCCGGGACATCTACCCCAAGGCGCCGATCCACCTCCTCATCATTCCCAAGCGTCACATCGAATCGGTGATGGCGCTCAGCGACGAGGACGCGGGCATCGTGGGACGGCTGGTCCTGGTGGCCCGCCGGATCGGCGAGGAGAAGGGGCTGGCCGAGCGCGGCTACCGGCTCGCCTTCCACTGCGGCCCCGACGGCGGCCAGCTGGTCTACCACCTCCATCTCCACTTCCTCGCCGGCCGACGCGACGAGCGGAGGATCGAGCGCCGCTAGCTCCTCGGAGGGGGCCTCGACGGCCCCCTCCGAGGCCTCCCCCAGGAGAATTGCGCCGGCAAAGCCCGCGCTCGGAGCGGAACGTCACACGCGCGGCGGTGCGGCGTCACGCTGCGCCCCAGTAAGTCCGACAGTCTCTTAGGTCAGGGTGGGCGGCGGCGGTCCCGATTCGCCTCCGGACGCGGTGGGTCGCCGGCGCCGACCAGCCAGCCCAGGTAGGCCACCCCCAGCGTCATCGCCCCCAGCACCACCGTCGTCGCCACCGTGGCCAGCCCGGCCAGCAGCTTCAGCGTGCCGCTGGAGAGCCCGACGAAGGCGAGGCCGACGACGGGGATGACCGGCGCGCCGCAGCCCATCACGCTGCAGGGGCCGGTGGAAAGCCCGAGTACACCCGTGAGGGCGCCCGCCACGCCGCCCTGGCGGAGCCGCGTCCCCCAGCCGGCGCCCGCGACCTGGTCCCGCCGGTAGAGCCAGAGCGCGAAGTAGGCGGCGATCAGCGCCGCCATCAGCAGGAACCGCGCGAGGTCGGTCACGTCGACCGCGAAGCCCCACTCGGGCTCCCCGTAGGGGCTGTCGGCGGAAAACCAGAACAGCGCCAGGTTCGGCACGAACTCGAGCTTGCGGGCCAGCGGCACGCTCGGCGAGGCCAGGAACTCCGGGAGTCGGCGAAGCCAGGGGTTGAAGGTGAAGTAATCGACCGGCTTCCGGGCCACCGACAGGACGAGCAGGGGCAGGAACACGTCGAGCAGCAAGACGGCGACGGCGACCGCGGCGAAGACCAGCGGCCGGGCCTTGATCGCCGCGCCGATTCCCCGGAACACCCGCCAAACCCCGCCGGGTCGCGCCATGCCAGCGTCTATGCTAGCCACGGCCGCGCCGGCTTGTAAACGCCGGCTCCTTCCGTCAAGCTACCGCCCGAGGAGGGGCCATGCCGATCCGCATCACCCGCGTGTACACCCGCACCGGCGACCGAGGGGAGACGGCCCTGGTCGGAGGCAAGCGTGTGCCGAAGGACACGCCCCGGATCGAGGCCTACGGGGCCCTCGACGAGCTGAACGCAGTGGTCGGGCTGGCCCGCGTCTTCAACGAGGAGCGGCTGCGCGACGGCGAGGCCCACCGCTGGCTCGATGACGTCCTCAAGCGGCTCCAGAACCAGCTCTTCGACCTCGGCAGCGAGCTGGCGACGCCGGCCGACGCGGCCTACGAGGGGATGTACCGCGTCGGCGAGGCGGAGGTACGGGAGCTGGAGCGGCTCATCGACCATTGCCAGAAGGAGCTGGCGCCGCTCAAGTCGTTCGTCCTGCCGGGGGGCGGACGGATCGGCGCCTTTCTCCACCAGGCCCGCACGGTCTGCCGCCGGACCGAGCGCGAGATCCTGCGGCTGTCGCGGGTCGAGCCGCTCTCCGAGTGGCCGCTCAAGTACGTGAATCGGCTGAGCGACCTTCTCTTCGTCCTCTCCCGGTGGGCGGCCCGGCGGCTGGGGGAGCCGGAGTACCTCTGGGAGCGCGGGCTCGAGAGTCATGCCAGGAAGAAGCGGTAGGC
>DASYUM010000285.1:0-1812 GCA_036001225.1 Candidatus Methylomirabilota bacterium | reverse complement strand
GACGCGCCCGCTCCGGAGCGCGGCCGCCAGGCTGGGCCGGGCGGAGTTTCTGTCGCTCTGGGCAGGTCAGGGGGTCCGCCTGGCCCGCCGCCAGTCGGCGGCCGATCTGGTCGCGCGGCTTGCCACCGAGACCGCGGCGGCCCTCGATCGGCTGACGGCCTCGGCTCAGGGGGCCGCCCCGTAGCCGCCGGCGCCCGGCGTGACGATGGTGACCCGGTCGCCCGGCTTCAGCGGGTGGCCCCACACTTTCGACGGGAGTCGTCGCTCTCCGGGGGTCCCCGGGTTCAGCACGAGCGCGCCGCATCCGCCGGGCCCGCCGCCCTGGAGGCCCCAGGGCGCGATCTCGGCCCGCTCGAGGGTGCCGAGGAACTGCGCCTCGTGCCCGAGGACCTCGATGGTACGGCGGAGTCCCAGGCCGCCGCGGAAGCGGCCGACCCCGCCGCTCCCGTCCACGAGCGCGTACTCCTCCACCAGCAAGGGATACTCGAGCTCCAGGCATTCCACGGGCAGGTTCGAGGTGTTGGTGATGTGCACCTGCACGGCGTCGAGCCCATCCGCCTCGGCCGTCGCGCCGGCGCCGCCCGCCAGGGTCTCCAGGTAGACGTAGTACCGTCCACTCCGCGGGTTCACGCCCGAGAACACCCAGGCGCTGTTGGCGCCGTTGCCGGCCGCCGGGACGCGCTCGGGGAGCACCGGCGCCAGGGCGCCGAAGATCACGTCGGCGATGCGCTGGCAGGTCTGGGTCCGCCAGGCCACCGGGGCCGGCGGCCGGGCATTCACGATGCTCCCCTCGGGCGCCTCCACGTCGATGGCCCGGTAGAAACCGCCGTTGGCGGGAATGGTCGGGTCGAGGACCGCCTTCAGGGCGTAGTACACCGTGGCCAGGAGCGCGAGTCGGACCACGTTGATGTCGCCCGCGCACTGGGGACCGGTGCCGGCGAAGTCGAGGTGGATCCGGTCGCCGGCCACGGTGATGGCGACCGCGATCGGGATCGGGCCCGGCCGGACGCCGTCGCCGTCCAGGTGGTCGGTGAAGCGATAGGTGCCGGACGGGAGCTTCGCGATGGCCGCCCGGATCTTTCGTTCCCCGTAGGCCAGGGCCGCCTCGCAGGCGGCCGCCACGGTCGTCCGGCCGTAGCGCCGGCACAGCTCGAGGAGCCGCCGGTCCCCGAGCCGGTTGGCGGCGATCTGGGCCCGGAAGTCGCCCTGCCGCTCCGCCGGCAGCGCGAAGTTGGCCAGGACGAGCTCCATCACGTCCTCGCGCACCCGCCCGCCCTCCACGAGCCGGATCGGCGGGATGCGGAGCCCTTCGTCGTAGATGGTGCGGATGCGCTCCCCGGTCCGGTCCGCATGATGGGCGATGTTGGCCACGAAGCCGAACAGCTCGGCGTCCACGAACACGGGCGCGGCCAGGGTGATGTCGGGGAGATGCGTGCCGCCGCCCGTGTAGGGATCGTTGGCCGCGAAGATGTCGCCGGGCGCCAGGCGCTCGGGGGGATAGCGGCGCAGGATCTCCTGGACGACGCCGAGGAGCGAGCCGAGATGCATCGGGATGTGCTCGGCCTGGGCGATGACCTGGCCCGCGCGGTCGAAGACGGCCGTCGAGCAGTCCCAGCGCTCCTTGATGTTGCTCGAGTACGACGCCTTGATGAGCGCGGTTCCCATCTCCTCGGCGATGGAGGCGAGCGCCGAGCCGATCACCTCGAGCGTGATGCGATCCATCGTCACGCCTCCGTGACCACGAGAAAGCCGACTTCGTCCACCAGCGCCTCCTGCCCCGGATGGAGGAGCGTCGTGCTGTCGAACTGCTCG
>DASYUM010000284.1:0-14639 GCA_036001225.1 Candidatus Methylomirabilota bacterium | reverse complement strand
CCCCCCCCCCCGACAAGACTAGGAGGTAGGGATGAGATTCCTTTGCCATCTGCTCGGCCTCGCGGTGGGCCTGCTGCCGGCGCTGGCCGCCGGGCAAGTGCCGGCCGGCTACCCGGCGAACTACGGGGAGACGGTGGCGGCCGCGAAGAAGGAAGCCAAGCTGGTGCTCTACTCCACCACCGACACCGCGGCCGCGACCCCCCTGATCAAGGACTTCGAGGCGCTGTATCCCGGGCTGAAGGTCGAATACAACGACATGAACAGCACCGAGGTGTACAACCGCTTCATCAGCGAGAAGGCCGCCGGGGGCGGGTCGGCCGACGCGGTGTGGAGCTCGGCCATGGACCTCCAGATCAAGCTGGTGAGCGACGGGGCCGCCGCCAGCTACGCGTCGCCGGAGCTCGCCAAGCTGCCCGGCTGGGCCGTGTGGAAGAACGAAGCGTTCGGCACGACCTACGAGCCGATCGCCATCGTCTACAACAAGCGGCTGCTGACGGCGGACGACGTCCCCCAGAGCCACGCCGACCTGGTCCGCATGCTCAAGGAGAAGGCCGACAAGTTCAAGGGCAAGGTCACGACCTACGACATCGAGAAGTCGGGCCTCGGGTTCCTCCTGATCACCCAGGACAGCAAGACCAATCCGAACTTCTGGGATCTGGCCCGGGCGCTCGGCGCGGTCGGCCCCCGCTTCCAGTCGAGCACGGGGACGATGATGGAGCGCATCAGCTCGGGCGAGAACCTGCTCGGCTACAACATCATCGGCTCCTATGCCCTGGTGCGCGCCAAGAAGGACCAGGGGATCGGCGTCGTGATGCCCAAGGATTACACGCTCGTGATGTCACGCATCCTGTTCATCTCCAAGACCGCCCAGCACCCGAACGCGGCCAAGCTGTGGACCGACTACCTCTTGTCCAAGCGCGGCCAGACCATCGTCGCGAACCAGTCCGATCTGGGCGCGATCCGGGCGGACGTGGAGGGCGAGCTGACCGCGGCCGGCCTGGCCAAGAGCCTGGGGCCGAGCCTGAAGCCGATCCCGGTCGGGCCGGAGCTGCTGGCCTACCTCGATCAGGCCAAGCGCCTGGAGTTCATCAAGCAGTGGCAACAGGCGATCAAAGGCGGCAAGTAGTGCGCGCCGCGCTCCCCCGGGCCGCGGTCATCTCCCTGACCGGGCTGGCCGTGTTCCTGCCGCTGGGGTTGATCCTCTATCAGAGCTTGCTCGACGCGCCCTTCTTCATGCCCCGGAAGGCGCTCGGGGTCGGGGCGTTCGAGTTCATCTTCGCCGACTCGGATTTCTGGCAGGCGTTCGCCAACTCCTTGATCATCGCGTGCGGGATGGCGGTGATCGCCGTGCCCCTGGGCGCGATCCTCGCGTTCCTGATCGTCCGCACCGACCTGCCGGGCGGCAGTTGGATCGAGCCGCTCCTGCTGATCCCGGTGTTCATCTCGCCGATGGTGCTCGCCTTCGGGTACGTGGTGGCGGCGGGTCCGGTCGGCTTCTACTCGGTGTGGGCCAAGAGCCTGATCGGGTCGGTGCCCTGGAACATCTACTCGCTGACCAGCATCGCCATCATCGCCGGGCTGACCCATGTCCCCCACGTCTACCTCTACTCCTCGTCGGCGCTGAAGAGCCTGGGCTCCGACGTGGAGGAAGCCGCCCGCATGACCGGGGCCGGCCCCCTCCGGGTGGCCAAGGACGTGAGCCTGCCGATGGTGGCGCCGGCGCTGCTGTTCAGCGGCGTGCTGGTGTTCTTCCTCGGCTTCGAGATCTTCGGCCTGCCGCTGGTCCTGGGCGACCCCGAAGGGCACCTGGTGCTGGCCACCTACCTCTACAAGCTGACCAACAAGCTCGGCACCCCGTCCTACCACCTGATGGCGGCCGTCGCGGTGTGCATCATCGCGATCACCTTCCCCCTGGTGATGCTGCAGCGGTACCTGCTGAGGACCGCCGGCAAGTATGTGACGGTGAAGGGGAAGGCCGGCCGCCAGCGGCCACTGCCGCTGGGGGCCTGGCGCTGGGCGGCCGCCGCGCTCCTCGGCGTCTGGCTGGTCGTGACCGTGTTCGTGCCCTTGTCCGGCATCGGACTGCGGGCCTTCGTCAGCAACTGGGGCGAAGGGGTGCGGCTGGCCGACGTGTGGACGCTGGAACACTTCCGCACCATCTTCGAACAGCCGACGCTGGTGCGCGGCATCCTCAACAGCGTGCTGATCGGCGTCATCGGCGGCGCCGTGGCCGTCGCCTGCTACACCGCGATCGGGCTGGCCACCCACCGGCAGCCGGACGGCTGGTCGCGCTTCATCGACTACTTGGTGCTGGTGCCGCGGGCGGTGCCGGGACTGCTGGCCGGCCTGGCGTTCCTGTGGGTCTTCCTCTTCTTCCCGCCGCTGGCGCCGCTGCGCACGACGATCTTCAGCGTGTGGCTCGCCTACACGGTGGTGTGGCTGGCCTACGGGATGCGCCTGATCTCCAGCTCGCTCCTGCAGGTGGGACCCGAGCTGGAGGAGGCGGCCAAGACCATCGGCGCCAGCCGGGGGCGCACCAGCCGCGACGTGACGCTGCCGCTGATCCGCTACGGGCTGTTGGCCAGCTGGCTGCTGGTGTTCATGATCTTCGAGCGGGAGTACTCGACCGGCGTGTACCTGCTCAGTCCCGGCACCGAGGTGATCGGCGCGCTGCTCGTCTCGCTGTGGGCGACCGGGGGCGCCGACATGGTGGCCGCCCTGTCCCTGATCAACGTGGCCCTGGTCGGGGTGGGCCTCGCGGTCGCCCTGCGATTCGGGGTGAAGCTCCATGACTAAGCTCAGCGTCGAAGAGCTCTACTTGAGCTACGGCAGCAACGCCGTCCTCAAGGGCGTGTCCATGCAGCTCGAGCGGGGCGAGGTGGTCGCGCTGCTGGGCCCGTCCGGCAGCGGCAAGACCACGCTGCTGCGGGCCGTGGCCGGGCTGGAGGTCCCCCACCGGGGCGTGATTCGCATCGGCGACGACGTGGTGTTCGACGGGCGCGCCGGCGTCGAAGTCCCTGCCGAGCAGCGCAACCTGGGTCTGGTCTTCCAGTCCTACGCCCTGTGGCCGCACAAGACCGTGTTCGAGAACGTGGCCTACGGGCTCCGACTGCGCAAGGTGGTCCCCGCCGAGATCCAGCGGCGGGTCAAGGCGGCGCTGGAAGAGCTCGGGCTCGGACACCTGAGCTCGCGGTTTCCCCACCAGCTCTCCGGCGGCCAGCAGCAGCGGGTCGCCATTGCCCGGGCCCTCGTCTACAACCCGCCGGTGATCCTCATGGACGAGCCGCTGTCCAACCTGGACGCCAAGCTGCGGGAGGAAGCCAAGGCCTGGCTGCGGGCGCTCATCCTGGAGCTGCAGCTCTCGGCGCTGGTCGTCACCCACGACCAGAGCGAGGCGATGGCCATGTCCGACCGCATCCTCCTGCTCTCCGAGGGGCGGATCGAGCAGGAGGGCTCGCCCCAGCAGATGTACGGCGAGCCCGGCAGTCTGTTCACCGCCGAGTTCATGGGGAACAACAACCGCATCCCGGGCCGGGTCTCCCAGCTCGCCGACGGCGCCGCCCGGCTCGCCGGCGACGGGTGGAGCCTGTGGGGGAGGGCGCGGGGCAAGGTGGAGAACGGGGAAGCCGCGGTCGGCATGATCCGGTTGGAGCGGGTGCGGTTGGCCGACGGCCCGGGCGAGAACCGCCTGCGGGTACGCCTCACCACCTCGATGTTCCTCGGCGACCGGTGGGAGCACGTCTTTCACCTGGGCGAGATGCTGTTGCGGGCCTACGGCCCGGCGCCCCTCCCGAGCGGGGAGCACTGGCTGGAGTTCCCTCGCAACGACGTGTGGGTCTTTTCGTCGTGAGCCGCGGTCCGTTCGACACGCTCCGCGATTTCCCACTCGAATCCGGGAAGACTGGCAAGTTCCATTCCTTGCCGGCGCTCGAGCAGGCCGGGGTCGGGCCCATCTCGCGCCTCCCGGTGTCGCTCCGCATCGTGCTGGAAGCCGTCCTGCGCAACCGCGACGGCCGCAAGATCACCGACGAGCACGTCCGGCAGCTCGCCAACTGGCAGCCGCAGGCGCCCCGCACCGAGGAGATCCCCTTTCCGGTGGCGCGCGTCCTGCTCCAGGACTTCACCGGCGTGCCCCTGCTGGTGGATCTGGCGGCGATGCGAAGCGCGGCGCGGCGGCTCGGCCGGGCCCCGGAGATCATCGAGCCGCTGGTGCCCGTCCACTTCGTCGTCGATCACTCGGTGCAGGTCGATCACTACAATCGGCCGGACGCCCTCCGCCTCAACATGGAGCTGGAGTTCGCGCGCAACCGGGAGCGCTACCAGTTCCTGAAATGGGGCATGCAGGCGTTCGCCACCTTCACGATGGTGCCGCCCGGGATCGGCATCGTCCACCAGGTCAACCTGGAATACCTCGCCCGGGGCGTGCTCAGCCGGGACGGCGTCCATTACCCCGATACCCTCGTCGGCACCGACTCCCATACCACGATGATCAACGGCATCGGCGTCGTCGGCTGGGGCGTGGGCGGCATCGAGGCGGAAGCCGCCATGCTCGGCGAGCCGGTCTACATCCTGACGCCCGACGTCGTCGGCGTCCACCTGACCGGCAGCCTCCGGGGAGGCGCGACCGCCACCGACCTGGTGCTCACCGTCACCGAGCTCTTGCGCAAGGCCAATGTCGTCGGCCGCTTCGTCGAGTTCTTCGGCGACGGGGCCGCCTCGCTCCCGGTGCCCGACCGGGCGACCGTCGCCAACATGGCCCCCGAATACGGCGCCACCATGGGCTTCTTCCCGGTGGACGACGCGACCTGCGACTACTTCCGCCTCACCGGCCGGACCGCCGAGGAGATCGATGCCTTCCGCGCGTACTTCCAGGCCCAGCGCCTGTTCGGCATGCCGAAAGCGGGCGACTGCCAGTACAGCAAGCTGATCCAGCTCGATCTCGCCACGGTCGTCCCCTCCGTCGCCGGCCCCAAGCGGCCCCAGGACCGGATCCGCCTGCCCGACCTGAAGACCCGGTTCACCGAGCTCTTCCAGCGACCGGTCGCCGAGAACGGCTACCACAAGCCGACCGCGGAGCTGGAGCGGCGCTATCCGACCCGGGTGGACGTCCCCCGTGACGACGGCCAGAAGCCGGCGATCGGCGGCGGCGAGCAGGAGTCCGAGACGGCGCCCCGGCCCGTCGGCGACGGACACAGCAGCGACCGGGACACCTCGGCCACGACCGAGCTGGAGATGATGGACAACCGGCCGACCCCCGACGTGGTCTACGGCTGGCCCGATCGCGCGCCGGCGACCGAGGTCACGCTCGGCCACGGCGACGTGCTGATCGCCGCCATCACCTCGTGCACCAACACCTCGAACCCGGGCGTGCTGCTGGCGGCCGGCCTCCTGGCGAAGAAGGCGGTCGAGAAGGGGCTGCGGGTCAGCCCGTGGATCAAGACGTCCCTGGCCCCCGGATCGCGCGTGGTGACCGAGTACCTGAAGAAGGCCGGGCTGCAGCCCCACCTGGACCGGCTCGGCTTCCGCCTGGTCGGCTACGGCTGCACGACCTGCATCGGCAACAGCGGGCCCCTCGATCCCCGGCTCGAAGAGGTGATCACGCAGCACGACGTGATCGCCGCCGCCGTGCTCTCCGGCAACCGCAACTTCGAGGCGCGGATCCACCAGAACATCAAGGCCAACTTCCTGATGAGCCCGCCGCTGGTGGTGGCCTTCGCGCTGGCCGGCCGCGTCACCATCGACATGAGCCGGGAACCGATCGGCCGGGGCGGCGACGGGCAGCCCGTGTACCTGCGCGACATCTGGCCGACGCCGGAAGAGGTCGGCCAGGTGATGAAGCACGCGACCGACCCCGCCACCTACCGCGCGCTGTACGCGGATTTCACCAAGGACCATCCGCTCTGGAACGGCATTCCCGCGTCCACCGGCGCCCTCTACCCGTGGGACCCGTCGTCGACCTACATCCAGGAGCCGCCCTTCTTCCTGGACTTCGCCATGGAGCCCGGCCCGGTGCGCGACATCCGTCGCGCGCGGGCGCTGGGGATCTTCGGCGATTCGGTCACCACCGACCACATCAGCCCGGCCGGCAGCATCAAGGCCACCTCGCCCGCCGGCCAGTACCTCCAGGCGCGGGGGGTCCCGGTCGTCGAGTTCAACAGTTACGGCGCGCGCCGCGGCAGCCACGAGGTCATGATGCGCGGCACCTTCGCCAACGTGCGGATCAAGAACCTGATGCTCCCCGGAACCGAGGGCGGGATCACCGCCTTCCAGCCGTCCGGCGAGCCGATGAGCATCTACGACGCCGCCATGAAGTACATCGGGCAGGGTACGCCCACCGTCGTCTTCGCCGGTCAGGAGTACGGCACCGGCTCCAGCCGCGACTGGGCGGCCAAGGGCACCCGGTTGCTCGGCGTCCGGGCCGTGATCGCCGAAAGCTTCGAGCGGATCCACCGCAGCAACCTGGTCGGCATGGGAGTGCTGCCGTGCCAGTTCAAGCCCGGCGACGGCGTGCGGTCGCTCCAGCTCGACGGGACCGAGGAATACCACGTCACCGGCATCGAGCGAGAGATCCGGCCCCAGCAGGACGTCAGCCTGACCATCCGGCGGAAGTCCGGCCCGCCCCGGACCGTGCCGCTCCTGCTCCGCATCGACACGCCGATCGAAGTCGATTACTACCGGCACGGCGGCATCCTGCCGTTCGTCCTGCGCCAGATCGTGGCCCGGGCGGGACGAACGACCTCCTGAGCCGGGCGGCCCGAGACCGAGGAGGGCTTCCCCGTTCCCCGCCGCTGTCCTAGAATACGAGCCGATGGGATCGAGGGCTGAGGCGGAGGCACCGCATGGCTGACATCGTGGCGGCCGCGCTGACTTCTCACGCGCCCCTCATCACCGGGAAACCCGAGGTGTCGAAGCCGGAGCAGCGCGATCGACTGTACGCGGGCTTCCGGGAGGTGGGCCGGCGGCTGGCGGCGGCCCGCCCCGAGCTCCTCGTGATGTTCGTCAACGATCACCTTCAGAACTTCGCCTACAACAACCTGCCCGCCTTTTGCGTCGG
Source organism: Candidatus Methylomirabilota bacterium (assembly GCA_036001225.1). Taxonomy (GTDB): domain Bacteria; phylum Methylomirabilota; class Methylomirabilia; order Rokubacteriales; family DASRDR01; genus DASYUM01. The sequence goes on along the minus strand of DASYUM010000284.1, from coordinate 7,585 downwards.
GCTGGCGGCCGCCTACGACGCCCCCAGCGCGGGCGGGGCCAAGCTGATGCGAATCCCACCCCGCAAGGTCCCGGGCCACCCGGAGTGGGCCATGGCGCTCCTCGAGGCCGGGCTGGCGGGCGGCATCGACTTCGCCTACTCCTACGAGATCGAGAGCTGGGACGAGCTGTCGGTGCCGCTCCACTTCCTCATGCCCGCCGGGGACGGGAGCGTGCCGATCGTGACGGTGTACACGAACTGCGGGGCGCCGCCCCTGCCGGTCCCGCGACGCTCGCGCGAGGTGGGGGCCTTCGTGGGCGGGTTCGTCCGGTCCCGGCCGGCCCGGGAGCGGGTGGCCCTGCTCGCCACTGGGGGCCTCTCCCACTGGGTCGGCACGCCGGAGACCGGGCGCATCAACCCCGACTTCGATCTCCGGGTGCTCGACCACGTCACGCGGGGGGACGTGGAGGCGCTCGCCCGCCTCAGCTACGACGAGGTCGAGCGGGAGGGCGGCAACGGCGGCCAGGAGATCCGGAACTGGATCGCCCTCCTGGGCGCGCTGCCCGGCTGGAAGGGCGACGTCCTCGCCTACGAGCCCGTCGCCGAGTGGATCACGGGCTGTGCGACGGTATGGGTCCACCCATGATCAAGACCTCGTATCCGCTCAACAAGATCCTGACCGCCATCGCCCGCCAGCACCTGATGAAGGACGCCTTCACCGACGAGGAGATGGCCGGCCACGAGTTGAGCGACGCCGAGCGGGCCGCCCTCAAGGCGGGCGACATCGCCAAGCTCTACGAGCTCGGCGCCAACCCCTATCTGATCCGCCGGGTCTTTCGCCGCCGCTTCACGATCTGATCGCCCCGACCGTGGGACGGTTCGGGATCGGTCAGCCCGTCAGGCGCTTCGAGGACCGGCGGCTGGTCCGCGGCGAAGGCCGGTTCGTCCACGACGTGACCCTCCCCGGCCAGACCTACGCGGTCGTGCTGCGCTCGCCCCACGCCCACGCGCGGATCCGATCCATCGAGACGGCCGGCGCGGCGGCGGCCCCGGGGGTCCTCGCGGTCTTCACCGGGGCCGACCTGGCCCGGGACGGGCTGGGCACCACGCGGACCACGCTCCGCCGGAAGCGGCCCGACGGCTCCCCGATGTTCGCGCCCGCCCACCCGGGCCTCGTCCCGGAGCGGGTCCGCTACGTGGGCGATCCAATCGCGTTCGTGGTCGCCGAGACGCTGGCCAAGGCCGAGGACGCGGCCGAGCGGGTCCAGGTGGACTACGACCCGCTGCCGTCGGTGACCTCGACGGACGCCGCGGCCGCGCCGGGCAGTCCGCCGGTGTGGGACGAGTGCCCCGACAATGTCTCCAACGTCTTCGAGGCGGGCGACCGGGCCGCCACCGACGCCGCCTTCGCCCGGGCCGACCGCGTGATCCGCCGCCGCTACGTGATCACGCGGGTGCACGCCCAGTACCTGGAGCCCCGCGGCGCCCTCGGCGTCTACGATCCCGGCGAGGACCGCTACACCCTCTACGCCGACGTCCAGTACCCGCACCGCGTCCGCAACGCGCTGGCCAGCATGATCTTCCGGGTGCCCGAGCACGCGATCCGCGTCATCGCCGGCGACATCGGCGGCGCCTTCGGCTCCAAGGGCTGGCAGTACGCCGAGCACCGGCTCGTGCTGTGGGCGGCCCGGCGACTCGGCCGCCCGGTCAAGTGGACCTGCGAGCGCCGGGAGGCGCTCCTGGCCGACGAGCACGCGCGGGACAACATCAGCGAGGCGGAGCTGGCGCTCGACCGGGCCGGGCGCTTCCTCGGCCTCCGCGTCCGGACCATCGCCAACGTCGGCGCCTACGTCTCCTCGGACCGCAACCTGCTGCCGACGTTCACCAACGTCGGCACCCTGGCCGGCGTCTACACGTTGCCCACCGCGTCCGTCCACGTCACCTGCGTCCTCACCCACACGAGCCCGACCGCGCCCTACCGGGGCGCGGGGCGGCCCGAGGCCACCTACGTCATCGAGCGGCTGATCGACGATGCCGCCCGCGAGCTGGGACTGGACGCGGTCGCGCTGCGGCGGATGAACCTGATCCCGCCCTCGGCGATGCCGTATCGCACCGCCCTCGGTCTCGTCTACGACTGCGGCGAGTTCGAGAAGAACATGGACGCGGCCCTCGGGCTCGCCGACGTCGCCGGCTTCGCCGCCCGCCGCGCGGCGGCGCGCGGGCGCGGCAAGCTGCGGGGCCTCGGCCTGGCGAACGCCATCGAGCGGGCGGCGGCGCCCCAGCCCGAGTTCGCCGAGATCCGGTTCGACCCGAGCGGGACGGCGACCATCCTGATGGGCACCAAGAGCCAGGGCCAGGGCCACGAGACCACGTTCAAGCAGATCCTCCACGAGCGGCTCGGCCTCGATCCCGGGGAGGTCCGCTATATCGACGGGGACACCGACCGCGTCGCGTTCGGCCTCGGCACCGTGGGGTCGCGCTCCACGGTCATCGGTGGCAGCGCGCTGTGGCTGGCCGCCGACAAGGTGATCGCGAAGGGGAAGAAGATCGCCGCCCGCCTGCTGGAGGCGGCCGAGGCGGACATCGCGCTCGCCGACGGCCGGTTCGTGGTGGCGGGGACCGACCGCGCGGTCGCCCTCCGGGAGGTCGCCCGGGCTGCCTTCCAGCCCGCCAGCCTGCCGCCCGGCCTGGAGCCCGGGCTGTACGAGACGGGAACCTTCGTTCCCCCGGCCGACACGTTCCCCAACGGCTGCCACGTCTGCGAGCTGGAGATCGACCCCGAGACCGGCGAGGTCACGCTGCTCAACTACGTGGTCGTCGATGACGTCGGCACCGTCATCAATCCGCTGACCCTGAAGGGCCAGCTCCACGGCGGGATCGCCCAGGGGATCGGCCAGGCCTTGCTGGAGCGGGTCGTGTACGAGCCGGAGTCCGGCCAGCTCCTGACGGGGACCTTCCTGGACTACGCGATCCCGCGTGCCGACACCCTGTGCGATGTCGTGGTGGAGAGCCATCCGGTCCCGACCACGCTCAACCCCCTGGGCGCCAAGGGCGCCGGGGAAGCCGGCACCGTCGGCGCCCTGCCGGCCGTGATGAACGCGGTGATGAACGCCCTGGCGCCCCTGGGCGTCCGGGAGCTCGACATGCCCGCCACCGGCGACCGCGTCTGGCGCGCCCTCCAGGCGGCCAGGCCAACGGAGTCAGCCCGCGAGAGGGAGGGCCGGCCATGAGCGTCTTCCACGGTCCACGGCGAGAAGTACGGCGAGTGCTGTACGGCGGCAGCGTCCACTGGGCGACCCCTGCCCACGGCGGGCTCGAGCTGGGCGACGGGCGCGTGGTGAAGGAGGACCAGGTCCAGCACCTGCCGCCCTGCGCGCCGACCAAGATCCTGTGCACCCACATCAACTACCGCTCCCGCTGGTCGGAGATGGGCCGGACCACCCTGCCCCCCAACCCGACCTATTTCCAGAAGCCGGTGACGGCGCTGAACGCCCACGGCGGGGAGCTGGTGCGGCCGGACGGCTACCAGTACCTCAACTACGAAGGCGAGATCGCCGCGGTCATCGGCCGCGTCACCCGGAACATCACGCCCGAAGAGGCGTGGGACCACCTGGCCGGCTTCAGCGTCGCCAACGACATGGGCCTCCACGACATGCGGGAGACCGACGCCGGCTCCATGCTCCGGGTGAAGGGGCCGGACGGCTTCTGCCCCATCGGCCCCGGCCTCGTCTCCGGCGTGGACGTCCGCCGGTCCACGCTGCGCACCTACCGGAACGGCAAGCTGGTCCAGGAGGGAGTGGTCGCCGAGGAGATGATGTTCGGCATCGATTACCTGGTGGCCGACCTGGCCCGGCACATCACCCTGGTGCCGGGCGACATCATCCTCACCGGCACCCCGGCGAACTCGCGACCGCTGAGTCCGGGCGACGTCATCGAGGTCGAGGTCACGGGACTGGGCAGGCTCACCAACCGGGTGGTGGCGGCCCCGGCGCCGCGGGCCAAGGTGGGCCACCAGCCGACCGACACCGACGAGGTCCGTCGCATCGCGCTCGGCAACGACGAGCGGCTGCCGCCGCACCTGCGGTAGGACGCGACATGGCTCCGCCGCGCTCCATGCCGGCCGTGTTCGTGGGCCATGGCAGCCCGATGAACGCGCTGCAGCGCAACCGCTATACCGAGGCGTGGCGGCGCCTCGGCGCGTCGCTGCCGTCCCCGCGGGCCGTGCTGTGCGTCTCGGCCCACTGGTACGGGCGCGGCACCCGGGTGACCGCCATGGCCAAGCCCCGGACGATCCACGACTTCGGCGGCTTCCCCCGGGAGCTCTACGAGGTGCAGTACCCCGCGCCCGGGGACCCGGCGCTGGCCGGCGAGATCCGGGAGCTCCTCGCCCCGCTCGAGGTCGAGCTGGACGGGTCGTGGGGACTCGACCACGGCGCCTGGTCGGTGCTGGTTCACATGTTCCCCGACGCCGACGTGCCGGTCGTGCAGCTCAGCCTCGACGGCACCCAGCCGGCCGCGTTCCACTACGAGCTGGGCGGCCGGCTCGCCCCCCTGCGGGATCGCGGCGTCCTCGTCGTCGGCTCGGGCAACGTCGTCCACAATCTTCAGGTCTACGGCCGCCGCCCGGGGGTCGAGCCCTTCGACTGGGCGGTCCGCTTCGAGGCCGAGGTGCGCCGGCTCCTCGACGCGGGCGAGCACCGGCCGCTGATCGCTTACGAGACGCTGGGCGCCGACGCCCGGCTGGCGGTGCCCACCCCCGAGCACTACCTCCCGCTGCTCTACGTCATCGGCCCGGCCGGCGGGGAGCCGGTCTCGTACCCGATGGACGGCATCGAGGGCGGCTCGATCTCGATGCTGTCGGTGCGTATCGGTTAGCCAGGGCGGCAGGACCCCGCTGTCTCGAGAAAGTCGAGCAGGTCCCGGCGGTCGGCGGGGTCGGGGAGACCCGGCATCGCCATCGTCGTGCCGGGGACGACGCCTTCGGGATCGGCGAGGAACCGGTCGAGGGTCGCTCGCGTCCACACGAGTCCGCGCGCGGCGCCTGCCTCGACCAGGGCGGGGGAGAACTCGAAGCCCGGCCCCGCGCCGGCGCGCCGGCCGAGCAGGCAGCGCAGGTTGGGCCCCGGCAGCTTGTCCTCGCCGGGCACGACCGAGTGGCAGGCGTAGCAGCGCTGGAACACGCGCGCGCCCCGCACGGCATCGGCCCGCGCGGCGGAGAGCGACGAGAGGATCAGCGGGAGCGCGACGAGCAGCGTCGCCGCTCGACCGGTCACTTCATCCGATAGACGACGAGGCGAACGGCGCCGGACTCGGGCGCCCACACCTCCCGCGACCGACCGTAGATCTGGCGCACGTTGGCGCCGCGGCGGTCGCTGGGAAACGCTTCGAACTTCTCCGACTCGGGGTCGAAGCGGACCATGGCGTTGGCGCCCCAGTCGCTCAGCCACACCTTGTCCTGGTCGTCCACGTAGACGGCGTAGACGCGCGGCCGCTCGCCGGGCAGCTTCCAGGTGCGCCACTCCCCGGTCTTGGGGTCGTAGCGGCTGACGTTGCCGGCGTTCCACTCGCTCACCCAGATCTGCCCCTTGGAATCCGACCACACGCGCCGTGCCCCCTGGTCCCTGGTCGGCGGCTCGATGACGGTCGCGGCGCCGGTCTCGGGATCGACGCGCGCGATGTGGCTGCCGGCGAGCGAGGCGTAGTAGACGGCGCCGTCCGGCGTCGCCGTGATGCCGTAGGGTCCGCGGCCCCGGGGGGCGTCCCACACCTGCACGACCCCCGTGGTCGGATCGAGCCGGCCATAGATTCCGTTTTGGCCGGTGAACCAGACGCGGCCGCGCTTGTCGAAGGTCGCCGTATTGAGGTTCACGTAACCCCGCTCGGCGGGCAGAGGCCAGCGCTTCACCTCGCGGGTCCGCGGATCCACGCGGACGATTGCGTTGGTGCCGCCTTCGGTGACCCACGGCGCGCCGTCCGGCCCGATGATCACGCCGTGGGGGGCGGCCCCCGCGCCGAGCGGGACGAGCTCGACCTTTCCCGTCGCGGGGTCGAGCCGGCCGAGCTGGCCGCTCCGCTGGGCCGTGTACCACACGATGCCGTCGGCACCGACGGCGACGTCGTGCGGAGAACCGCCGCCGTTGGGCAGCGGGTAGGCTTGCACGGCGACCTCGGCCGTCGCGGCGGACGGCAGCGCGAGTAATACGGCGACGAATCCAAGCAGGAATTGGCGCATGGCACCCTCTCTCCGGAAGGCGGTCGATGAGGGCATTATGGCGCTCCGCCCGGCACCGGGCAAGGCAACCTACCCGGCCGGCTCGGAATCGTCTAGACTCGGGGCGTCGCCGGTGGTTCCTGGCTTCCCGCTGAGAGAGGAGGCTCCGATGCCGAAGGTGCTACGCTGCGGTGACCTGATGCCCGGGTGCAAGGCGGTCGTCGAGGGGACGGACGTCAACGAGGTCATGACCAAGGCCGCCGAACACGCCAAGAAGGACCACGGGATGGCCACCATCCCGCCCGACGTGGCGGCCAAGCTGAAGGCGGCGATCAAGGACAAGTAACGGGCCCCGGCGGGGCGCCGCGGCGCCCCGCCTGCCAGCCGGTCCGCCGTCAGCCCCGACGGGGGGCGCTGCCGACCGACTGCGAGAGGCCTTTCAGGATCAGGATCAGCGCGGCGGTGAGCAGGATTGCCGCCGCGAGCTCGAGCAGTCCGATCATGGCTCCTCCTCCTGCACTCCCTCCAGGAGCCTCACCTTATCGCGAAGAGCTACCAAACGCCACACGATATCTGCTCCCGGCTGGGACCGCGCGGGGTGACTTCGGAGCCGACCCTCTCCCAGGTGGGAGGGCCGCCGGCCGCGTCAGGAGGCGGGCGGTGAGCCGGCCGCGCCCCCACCGTCCGTGGGCGGACTCGCGCCCAGCGCGGCCAGCCGCTGCTCGGCGACCTGGGTGATGGAGGTCTTGACGTCGGGATGCGCCTCGACGAGCCGGCGGAAGTCGGCGACATCGAGGCAGAGCAGCTCGCACTCGCTGAGGGTCGTCACGGTCGCCGTCCGCACCGTGTCGCGGAGGAGGGCGATCTCGCCGAAGAACTGCCCGCGGCCCATCCGGCGCGGCGTCGGCGGCACGTCGACCTCCACCTCGCCCGACATGATGAAGAACATCGCATCGGCCGGCTCCCCGCGGCGCACGACGGCATACTTGGCCGGCACGACCTCGCGCTTGAGCAGGCGGGCGATCTCGGCGATCCGGGCGGCGTCGAGCCCGGCGAAGAGCGGCACCCTGGCCACGGTCTGCCAGGTCACGACGAAGTCCCGCTTGCGGAGCTCGATCGCGAACCCGGTGGCCAGGATACCCGCCGGCACCGCGAACATCGCGATGCCGAGGATCATCACGAACCCCCCGAAGAGCTTGCCGAGCGGGGTGACCGGGACCACGTCGCCGTACCCGACCGTCCCCATGGTCACGATGGCCCACCACATGGCGTGGGGGATGCTGGCGAAGGCCTTGGGCTGCGCGTCCCGCTCGAGGACGAACATGACCCCCGAGTTGAAGATGAGGAGCACGGCCATGACGATCAGCCCGGCCAGGAGCGGGCGGCCCTCGTTGC
>DASYUM010000283.1:0-10630 GCA_036001225.1 Candidatus Methylomirabilota bacterium | reverse complement strand
GACCGGCTCAAGGACGTGACCCGGCTCAGCGACGGCACCACGCTGGCTCCCCAGTTCCTCGAGAACAAGCTCAAGTTCAGCCCCTACGTGAAAGAGGCGGTGGTGGTCGGCCAGGACCGACCGTTCGTGGCAGCGCTGGTCAACATCGACATGGAGACGGTGGGAAAGTGGGCCGAGCGCCGGCAGATCGCCTACACGACCTATACCGATCTCGCCCAGAAGCCCGAAGTCTATGCCCTGGTCCAGCAGGAGGTCGAGCGGGTCAACCAGGACCTGCCGTCGGCGACCCGCATCCGGCGGTACGTTCTCCTCCACAAGGAGCTCGATCCCGACGACGAGGAGATCACGCGCACCCGCAAGCTGCGCCGCCGGGTCATCGCCGAGAAGTACGCCGCGTTCATCGAGGGCCTCTACGCCGGGCAGCCCGACATCGAGGTGGCCACCTCGGTGACCTACGAGGACGGCCGCCGGGCCACCATCCGCTCGCGCGTGCGGATCCAGGACGTGGATGCCGCGCTGCCGGCCCATGTCTGACTGGCAGTTCCTCCTCCTGCTGCTGTCGAACGGCATCCTCATCGGTCTGATGTACGCCCTGATCGCGCTGGGCTTCGTCCTCGTCTACAAGGCGACCGACGCCATCAACTTCGCCCAGGGGGAGCTGGTCATGTTCGCGGGCTTCGTGACGGCGGTCATGCTGGGGGCCTACGGGGCCCCGCTCTGGCTGGCGGTGGCGGTGGCGCTGGCCACCATGGTCGGCTTCGGCTTCGGGCTGGAGCGGGTGGTGCTCCGCCCGCTCATCGGCCGGCCGGTGGTGGCCGTCATCATGGCGACGATCGGGCTGGCCGCCGTGCTGCGCGGCATCGGACCCCTGCTGTGGGGCGCCGAGACCAAGTCGCTGACCCTGCCCATCAGCGACGAGCCGTTCGTCGTCGGTCCCCTGTTCATCCCTCCGATCCAGTTGGCGGGAGCGCTGGTGAGCCTGGTCTTCCTGGCCGTGTTCGGCTGGTTCTTCCTCAAGAGCCGGAAGGGGATCGCCATGCGCGCGGTGGCCGACAACCAGCAGGTGGCGATGGCGATGGGAATCGACGTCGAGCGATACTTCGCCCTGGCCTGGGCGATGACCGGCATCGTCTCGGCCCTCGGCGGCATGATCTGGGGAAACCTGCTGGGGGTGGACGTCCATCTGGCCCTGGTGGGGTTCAAGGTGTTCCCGGTCGTGATCCTGGGCGGCCTGGACTCCATCCCGGGCGCGATCGTGGGCGGGCTGATCGTGGGCATCGTGGAGAACGTGGCGGCGGGGTACGTCGATCCCCTCGTCGGCGGCGGGACGAAGGACTTCGCCCCCTACGTCTTGATGATCGTGGCCCTGATGGTGCGGCCCTATGGCATCTTCGGCAAGGAAATCATCGACCGTGTGTAGCCGGGCCGATAACCGTCGCATCCCGGCGTCCTCGGTCGTCGGCGCGCCTCAACTTTGGGTGGCGCGCCCCGGACGGCGGGGCCCCAGCCCCGCGGCGTCCGGTGGCTCGCGTGCGCGGCATACGCCTCGGCGCGCCTCCTCCCTGCGTCCTGGGGCTGCTCGGTTCTCGGCCCGGCTATTGGGAGTGTGACGTGATCGCGCGGGAGTGCGGGGTGTTCAAGACGACCTACGAGGCCGACATGGCCTTGTATCCGCTTCCCATCGCCCGCTGGACGGTGGGCGCCCTGGCCGTCGTCTTCTTCGGCATCCTCCCCTTCGCCCTTCACGAGTACTACCTGTCGATCATCAATCTGATCTCGATCGCCGTGGTGGGCGCCTTGGGGCTGAACATCCTGGTCGGCTACACGGGGCAGATCTCCATCGGCCACGGCGCCTTCATGTCGGTCGGCGCCTACACGGCCGCCAACTTCGCCACCCGTCTGGACTTCCCGTTCTGGCTCGCCCTGCCGCTGGGTGGGCTCATGGCGGCCCTGGTGGGGGCCGTGGTCGGCATCCCGTCCCTCCGCATCAAGGGCCTGTACCTGGCCATCGCCACGCTGGCCGGTCAGCTGATCATCGAGTGGACCATCAACCACGTCACCTGGATCAGCGGCGGCGTCCAGGCCTCCATCGAGGTTCCCCGGCCGCGGCTGTTCGGCTTCGAGATCGCCGGGCAACGGGGGATGTATTTCTTTCTCCTGGTCTTCGTGGTGCTGGCGACCGTGGGCGCCCTGAACCTGGTGCGGAGCGGGGTCGGGCGGGCGTTCATCGCCATCCGCGACCAGGACGTGGCGGCCGAGATCATCGGCATCAACATCTTCCGCTACAAGCTGACCGCGTTCGCCATCTCGTCGTTCTACGCCGGCGTGACCGGCGTCCTCTACACCTACTACCTGGGCATCGCCAACTACGAGCAGTTCCAGATCGTCACCTCCGTCGATTACCTGGCCATGATCATCATCGGCGGCCTGGGCTCGGTGCTGGGATCGATCTTCGGCGCCATCTTCGTGACCCTGCTGCCGATCTTGATCCGCTACGCGATGGAAGCCCTGGGGGGGCTCATCTTCTCGTCGGCAGCCGTTCTCAACATCATCCCCAACCTCCGCCTCATCCTCTTCGGCGCCCTCATCATCGGGTTCCTCATCGTGGAGCCGGAGGGGCTGAACCGGCTGTGGCGGAACGTGCGGAACTATTTCCGTGTGTGGCCATTCGCGTACTGACCGGTGAGAAAGGAGAGCGGTATGAGACAGTTAACGGTTCTGCTCGGGGTTGTCGTGATCGGGTTGGCCGGCGTGGCGGGGCCGGCGATGGCGAGCCACGAGATCGTGATCGGCCTCCAGTGTGACCGGACCGGGGCCACCCAGACGGTGGGCGTCAACCTCTGTCCCGGCTATCACGACTACATCAGGCTGGTGAACGCCAAGGGCGGGGTCGAGGGGCACAAGGTGAAGGCCCTCGAGATCGACCACGAATACAAGGTGCCGGCCGCCGTCGAGGCCTACGAGCGCCACAAGAAGGAAGGGGCCGTGCTGATCAGCCTCTATGGCACCCCCCAGACCTACGCCTTGACCCAGAAGCTGACCGAGGACCGGATCCCGGGTACCTCGCCCGGTTTCGGGGCGGCCGCCGCCGCCGACGGGATCCGCTACCCCTACCTCTTCCCGATCGCCGCCACCTACTGGTCGCAGGGGGCGGCGGCGGTGAAGTTCGCCAAGGACCAGCTCAACGGGTTGAAGGGCAAGAAGATCGCCTTCCTCTTCTTCGACAACCCGGCCGGGCGGGAGCCGATCCCGGTCCTGGAAGATCTGGCGGCCAAGGAGGGCTTTCAGCTCAAGACCTTCGCGGTGCCGCCGCCGGGGGTGGAGATGGGCGCCCAGGCGCTCGACATTTCCCAGCGCTACCGCGCCGACTTCGTGATCGCGCACCTGTTCGGGCGGTCGCCGTCGGTGTCGATCAAGGAGTTCAAGCGGGTCGGCTACCCGCTGCGGAAGGTCGTCTCGTTCGTGTGGGGCGCGGCCGAAGCCGACGTCGAGGCGGCCGGCGGGTTCGCCGTCGCCGAGGGCTACAACGCCATGCAGTTCGCCGGCGTGGGCCCGGACTTCCCGGTCCTCAACGAGATCCGCGAGATGTACAAGAAGGAGGGCAAGGAGCCCCCCAAGGAGATGGCGTCGACCGTCTTCTACAACCGGGGGGTGCTCATCGCGGCCCTCCACGTGGAGGCCATTCGCAACGCGGTGAAGGCCAAGCCCGACGGCAAGCTCACCGGCGACGACGTCAAGAAGGGCTTCGAGAAGATCAAGGGCTTCACCCTCGGCGGCCTGGTGCCGCCGCTCGAGATCACGCCGACGGACCACGAGGGCGGCGGCCTGGTCCAGATCTGGCAGGTCAAGGGTGGGAAGTTCGTGAAGATGACCGAGTGGTACAAGGCCTACCCGGAAGTGGTGGCCAAGCACATCAAGGAAGCCAAGAGCTAGTTCATCGGGGGGGGGACAGGTTCCTAGTCGATCGGCTGGGCGGAGGCCGGCGGCCCATTCGCCGCGCCGCTGGTCTCCGCGCCCGCGCACGAGCCCATGCTCGCCCTGAACAACGTCGAGGTCATCTACGACAGCGTCATCCTCGTCCTCAAGGGGGTGTCGCTGGCGGTGCGCGAGGGGGGTATCACGACGCTGCTGGGGGCCAACGGCGCGGGCAAGACGACCACCCTCAAGGCCATCTCCGGCGTTCTCCGATCCGAGCGGGGCGAGGTGACCAAGGGGAGCATCGAGCTCGACGGCGAGCGTCTCGAGCGCCTGCCACCGCACGCCATCGTCCGCCGCGGCCTCGTCCAGGTCTTCGAGGGGCGTCGCGTGTTCGAGCATCTGACGACCGAGGAGAACTTGGTGGCCGGGGCCCACGTCCAGCGGGAGGGGCGGCGGGTCGCGGAGGGGATCCAGCGCGTCTACGAATACTTCCCCCGCCTGGCCGAGCGCCGCGGGATCCGGGCCGGGTACCTCTCCGGCGGCGAGCAGCAGATGCTCGTGATCGGCCGGGCGCTCATGTGCGAGCCGCGGGTCATGCTGCTCGACGAGCCGTCGCTGGGGCTGGCGCCCATGCTGGTGGAGGAGATCTTCGGCATCGTCCAGCGGCTGACCCGGGAACGGGCGCTGACCGTGCTGCTAGTGGAGCAGAACGCCGCCCTCGCGCTGGCCATCGCCGAGCACGGCTACGTCATGGAAAACGGGCGCATCGTGCTCGACGGCCCGGCCGCCTCGCTCCGCGAGAACCCGGACATCAAGGAGTTCTACTTGGGGCTGACCGAGATGGGAAGCCGCAAGTCGTACCGTGCGGTCAAGCACTACAAGCGACGGAAACGCTGGCTGACCTAGGGAGGGTCCCATGAGGACGAGATTGCTGCTGGCGGTCGTGCTGATCGTGGTCGGTTGTGCCACCATGGAGCCGGCCAAGACCGAACGGACGCTCTACCAGCGACTGGGCGGCCGGGAGGGCATCTCGCAGGTGGTCGCCGACTTCGTCGCATTCCTGGTCGCGGACAACCGTGTCAGTGCCCGGTTCAAGGACATGAAGCCGGCCGACGTCGAGCGGCTGAAGTCGAATGCGGCCGATCAGGTGTGCGCGGCGACGGGCGGCCCCTGCCAGTACCTCGGCAAGGACATGAAGACGGCCCACCGGGAGATGAAGATCACGGAGGCCGAGTGGAACGCGACGGTCGAGGACCTGATCAAGGCCCTCGACAAGAACAAGGTACCGGCCAAGGAGAAGAACGAGCTGATCGGGTTGCTGGCGCCGATGAAGCCCGACATCGTCGGGCAGTAGGGGTCGGGCGTGCCGATGACGTTTGGCATCCACGTCGGCCACCTGGGCGGGACCATGCCGGAGCTGGCTCGCCTGTGGCGCTTCGCCGACGAGCGGGGGTTCGACTGGTTCTCGGTCTCCGACCATTTCCAGGAATCGCCGCCCCGCGGGGGCGACGGGGACTGCTTCGAGGCGGTCGCCGCCCTGGGTGCGGCCGCCAGCGAGACGCGGCGCGTGCGGCTCGGCTGTCTGGTCTTCTGCGTCAGCTACCGGAACCCGGGGCTGCTCGCCAAGTCGCTCTGCACGCTCGACCACCGGGCGGGCGGGCGAGTCGAGTGCGGGCTGGGCGCCGGCTGGCACGCCGCCGAGCACCGGGGCTTCGGCATCCCGTTCCCCTCGATCGGCGTCCGCGAGGACCAGCTCGAGGAGTACGCGCAGGTGCTGCGGCTCCTCTTCGATCAGAAGGTGGCCAACTTCGAGGGTCGCCACTTCCAGCTCCGCGACGCGCGCTGCAACCCGAAGCCTCTCCAGCCGCGGCTCCCCATCTGGATCGGTGGGCAGGGCGAGAAGCGGACGCTCCGCGCCGCCGCCCGCCATGCCGACGGTTGGAACGCCCCCTACCTCGACCCGCCGACCTGGCTCGCCAAGAGCCGCATCCTCGACGAGTGGTGTGGCAAGGAAGGCCGTGACCCCGCGAGCATCCGCCGCAGCGCCAACGTCGCCTTCTACGTCGGGGCCGACGCGCGCGGCGCCGCCCGCCAGGAGGCCCTCATGTACGAGCACTGGGGGCGCGACCTCGGCGGCCGCCGCGGGTTCCTGCGCGGCACGCCCCCCCAGACGATGGAGATGGTCGCCGCTTACCGGGATGCGGGGGTCGAGCGGCTCAACATCGCGCTCCGCGAGGGACCGTACGACTGGGACGCGCTGGCCGCGTTCACGGAAACCGTGCTGCCGGCATTCGGCGCGACCCGCCCACCGGCCGGCACCCGCTGACGACTGCTATAATCGTCCCGATCGGAGCCGGCATGGAGCCCCCCGCCGTTCGCTACGAGACCCGCGGGCCCGTCGCCTACCTCACCTTCGACCGCCCGCACGTCCTCAACGCCGGCGACCGGACCTTCGCCGAGGCCTTCCACGCCGCCGCTGAGCGGCTCGGCAAGTCGCCCGAGATCCGGGTGGTGGTGCTGACCGGCGCCGGTCGCGCCTTCTCGACCGGACTCGACCTCGATGCGCTGGCGGCGGGCGAGCTCCGCTACGAGGACCTCGTGGCCTGGGAGTCGGCGATGACGGCCATCGAGCGGCTCGAATGCCTCACCATCGCCGGCATCAACGGCCACTGCATCGGCGGGGGGCTGCAGATGGCGCTCGTCTGCGACTACCGGCTGGCCAGCGACGCGGCCCTCCTCGGGCTGCCGGCGGTGAAGGAGTGCCTGGTGCCCTCGATGGCGCCCTACCGGCTGCCGCGGCTGATCGGCCTGGGACGGGCCAAGGAGCTGATCCTCACCGGCGAGCTGATCTCCGCCGCCCGGGCCGAGGCCATCGGGCTCGTCAGCCGGGTGGTGGTGGCCGCCGAGTTCGAGCGCGCGCTCGCCGAGACGGTGGAGCGGTTCCTCGCCCTGCCGGTCGGCAGCACCCTGGCTTGCAAGCGCCTGACCGCGAAGGCGTTCGACGTCGGCTTCGACGAGTTCCGGGAAGAGATGCAGGCCGCCCTCCGTCTCTGCCTGACCTCGGACGAGCACCGGGCGGCGATGATCGCCGTTCGGGAGCGCAAGTCGACGCCATGACCCGGGCCGATCGCCTCCGAGGCTACTACGACCGCAAGCGGGAGACGCTCGGACTCCGCGCCCGCCGTCGCTATCAAGAGACCTGGCTGCGGGCGCTGATGGCCCACGCCTATCGCCGCGCCCCCGGCGTGCGCCGCCGGATGGAGGCCGCCGGTCTGAAGCCCACCGACATTCGCAGGCTGGAGGACCTGGATCGGCTGCCGGTGATCAAGAAGGCGGCCATGCCGGACCTCCAGCGGGCCGACCCGCCGTTCGGCGGCTTCTGCACGGCCCGGCGCGAGGACCTCCACTGGATCTTCGTCTCCCCGGGTCCGATCTACGAGCCGTTCGACCGGCGGGAGCGGAGCCCCTGGCGGACCGAGGCCGCCTGCTTCGCCGGTGGCTTCCGCCCCGGCGACGTGGTGGTGAACACGTTTCTCTACCACCTGACCCCGGCCGCTCACCTGATCGACCGGGGGCTGGCGCTTCTCGGCTGCACCGTGGTGCCGACCGGCCCCGGCAACACCGAGGTGCAGGTCAAGACGATCGTGGAGCTCGGCGCCACCGGCTACGTCGGCACCCCATCGTTCCTGATGACGATCCTCAAGCACGCCGCCGACCGGGGGTTGCGGCTCCCACTCGAGGTCGCCCAGGTCGGGGCCGAGGCGCTGCCCGAATCGCTGCGGCGAAGCTTCGAGCAGGAGTACGGCATCCTGACCCGGCAGTCGTTCGGGACCGCCGACCTCGGGATCGTCGCCTACGAGTGTCGGGAGGCGGCCGGGATGCACCTGATCGAGGACGCCATCTTCGAGATCTGCGACCCCCAGACCGGGACGCCGCTGTCGGCGGGGGAGGTCGGCGAGATCGTCTGCACGGTGAACCACCGGACCTACCCCATGCTCCGCTTCGCGACCGGGGACTTGTCCGTCGTCACCGACGCCCCCTGCCCGTGCGGGCGGACCTCGCCCCGCATGCTCGGCTGGCGGGGCCGCGCCGACGAAGTCACGAAGGTCCGTGGCATGTTCGTCCACCCGCGCCAGGCCGACGAGGTCGCCGCCCGGGTTTCCGGGGTCGCGCGCTACCAGGTCGTGGTCACCCGTCACGACCACCAGGATGTCCTCACCTTCCACGTCGAGCCGGCGGCCGGCACCGATCCCGCTGAGTTCGAGGCCGGGCTGGTGGCGGCGATCCGCGATGTGATGAAGCTCCGGGGCGAGGTTCGGGTCGTCGGGGCCGGCACCATTCCCGAGGGCGCCAAGAAGATCGACGACCAACGGAAATGGGATTAGACCTTTCGGAGGGGGGCTGGGCCCCCCTCCGAAACCTCCCCCGGGGTTGCGCGGGCAAAGCCCGCGCTCGGAGCGCCTCGTTCAAGGGCGCGGGGACACACGGCGCTCGATGAGAATCGAGCGGCCGCGAGGGAGCGGAGAGACGTCCGGATTGAGCGCCGACGATCGCGACGCCGTGGCCCGGGAGTTCGGGCGCTGGCTCCGCGAGCGCCACGCCGGAAGCCGCGAGCGTCAGTCGGTCTTCGAGACCGTCTCCGGTCTCCCGCTGCCGCCGCTGGCCGCGCCCGCCGCCGCGCCCGGCGACTACCTGCGTGATCTGGGCTTCCCGGGCGAGCCGCCGTATACCCGCGGCGCGCATCCGACGATGTACCGGAGCCGGCTCTCGACGGTCCGCCCGCTGGCCGGCTTCGGCACGCCCGAGGACACCAACCGCCGACTCCGCTATCTGCTGGCCCAGGGAGCGACGGGCCTCTCCTTGACCTTCGACTACCCGACCCTGCGCGGCTACAACTCCGACGACCCCGAGGCGCGGGCCGACGCCGGCAAGGGCGGCGTCGCCGTCGATTGCCTGGAGGACGTGCAGGTGCTCTTCGCCGGCGTGCCGGTGGACGCCGTCAGCGTGTCCCTGGTCACCTGCAACCCGGGCATGGCCATCATCCTCCTCGCGATGTACGCGGCGATGGCGCGGGGCCGCGACATCCCGACCGAGCGGCTCGGCGGGACCAGCCAGAACGACTTCCTCATGGAGACCGCGATCACCACCGCGCCCCGGGCGCTCTCGCCGGTCGGCGCCTTCCGGCTCGAGTGCGACACCATCGAGCACGCCCTCCGCCACCTGCCGCGCTGGAACCCGGTCTCCTTCGTCGGCTACAACCTCCGGGAAGCGGGCGCCACCGCCGTCGAGGAGTTGGCCGTCTGCTTCGCCCACGCCGGCGCCGTCCTCCGCGAGCTGGCCCAGCGCGGGTTGGCCGCCGAGGTGGCCGCGCCGCGCCTGTCGTTCTTCTTCTCCGCCCACCGCACGTTCTTCGAAGAAGTCGCCAAGTACCGGGCCGCCCGGCGGCTGTGGTCGCGGATGCTGGCCGAGGAGTTCAGAACGACCGACGCCCGGGCCCGGATGCTCCGTTTCCACGTCCAGACCTCGGGGGTGACCCTGACGGCCCAGCAGCCGGTGAACAACGTCGTGCGGGGCGCCTACCAGGCGCTGGCCGCCCTCGCCGGCGGCGCCCAGTCGCTCCACGTGTCAGCTCACGACGAGGCCTACGGCTTGCCGACGGAGGCGTCGGCCCGGCTCGCGCTCCGGACGCAGCAGATCATCCAACACGAGTCGGGCATGACCGAGACGGTCGATCCCTTCGGCGGCTCCCATCTCCTCGAGCGGCTCACCGACGAGCTGGAAGCGCGGACGCGGGAGCTGGTCGCCGAGATCGAGGGGCAGGGGGGGATCGTCCGCGCCACCGAGAGCGGCTGGGTCCACGCCCGGCTGACCGCGTCGGCCGAGGCCTATCGGGCGGGGGTGAAGGACGACCGGCTCGAGGTCGTCGGGCTCAACTGCTTCACCGAGGGGGACGATGCCGTGGCCGAGGTCTTCACCCAGCCGTCGGCGGCCGCCCACCAGGCCGAGCGCATCCGGCGGGTGAAGGGGACGCGGGACGCCGCTCGCTGCGCCGGCGCGCTGGACGCGCTGGCGGCCGCGCTGGCGCGCGGCGTCAACACCTTCCCGGCGGTGGCGGCCGCGGTGGAGGCTGGAGCCACGTTGCGCGAGGTCCACGATCGCTTCCGAGGCTACTATGGAGCCTGGACGCTTCCGCTGGCGTAGTCCCGGGCCGATAACCGTCGCATCCCGTCGTCCTCGGTCGTCGGCGGGCCTCAACGTATGCGCCATACGCCTCGGCCCGCCTCCTCCCTGCGTCCTAGGGCTGCTCGGTTCTCGGCCCGGAAGCCTGACCGACGAGGGCCCATGAAGGCGCTGGTCGCGATCCTCGGGCTCGACTCCCATTGGCGGGGCGCCATCGCCGTGGTCCGTACGCTGCGCGAGCTCGGTGCCGAGACCGTGTACCTGGGCAACCAGTTCCCCGAGGAGATCGCCGAGGCGGCCCTCCAGGAAGCGGCCGACCTCGTCTGCCTCTCCACCCTGTCCGGCAGCCATCACGAGCTGTTGCCCGAGATCTTCCAGGCGCTCGAGCGCCGCGGGGTCCGGGCGCCGGTCCTGGTCGGCGGCGCGATCCCGCCGCAGGACGTCCCGGCGCTGAAAGCGCTCGGCGTCGCCGACGTCTTCGGCCCCGGCCGCCCGCTGGACGAGCTGGCCCGCTGGGTTCGCATCAGGGATC
>DASYUM010000282.1:0-23278 GCA_036001225.1 Candidatus Methylomirabilota bacterium | reverse complement strand
CGGAGGGGGGGTCCGGGGGAGGAGCGCGCAGCTCCCCCCCGGCCCGACTGACCCCGTGGCCCTGCTCGAGGTCCAGGACCTCCACGCCGGCTACGGGAGGATGGAGATCCTGAAGGGCGTCTCGCTGCGGGTCGAGGCCGGGCGGGTGGTCTCGATCATCGGGCCCAACGGAGCCGGCAAGTCCACGGTCTTCAAGACGCTCTTCGGACTCCTGCCGGCCCGGCAGGGACACGTCCGCTTCGCCGGCGAGGAGATCACGAACCAGCCGCCGGCCGCGCTGCTCCGCCGCGGCATCGCGTACGTCCCCCAGGGGCGGAACGTCTTCCCCTTGATGACGGTCGAGCAGAACCTGCGGCTGGGCGCCTACATCCGGCCGCGCTCGACGGAGCTCGATCGCGACGTCGAGCGCGTCTACGACACCTTCCCGATGCTGCGCGAGGCGCGCCGGAAGAAGGCCGCCGAACTGTCGGGCGGCCAGCAGCAGATGCTGGAGATGGGGCGGGCCCTGCTGCTCCGGCCGCGGCTGATGCTGCTCGACGAGCCGACCCTCGGGCTGGCGCCGCTCGTCTTCCGGGAGATCTTCCGGATCATCGAAGACCTGCGACGCCTCGGGCAGACGATCCTCATGGTCGAGCAGAACGCGGCCAAGGCCCTCGAGATCTCCGACTACGCCTACGTGCTCGAGCTGGGGCTGAACCGGTTCGAAGGCTCGGGCGAGCAGATCCGGACCGACGAGCGCATCCGGCGTCTCTACCTCGGTCGCTGAGCGAATCGATGAGGCGGCGTAACCGCCCAACGCGGGACACGCCTCGTGTCGTTCGAACGCCGTAGCCACCGGCGACATCTGTCGCCAGTGCGCGCGCAACTCGGCTGTCTCCCCGCCGACGGTCTCCCGGGTATTTGCCACCGCGGCAGCCCCGCGCGGTTTCGACAGGGGCCACCCGCGGCAGGAACCTGGTTTGCAGATATCCGCCCCGTTGGCAGAGGTCTAGACGCCGACGTGTCGGCGGAGGTTAAAGCTATGTCGCACCGCTATGTCCGCGTGGCAATTCTCGGGGGGTTGCTCCTCGCCGTCGCCGGCTGCGCATCCGCACGGTCGGCGACGCAGACGCCGCCTCCGATGCCGGCCGCGCCGGCCGAGGTTCAGACGGCGCGGCCCAGCCCCAACTACGTGTGGATTCCGGGCCACTACGAGTGGCGCAGGTCCGAGCGGACGTACGTCTGGGTCCCCGGCAACTGGACCGTGCCGCCCGCCGGCCAGGTCTGGGTGCCCGGCCACTGGGAGACGCGCCCCGAAGGGAGCGTCTGGGTTGACAGTCGCTGGCAGGCCACGCCGGCGGCGGCGCTGACGCCGCCCCCGATGCCGGCCCCGCCGGCCGAGGTTCAGACGGCGCAGCCCGGTTCCAACTACGTCTGGATCCCGGGTCATTACCAGTGGCGCAGCGCCGACCGGACGTATGTCTGGGTTCCCGGCAGCTGGGTCGTGCCGCCGGCCGGCTACGTCTGGGTGCCGGGTCGCTGGGAGACGCGTCCCGAGGGGACCGTCTGGGTCGAGGGCCACTGGCAGCGGACCTGAACCGGCCGGACGCCGACCTGATGCCGGAGGCTACTCGGAAGCTCGCTTGATGGTGGCCGTGGCAGAGCTTTCTGCCACGGCCGCCGCCATTCCGGGCTGCTGACAGTAGCGCGGCCACGATGCGGGCCCGCGCCTCGGGTCCGAGCCGAAGAGCTTGCCCGAGGATTCGATCGACATCACTCATTGAGCGAACCCTCCGTGGGCCTGGCCGGCAGCACGAATGTCATCGCCCGAAGTCGGCCATCCAGGCCCCTGCCTCCTCCATGAGCACGCGTGGCCGTCCGACGCGCACCCCTTCCCCGACCGAGAGTGCCTCACGTTGTGGGTCACGAGGAGTGGAGTGCCAGCGCCGATAGCCGCAGCGAGAACGGCGACATCCTTTGCGTCGGCAAGATTGCGAGCCCGTTCCCGATCCTGGGCTGTGGGCTCATAGATTCGTACGGGGACCGAGCGGAGGAACTCGTCGAAGAGCGGCACGGCCTCCGGGAGCTTCGCCGACAGGTTGCGCCGGACTTCCTCGACGACCGCCTCGGGGAGCACGAGTGAGAGCAGGCCGATCTCCCCGAGGATCAGGATCGCGTGACTCGCGCCCGTGCGGGACAGGAGGCCGGCGATCAGGACGCTGGCGTCGAGGCAGACCGAGACCGACTCAGTCTTCCCGGTCCGGCCCGCCAAGATCCTTCAGCGATAGCTTACGGGCCCGTCGGAGACGCTCCATCTCCGCGGCCAGCCGTGGCACCACGAGGAACCGAGGGGTGAGGAGGACCGCGCCGTCCAGATCCACGAGGGTCAGCGGGTCTCCCTCGCGAAGGCGATACTTCGCCCTCAAGGGAGCGGGGAGCGTCACCCTGCCCCGCCCCCGCACTTGGATCGTCACCGTCCGCGCCATACCGACAATCGGTATATCAGGATTCCCGTCGGTCCGCGCTAACGAGTCCAGACCGCCTCGTCCGGGAGCTCAGGTAAAATCGTGACCTGCCCCGCCGATTGCGGCCACTCCAACTGAGACTCCGACCGGGCCCGGTTTAGACTGCGCTGCGGATCGGCTCGGGTCAGGGGGCCAAGGCGCGTTGCCGTCACTCCCGTCGAGCGCTCCCGCCGGATCGCCGAGTTATGTGGCCTCCCCGGGGTGTAACTACTCCGGTGCGAGAACGCCAGCCAAATCAACCGCCTAGCACCGGGCGAAACTTCCAGAAGTAGTTGACCAGCTCGCCGCCCTCGTGGAAGCGGCGGAAGGTCAACTCGACCGGCATCTCGAAGGTCACGGCCGCGGGGTCGCAGTCGGTCATCTGGGTGTAGAAGCGGCCGCCGCCCTCGAGATCGGCCGCCACCATGACCGTCGGCGGATCGGGCGACGGGACCAGGTGGTCCCGGGTGAAGGTGAACACGCGCCCCCGCCGCGAGAGCCGATGCTCGCCGAGGTCCTTCCCCGAGCACCGCCAGCAGAGATGGCGGCGCGGGTACTGAACGGCGCCGCAGGCCGCGCACCGCTGGCCGTAGAGGCGGAGGTCCTGGCGCTCCTCGCGCTGCATCACCGGCAGGCCGGTGAAGGCCCGGATGACCTCGCTCTCGACCAGCCGCCGGAACTGGAGGAACCTCCCGTAGTGGGCGAGCGGCCGCCCGGCCCGGAGCTGGGCCGTCACCCCGCGGCCGCGCTCCCAGCCTTCCAGCCGCTCGGTGGCCTGGAAGAGGAGCGCATCGGCCCCCGAGCCGTAGCCGACGACCAGCACGCGCTCGCCCGGCTGGGCCTCCTCCAGCGCGGCGGCCAGGGCCAACAACGGGGCGGCCGCCCCCGTGTTGCCGATCGCGGCGAGCAGCGGCATCCGCAGGCTCACCGAGTCCGGGAACCGGAGGCTGCGCAGGATCCCGGGGGCCAGCCGCGCGTCGGGCGCGTAGCAGGCGACCTTCGCGACGTCCTGGGGCTTGAGCCCGAGCTGGCCGAGGAGCGCGTGCACCGCTTCCGGGATGAGCTTCTCGTAGCCGTAGGCCCGCACGAAGGTGAGGTCCCCCTGCTCGGGGAAGCGGGCGTCGGCCTTCCGCCAGACGTCGGAGAACTCGTGGGTCAAGGAGTAGGCGCCCTCGAAGCGGGCGAGCACGCCGTCCCCGTCGCCGACCACGACGGCAGCGGCGCCGTCGCCGAGGAACGGCTCGAGGTCGCCGCCGGGCGGGGCGCTCCGGATGTCGGCCGCGGCCACCAGGACCTGCCCGGCCGAGCCGGCCCGCACCGCATCGAGGGCGAGGCGCAAGCCGGTGGTGCCGGCGCGGAGGCTGCCGCCGAGGTCGGCGACGAAGAGATCGCGGGGCGCGTCGACGACCGCGGCCAGGATCGCCGCGGATGATTTCTCCGCGTAGGGCGGCGTCGTCGTGGCCAGCACGACCCCGCCCAGGCGCCCGGGCTCGTGGCCGGCCAGCGCACTCAGGCTCGCCTCGACCGCCATGGTCAGGCTGTCCTCGTCGTGGTTGGCCACCGCGCGCTCGCCGCCGCCCGCCCCGCCCCACACGGCCGCCAGCGTCTGGCCGGAGAGGCGGTAGTACGGGATGTGCGTGCCGAATCCGGTGATGCCGATCATGGCGGGTCCCTTCACCATACCATCAGCCGGGGCAGACCTCCGCTC
Organism: Candidatus Methylomirabilota bacterium; assembly: GCA_036001225.1. GTDB lineage: Bacteria > Methylomirabilota > Methylomirabilia > Rokubacteriales > DASRDR01 > DASYUM01. The sequence continues at coordinate 19,087 of DASYUM010000282.1, read as the reverse complement.
CCCCGTAAAGGGCGAGTCGGACCAGGAGGACCAGGGAGTTGAAAACGAGGTACGCCGCCACGCGGTACACACGCGCGGTTCGTTCGCGCGCACTCATGGGCTCGACTCCGGGCGTCGTAGCGTTCAGCGACAAAACTGCCGGCGGGGGTCGAAGGCGCGGAGCAGGGCCAACTCCTCGCGGGTGGGCGGCGGTTCCGCCGCCAGCGCCGGCGCCACACGGACCTCGAAGCCGCACGCCGCCCGGATCGCGGCGACCGCCGCCTCGGCCGACGCGCCCGCCGTCGGGAGATACGCCGTCAGCACGAGGTCCCCGTGCGGCTCGACCTTCTCGAAGACGCCGAGCTGGGAGACGACCGTGCGGACCCCCCGGCCGGGTCCGGTGACGTAGGGCACCTTCTCGACGAACCGCGCGCGGTCCTGCGTCGCCGCGACCAGCACCTCGGCGGCGGCCGAGCAGACGTCGTTGGCGCCGCCGGAGCCGGTGAGGTACCGGCGGCCGGGCAGGAGCGTGGAGTTGAGGTTTCCGCTCCGGTCCACCTGCCCCGCCCCCAGGACACCCAGGCAGCGGTTCCAGCGCCCGCCCATGAGCTGGCCCATCACGGTGACGATGTCGGTCAGCGACTTCGCGGTCGGCAGGTTGCGGGTCGAGAAGATGAACGGATCGGCGGCGCGCGGCAGGTAGCCGAACATCCCGATCTCGGCCATCAGCTCCACCGGCACGCCGTCGGCCTTCAGGGCGTAGGCGGCCAGCCAGGCGGCGAGGTTGGAGACCCCGATCCCGGCCAGGAGCGTGGTGAACCCGGCCGCCCGGACGCGGGCCGCCACCTGCCGGCTGGCCGCCACCGCCAGCATCTCATCATGCGTCCAGGCCTCGGTGGCCGGCACGGCCGACGTCAGCGCGCGCAGCTCCGCGCGCCAGGCGTCCGGCGCCGTGCCGGCCCGCAGCGCGTCCGGCCGGGTGGGGCCGAGCCGGGCGACGTAGTCGGCCGGGGTCGGGCAGCCGAGCACCCATTCGCGGAGCCACGCCTCGGCGCGCACACCGTCGGTGAAGGCTTCCCGCTGCGCCCGCGCGAAGGCGTAGTCCTCGGCGTAGCCGGGCACGTCGTCGAGGGGACTCATCATGCCGCCGGGGTGGCCGCCGAACGGGGCCTCGGCGACGGCGCGGACGTAGACCCCGGGCAGGCGGACCAGCGCCGCGTGCCGGCGGAGCACGTCGGTGGGCACGATGCGCTCGACGGTGACGAGCGCGCCCTCGCGGGCGGCCAGCGCGCCGTAGACCGCCTCGCCCACCGGCGCCGGCAGGAGGGTGTTCCCCGCCCGGTCGGCGACCAGCCCGTGGACCAGCGAGAGGTCGGGCACCAGCGCCCGCACCAGGGCGACGCGCTCCCCGGTCCCGAAGGGATCGTCGGCGGCGACGACGTCGTCCCGGTTCGCCTCCTCCATCGTCGAGCCGAGGAGCGAGCGGGTCGGAAGGAACGGCAACCCCATGGCCCCGGCGAGCAGGCGGAGCGGGAGGGTGAGGATCGACCAGTTCTGGATCTCGACCCGTCCTGCCCGCCAGGCCGCGTCGATCAGCGGGCTCGGTGCCGGGCTCGGATAGCTCTCGCCACAGAAGGACGTGACCACGCGGCGCGCCAGGCCGCCATGGACGAGCGCGGCCCACCAGCCGGTCAGACCGAGGGCCACGAGCGTGAAGCCGGGCGCGCCTCCCCAGAATTGCCGGCACAGCTCGGCCACCGGCGCATTGGCCCGGACGTGAGCGGTGGAGAGGTGGAGGGTCATGCCCGGCCGCACGTGCGCGCGAACCAGCTCGGCGAGGGGGACGACCTTGTCCGGCCCCTCGACCGGTGGCAGCGCCAGCCGGGCTTCGATGCCTTCCAGCCCGCTCATGCGGTGGGACTCGGCGCCGCGGGCCCGAACACGCGGGCCTTCCACCGCCGCGGCACCCAGCCGGCGACGCGGGCTGCGACGGCCGCCGCCCGATCGAGGCTCGCCGGGTCGCCCGGCCAGTGCTCGCGCACGATCGCGCGGTCCACGTAGTTCAGCAGCCCATCGAGGACGATGGCGACCACCACGAGGTCGTCGAGGTAGCCGAGGCCGGGGATGAAGTCGGGGATCAGGTCCACCGGACTCGCCAGGTACACGGCAGATACGCCGAGGACCGCCTTCACGCGTCCGGGCACCCGGGGGTCGCCGACGAGCCGGGTGATCAGCCCCGCCAGCTGCGGGAGGAGCAGGCCCAGCTCGCGCAGGGCGTGGAAGCGCACGCCGGCGCCCCCGTCAGCGCGGCGGGGAAGTGGTGACCCCGGCGGCGGTGGCCGACAGGGTGACACTGACGGCGGACTGGCGCGCGACCCGGCTCCCGGCGGCCGGGACTTGCTTCACGACGAAGCCGTCGCGCGGCCCCGTGGTGGTCCCGAGCCGGAGCCCGAGCAGCGCGAGATCGCGGGCCGCCGCATCGAGCCGCGCGCCGACGAGATTCGGCACCTCCACCTCCCGGCCGGGCGGCCGCGCCGGGGTCGCGGCCGGCCCGGGCGCCGGGGCCGCGGCCGTGAGCGCGCGCGCCTCGGCGGCGAGGGCGCGCAAGCGCTCGGCTTCGGCACGGGCACGCGCCGCCATCACGGCGGCCTCGTGCGCGGCCAGGAGCGCGCGCTGCTCGACGACCTCGCGCCGGATGGCGTCCGGGGCCGGCGACCGGCCGAGGTCGGCCAGGAGCTTGAAGGTCTCGCTGGCGCTGGCCTGGGCGAGCTTCCGATAGCGCGCCAGGGCCTCGAGCGCCTGTGCCGCCTGCTCCTGGAGCGCCGGGAGCCCCTCGACCTCGCCCCGCTCCGCCTTCAAGGTCTCGAGCTGCTTCAGCAGGTCGGCGCCTTCGGCGTGGGCCTCGGCCGCCGTGTCGTCGGCGGCGCGCGCCATGACGTGGGCGTTGGTCCCGTCGGGCCCGAGCTGGGCCACCGCCGGCAATACCAGCAGGACCACGCCGAGCAACGGCGCCGCCGGGGTCCGGACTCTCACTCGAGCGCCTCGGCGACCAGCTCGGAGATATCCTTCACCTGGAGCGTCTCCTCCACGCCCTTCACCTTCCGGCCGAGATCCACCATCGCCATGCAGAACGGGCAGGCGGTGCCGACGATCTTGGCCTGGGTCGTGAGCGCCTCCTCCACGCGGATCTCGTTGATGCGCCGCTCGCCGCGGACTTCCATCCACATGTGGCCGCCGCCGCCCCCGCAGCAGAGGCCCTTGTTCCGGCTCCGCCCCATCTCCACGAGCTGGACGCCGGGGATCGCGCGGAGGCTCTGGCGGGGCGCGTCGAAGATCCCGTTGAAGCGGCCGAGGTAGCAGGAGTCGTGGTAGGTGACCAGTTCCTCCCGCGACCGGGTCAGCCGGAGCCGGCCCTGCCGGATGAGGTCGGCGATCAGGACCGAGTGGTGCACGACCTCGAAGCTCCCGCCGAACTGCCGGTACTCGTTGCCGATCGTGTTGAAGCAGTGGGGGCAGGCCGTGACCACCTTGCGGAAGCGGTAGCGCTTGAGGTTCTCGACGTTCTCGGTGGCCAGCGTCTGGTAGGTGTACTCCTCGCCGAGACGGCGGGCGGCGTCGCCGTTGCACTTCTCCTCGGCCATGACCGCGAACGACACGCCGGCCGCCTTCAGCAGCTTCACCACCGAGCGGGCGATGTTCTGGTTCCGCCGGTCGTAGGAGGCGGAGCAACCCACCCAGTAGAGGTACTCCACCTCCTCCCCTTCCCGGAGCCGGGCCACATCGAGCCCCTCCGTCCAGGCCAGGCGGTCGGCGGCGGCCAGCCCCCACGGGTTCCCCGCCCGCTGCATGTTCTGGAGGCTGTTCCCCGCGGTCGTCGGCAGCGCGCCCTCGGAGAGCGCCAGGTAGCGGCGGAGGTCCACGATCGTATCCAGGATGTCGATGAAGGCCGGGCACGCCTCCACGCAGGCGTTACAGGTCGTGCAGGCCCAGAGCTCGGTCGCCGTGATCGTCTCGCCGTGGATCGCCCGGCCGTCGGGGTGGTGCATGAGGCCGCGGAGCTTCAGGATGATCTGCTTCGGGTTGAGCGGGGTGCCGGCCAGATAGGCGGGGCAGGCGGCCTGGCAGCGGCCGCACATGGTGCAGGCGTCGAAGTCGAGCCGCCGCTTCCAGGAGAATTCCTCCAGCTTCGAGACGCCGAGCGCCTCGGCCTCTTCGATGTTGAGGATGGGCTGGAGCTCGCCCAGCGGCCGGAGCTTGGCGAAGTAGATGTTCAACGGTGTGGTCAGCAGGTGGATGAAGTACGAGTACGGGATCAACGCGATGAACGCGAAGGAGACCACGAAGTGGAAGATCCAGGTCCCGAGGTGGAGCCCCCGCAGGGCCGGCTCGGTCAGGCCCAGGGCCAGGAACGCCTGGCCGAGTCCCCAGCCGACCGGCGACCACGGCCCCCACCACGGTCGCACCACCGCCAGCCGGCAGGCCTCGAGGACGAAGCCCGTCACGTTGATGACGAGGAGCAGGGCGAGGATCGCCGCGAAGTGCGGCGTGGGATCGATCCGGGCCGGCCGGAGGACGAAGCGCCGCCACAGCGCGAGGGCCAGACCGACGACGAAGAAGAGGCCGAACAGATCGAGGCTCAGCTCGTAGAGGAGGTAGAAGGGGCCGCGCAGCAGCTTGAAGCCGAGCGGCAGCGTGATGTCGTAGTCGATCGTCGCCAGCACGGTCCCCAGGAACAGGACGCCGAAGCCCCAGAACATCAGGGCGTGCATCACTCCCGGGTAGCGCTGGGTCAGGGTGCGGGCCTGGAGGACGCCGTGGCGGACGAGCATGCCCAGCCGCTCGGACCGGCGGTCGAAGCGGTTCTCCGGCTTCCCTTCCCGCCAGAGCGCGACGCGCCGCCAGAGGCCGAGGGCAAAGACGCCGATGGCGACGATGGAGAGGGTATAGAGGAGGAACTGGGTCCAGCCGGGAACGTTCCAGAAGGTATCGCGGAACGGGACGTCGGACACCGGCATTACCCCGGTATCAGACCACGCGGGTTGGCGCCGGTCAAGGATGGCGGAGTCGGAACCGCGTCCCTAGCGGGCCTTGGGAAACAGACGCCCGCGCGCGAGGATTTCCGCGATGGCCGTGTAGGGATCCAGCCGCCCCGCCTCGACCTCGGCCAGCACGGGCCCGAGCGAACCGCCGTCGGCGAGGGCCTCGTCCACCTCGCGCCGCAGCTCGGCCACGATGAGGTCGCGCAGCTCGCGGGCGCGCCGGGCCTGGCGCCGCCGGTCGAGGGCGCCGCTCGTCTCGAGGGCCGCCCGGTGGGCGGTGATCTGCCCGAGAAGCTCCTCTACGCCCTCGCCGGTCGCCGCGACCGTGCCGAGGACCGGGACCTCCCAGTCCAGCTCCCGGGAGGCCTGCTGGCTGCTCCGGTGGAGGTGGACCATGTAGCGCAGCTCGGTCATCAGCGGGCGGGCGCCGTCGCGGTCGGCCTTGTTGACGACGAAGATGTCGGCCACCTCCAGCAACCCGGCCTTCATGGTCTGGATGGCGTCGCCGGATTCGGGGACGAGGACGACGACGGTCGTGTCGGCGAGCTTGATGACGTCCAGCTCGGTCTGCCCGACGCCGACGGTCTCGATGAGGATCCACGCCGCCCCGAACGCGTCGAGCAGCTTCTGCACCGACGCGGTCGCCCGCGCGAGGCCGCCCAGGCTGCCCCGGGTGGCCATGCTCCGGATGAAGACGCCGGGATCCAGGGTATGGGTCTGCATCCGGATCCGGTCGCCGAGGACGGCGCCACCGGTGAAGGGGCTGGTGGGGTCCACCGCCACGATGCCGACGGTCGCCTCGCGCTTCCGGAGGTGACCGGTGAGGGCATCGACGAGCGTGCTCTTGCCGGCGCCGGGGGGCCCGGTGACGCCCACCGTATAGGCCCGGCCGGTGCGCGGGTGAATGCGCCGCATGATCTCGGGGACGAGCGGCGAGCGATTCTCGACGAGCGTGATCAGCCGGGCCAGGGCCAGACGGTCGCCGTCGAGCATCCCGTCCACCAGCTCGAGGCCGCGCGCCACGTCCCTACACCGCGCCCTCTCGCCGGAGGGCGGCGATCCCCTCGGCGTCGTAGCCCAGCTCGCCGAGGATCGCCTCGGTGTCGGCGCCGAGGGCCGGCGGCGCGGTTTCCATCCGGCCCGGCGAGTCGGAGAGCTTGACCGGGAACGCCAGCTGGGGGAGCGCCCCCAGCGTCGGATGCACGACCTCCCCGAACAGCCCCCGGTGGACCAGCTGGGGATCGCGGATCGCCTCGTCGAGCGTGAGGACGGGGCCGGCGCAGACGTCCTCGCTCTGGAGCAGCCGCACCCACTCGTCCCGCGGCTTCGTCCGGAAAATCGCTCGCAGCTCGGCCTCCACCCGGTCGCGGGCCTCCCCTTCCGCGTACTGGTGGGGGACCAGGTCTTCGCGGCCGATCAGCCGGCAGAAGTTGGCCCAGAACTTCGGCTCCAGCGCTCCCAGGGTGACATGGCGCCGGTCGGCGGCCTCGAACACCTGATAGCAGCTCCAGCCGCCGTTCAGCCGCTCCTCGCCCCGGCTGGGCACCTTGCCGGTCGCAAAGAACGGCCCGAAATAGGCGGCCAGCCAGGAGACCACGCCGTCGGTCATCGCCGCGTCGATGAATTGCCCGCGGCCGGACTCCCGGCGCTGGTAGAGGGCGGCCGCGATCCCGAAGGCGGCCAGGAGCGCGCCGCCGCCCAGGTCCGCCACCTGCACGCCCGGCATCAGCGGGGCGGCGTCGCGGGGTCCGGTCACCGAGAGCGCGCCCGCGTAACCCATGTAGTTGATGTCGTGGCCGACCAGGTCGCGATAGGGACCGTCCTGCCCGTACCCGGTGATCGCGCAGTAGATCAGCCGCGGGTTGATCGGCCGCAGCGCGTCCCACCCGAGGCCCAGCCGGTCCATCACCCCGGGCCGGAAGCTCTCCAGCAGGACGTCGGCGGTGGCGACGAGCCGGCGGAAGACCGCCCGGCCGCCCTCGGTCTTGAGGTTGAGGGACAGGCTCTTCTTGTTGCGGTTGAGGAGGAGGAAGTAGGCGCCGATCCCCGAGTCACCCCAGTGGGGCAACGTCTGGCGGGCGTAATCCCCGAGCCCCGGCTCCTCGACCTTGATGACCTCGGCCCCGAGGTCGGCGAAGAGGAGGGAGCAGTACGGCCCCGGCAAGAGCCGGGAGAGGTCGAGGATCCGGACACCCGCGAAAGCCGCCACAGAGGTCATCGGAGGGGGCCTCGACGGCCCCCTCCGAAGCCTCCCCCACGAACTTTGCGGCGGCAAAGCCGCCGCTCTGAGCGGAACACCAACCGTCGGCGATTAGTCAATCCGCGGCGCCCGATCACTCTGCCAGACACTTTCGAGGGATTTTGGCACCGGCCCCCAGGGCTGTCAAACCTGCCGGGCGGAGAACCGAGCCGCCCCGGGACGACCGAGGACGCCGGGATGCGACGGGGATCGGCCCGGCGGCGGCGCGACGATCAGAGCGGGGCCGGGGGCGGGGTCGCCATCTTGTCCCGCAAGCGAGCCAATCCCTGCTGGACCTCGCCCATGAGGCGGGCGGCCAGCACGGCGTTGGTCAGGAACTCCCCGAGCAGCATCATCAGCGGCATGTTGCCGGACAGGCCGGCCGCGTCCCGGGTGCCGACGTTGAGGGTCCCGATGGTCTTCCCCCGCACGGTGAGCGGAATCGCGGCGTAGGCGGTGATGCCGAGCTGGCGGAGGGCGTGGTCTTCCCACAACGCCTCGCCGCTGTCGAGCGATTCGCGGACGAACGGCCGGCCGGTCCGCATCGCTTCCCAGAAGGCCGACCGCCGGTCCACCACCTCGCCGACCCGAAGGGCGCCGGGGGGGTTGGAGAGGAACACGCGGGCGGTGCGCTCGTCGAGGTCTTCGAGCACCAGGCTCACCCAGTCGTAGCGAAGCTGGCGGGCGGTCTCTCGAACGGCGGTCTCGAAGATCTCCCATTCGTCGCGGACGGAGCCGATGGACTGGAGGATCTTCCGGAGGACCTCCAGCAGGCGGACGCGCTCCTCCGCGTTGACGGGCGTCGGGTCGGTCACGGGCGTCGGCGAGACAGGATGCGGCTCCTCGGTCGATTCGGGGTGCTCGTGCGGCGAGTATAGCAAAACAAGCGACGAAGGGCGCCTGTCACCAGGCGCCCTTCCCCGGCGGGCGAGGTGCGGAGCGAGGCGAGGGCTCAGGTCCGGGGGGGCACCCGAAACGGCGTGTGGCAGGTGCCGCAGGCCTGGCGGCCGAAGTCGCGGACGAGGGCCTGGGTCTGCTCCGTGTTCTTGGCCTTCGAGGCGTCCCGGAGCCGTTCGCTCTGGGTCTCCAGGTTCTTCGCCGCCGCCTGGAACTCGGGCCACTTCTGCCAGATCTCCGGCTTGGCCTTGGACTTCTCGGTGATGGACCCTTCCGGGAAGAGTGATGGGATGCGCGACGCGTTCAGGGCGAGCGCCTCGGCACTCGGCTCGATCCCCTCGATGTTCCCCGCCTTGGCCTTGTCCTGAATGTCTTTCCAGAGGGCGCCGTGGAGCTTCATCAGCCGCTGGCGCTGCTCCACCGCCTGGGTCGGCTCCGCCTTCGTGGTTCCCGTCCCGGTGGCGCAGCCACCGACCACCAGTGCCGCGAGGCTGCCGAGGACGACGATGACCCGCAGGTTACCTCGTTTCATGCCTCCTCCTTCTGGGCGGGACGGCCGCGTCCCGCGCCGGTTGGGGTTCCTCGGCTCACTTGCTGACTTTCTGCCTGATCGGCGGCACAGTCTTCAGGTACCGCGCGATGGCCAGCCGGTCTTCCTTGGTCAGGTCGCGATAGCCGGCCGCCGAGCCCTGGATGACTTCGCCCATCAGCCCGCCGGCCACGTCGCCGTCCGGCTTGTTGCCGGTCGCGAGGTACTCGGCGATCTCCTCCTCGGACCAGGTGAGGCCGGTGTCCTTGTCGGGGGTGATGTTGGGGACGGGATCGCCGTCGGGGCCCTTGGGGTTGCCGGCCAGGAACCGGGAGTTGTCGGTGGCGTTGGTCATGCCCCGCGGCGTGTGGCACTCGCCGCAGTGACTCACCGCCCGCACCAGGTACTCGCCCCGGGCCAGGCCGGTGGTCGGGGCTGCCGGCGGGGGCATCTCCCGGGGCGCGAACGCCGCCAACCAGGCCGGCAGGAACACGCTCTCGAACAGCGGCACGGTGATCCGCTTGGCCGGGGTGGGCCGGTTGACGGGGGGCACGCTCCTGAGATAGGCGACCAGCGCCCGCAGGTCGGTCTCGGCCATCCCGTTGAAGACCGGATAGGGGTGAACGGGAATCAAGCGCTCGCCGTTCTGCCGCCGCCCGAGGCGGATCGCCGCGATGATTTGCTCGTCTGTCCAGTTGCCGATCCCCGTCTGCCGGTCTGGGGTGATGTTGCTCGCGTAGACGGTCCCGAAGGGCCCGTCATACCGCCGCCCGCCGGCGTTGAGGGTCTTCCCGGGCTGCGCCTTTCCGGGCTCGGTGTGGCAGCCGCAGCCTGCCGCCGCCCCCAGGATGTATTTCCCCCGCACGATCAACTCGGTCTGGGCCCCGGCGCCGGACGGCAGCAGGAGCAACCCGACCAGGATCGCGACCCCCCCGATAGTCTCCGGTATCCCCCCGCGGCGCGCGGCCATGCTCGGCGTTCGACTCTCCCCTGAGTGGTAGGCGGCGCGCGGGTCACCATCCCCTGCCGCGTGCCGGCCGCGGGCGCAGACGGAACCTTAACCAGAGAACGCCGGGGGTAGCGCGTGGGTTCCCGGGCCGGCCCGCCGGGGCCCCCGCTCCTTACGGCCGGCGGACGGTCGCCCCCTGCGGCCGGTCGGCGTCCCCCGGGTCGTCGCTTCCCGAGGACGGCGCCAGCCGCGCTTCCATGAGGAGCGCGTCCTCGCCCGTATCGAAGTAGTAACCCTTGCGGAGCCCGACCTGGCGGAAGCCGAACGCCTCGTACAGCCGGCGCGCGGGGTGGTTGCTCGGCCGCACCTCCAGCGCGGCCCGGAGCGCACCCTGCTGCCGGTACAGCTCGAGCAGCGTCCCTAGCAGATGCCGGCCGACGCCGTGCTGCCGGTGGGCGGGGTGGACCGCGAGGTTGGTCACGTGGATCTCGTCGGCAATGAACCAAAGACAGAGGTAGCCGACGATCGCGCTGGCGGGCGCCGGCTCGCGACCCACCCACAGGCGGGCGACGCGGTTCTCCCGGAGCTCGTAGAGGAAGGCCTGCCGCGACCAGGGATGAGGAAACGACGCCCGCTCGATGGCGAGCACCTCATCGAGATCCTGGACCCGCATCGGCTCAATGCGGATGCCCGACACGCTGACGCTCCCGGCCAAGCTCGGCCTCCGACCGTCGGACGTAGATGGGGACGAGGGACGCCGGGTCGGCCTGCTCGCCGCGCTCCCGCGCAGCCCGCGCCAGCTCGGCCACGCTCACGGCCGAGGGCAGCCGGTGGCCGGGCGGGGCCAGCCGGGCGTCGCCCCCCATGATCCCGCGGAGGACGGCGCCGCAGGAGGCGACCGCGTCGCCCACGAAGATCACCGGCCCCCCGACCTCGCGCCCGAGCGCCTCACCGAGCGCGGCCGGAGCCAGCGCCTGGTACTCCCACCGGCGCTCGAGCCGCCCGGCGTCGGTGCGGTAGAGCGCCGTGTAGACCTCGCCCTTCTTGGCGTCCAGGATCGGGCAGATCGGGTGGGCGGCGAAGGGCAGGCTCCAGGCCAGGGCGTCCAGGGTCGGGATGCCCACCAGCGGGATCCCGGTCGCGAAGGCCAGGCTCTTCATGGTACTGACACCGATCCGGAGGCCGGTGAACGAGCCCGGCCCCACCGCGACGGCGAGCGTCTCGACCTCGGCGAGCCGCCAGCCGGCGAGGGTGAGCAGATGGTCCACCGCGCCCAGCAGCCGCTCGGAGTGGGTGAGGGCGATGTTGAGGCGATGGTCGGCGACGACCGTGTCCCCCGCCACGAGCGCCACGGCCCCCGTCAGCGTGGAGGTCTCCACGGCAAGGAGTCTCACAGGGCCAGTCTAGCCATTGGCCGGAATGGGCGTCAAGCAAGCCACGTCGCGCAGTTCGGCAGCGACGCGGTTGACAAGCCCGGGGGGGCGGGCAAGGATGGAGCCGTCCGTCCGGGAGCCATCACCGTGCCCAGGCCGAACTTCGATGCCGCCCCGCGATAAACCGACGGCGCCGCCGGCCGCCGCGCGCCCGGTGCTGGCCGACGCGGAAGTCCGCGAGAAGATCCACCTCGAGATCCTCCGCCGCACCGGCGCCTACCGGGCCAACGACCACTTCCTGCTCCCCTCCGGCCACCACGCCCCCGAGTACATCGACAAGTCCCTGGTCACCACCGAGCCGTCGTTCACCGAAGGCCTGGGGGCGGTGATCGCCAAGCACTTCGCCCCCTGGCCGGCCGACTTGGTGCTCTCGACCGGGCTGGGCGCCCTGATCCTGGCCCACTGCGTGGCGCGGGTGCTGCCCGGTCGCCCGCTCCTCGTCTACGCGACCAAGGGCGTGACCGGACCTCAGCGCCGGGTCCGGCTGGTCGAAGAGTTCGAGCGGTTCATCACGCCCGGCTCCAAGGTCCTCATCGTGGAGGACCTGATCACCACCGGCGAGACACTCAAGCTGTTGAACCAGCTCGTGGAGGAGAAGGGCGGGAGCGTGGTCGGGATCGGATGCCTCTGGCAACGGAACTCCAAAGTCCAGTTGCCGACGAAGGTCTTCAGCCTCGTCCGGCGGGACTTTCCGACCTACGAGCCGAAGGACTGCCCCCTCTGCCGGCAGGGCGTGCCGCTGAATCGGGAGTTCGCGCGCTCCCTGTGAGGCGCCGTATCCGAGGGGTCTAGGCTTCCACCGGCTCCCAGAACCCCTCCATCGCCCCCGCCTTCCGGTAGGCCTGGCGGACCCGCTCCAGGTTGGAGGTGAAGAGGAGGCCGATCTTCGCGAACGGCTCGTAGAGGGGACCCGGCTCGTCGCCGAGCGGGAACGGGATCTCGGGGAGCTTGTCCATCTGAGCGTGGATCTCGGCCTGGAGGGCCTGGAGCCGCTGGGCCAGCTCCTCGCGTCCCTTGGCCACCCGCTTCGACAGTCCGGTGAAGTGCGGCATCACCAGGGCGTCGAAGCTCGGCCGCCAGCTCGCGACCGGCATCCCGTCGGTCAGGGGGACCACCTCCACCCCCAGCTCGGACAGGAAGGTCTTGAGAAGGCTCCCCACCTTGTCCTTCATGAAGGCCTCGGGAACGCCCACTCGCCGCCAGTCCGAGGGCCGGAGCCGTCGGACCTCGGAGTACAGCTCGCGCTTCAGGCGCTCGACGTACTCGCCGTTCTGCTTCCACCAGTCCTTGATCATCCGCTTGCCCCAGTACCGGATCATCGCGTAGTACTTGTCCTTCTGATCCGACCGGAAGGCGCTCCGGATGATCTGGGGCCAGGAGTAGAACTTGGCCGTGGCTCGGATGGCGGCGATCTGCAGCTCGTAGGGCGAGATCCGCCGGGGGTGGTGGACGACGTGATGCCCGTCGTAGACCTCCCAGTCCGTGTTGAACACGTACTGCCGGCCCTTGTCGTAGAGGGTGTCCCAGTCGGGCGAGCCGGGGATGGGGGTCAGGATCATGAACTGGACCGAGTCGAGGTTGCGCTTCTTGGCGAAGTCGGCCGTCGCGTAGATCGTCTCCAGGTCGTCCTCGTCGGAGCCGACCACGAACATGCCGTGGATCCGGATGTTGTTCCCGTGGAAGCGGTCGATGGCCCGGTTGATCTTGTCGAGGTCCTGCTTCTTCTGGAAGAGCTTCAGCGTGCGGGGGTTGATCGACTCGAAGCCGACGTAGACGTTGAAGCAGCCCGAATCTCGCATGAGCTGCAGCAGCTCGGGATCGTCCACCGTCTCGGTCCGGACCTGGGCCCCCCACTCCGGCGTGAGGCCTTCCTTGATCATCCGGGTGAGCAGCTCCTTCACGCGCTTCTTGTTGGCCGTGAAAATGTCGTCGGCGAAGAAGATGTAGCTCGCGTCCCGGTGGTGCTTCAGCTCTTCGAGCACGCGGTCGATGGAGTGGGTGCGGAAGGCGTGCCCGTACATCCCCGGCACCGAGCAGAACGTGCAGGAGAACGGACAGCCGCGAGAGGTGGCGACGGAGACCACGCCACCGGGCTTCCAGCCCTGGATCAGCCGGTAGTCGGGCACGGGGTTGACGTCGAGGTTCGGGATCTTCGGGCGCTCGGGGACGTGGACCGGCTGGCCGTCGGCCAGGTAGGAGAGGTTCTGGACCTTCTCGAAGCCGGTGCCGACCTGGACGGCATCGACCAGCTCCTGGAAGGCGGCCTCGCCTTCCCCTCGGACCACGAAGTCGCCGTGCTGGAGACCCTCGTGGGGCAGGAAGCTCACGTGGGTGCCGCCGATGGCCACCGGGATCCCGGCCGCCCGCACCTTGTCGGCCAGCCGGTAGGACTGGGGGGCGGTCGAGGTGAGCGTGGAGATCCCCACGAAGTCGGCGCTCATTACCTCGGCCATGTCCACCGGGGCGATGTCCTCGATGTACACGCGCACGTCGTAGCCCCGGTCGCGCATGATCGTGCCGAGCAATACCGAGCCCAGGCGCGGGATGCAGACGCGACTGTACACGTGCAGGTGCGTGGACTTCGGTTCCACGAACACGATCTTCTTGATCTGGCGCTTCATCCCGGCCTCCGTAAGAGCGTGAGTGCGAGCTGACGTCGGTGATCGAAGGGGCGCGGCGCTCACCGTAGCATCCCCGTTCCCGCCCTGTCAACGGGGCGGCGGCGCCCCCGCCCCGGCGAGGGCCAGTCACCACAAGATGTGGGGGCGACGATCCGATCGTCACCCTGCCCGTTGCATTTTTCGCTTGACAGCCGGCGGGGCCTGCCCTACCTTTCGCCGCAAGGTCGCGGGCCGCGCACGCCGCGGGCCGCGGCGGCAGCCGACGAAAGGGGGTGACCGGCGAGTGGCGAAGAAGAAGGGGGGCAAGAAGAAGAAGTAGCGCGAGGTCAGTCCGTAGGACCTCGGAGGCCCCGCTGAGCCGGGGCCTCCGCGCCTTTGTGACTCGAGCCCGCGGGGTCGCCCGACACCATGGCCACGCCAGCCGAGCGCGAGCTGCGTGAACACGAAGCTCATGCGCTCCTCCTCCTGATCAGCCTCATCTGGGCCGGCAACTTCATGGCCGGCAAGCTGGCCCTTCAGGTCATGGGGCCGCTCACCCTGACCGCCCTCCGGGCCTTGCTGGCCTCGGTGGTGCTGCTCTGGTATGTCCGCCTCAGCTACCCGACGTGGCCGGCGGTGAGCGGCGACGATCTCCGGGTCTTCGCCGTCCTCGCCCTCACCGGCCTGGTGACGAGCACGACGCTCTGGTACTACGGGTTGGCCCGGACGCTGGCGGTGAACGCGGCCATTGTCGGCGCCGCCGGTCCCATCTGGGTGGCCATCCTCTCGGCCACCTGGCTGCGCGAGCGGCTGTCGCCGGTCAACGTGGCGGGGATCGTCCTCTCCACGGCCGGGGTGGTCCTGACCGTGACCCGGGGGTCGGTGCGAGCGCTCCTCGACCTCGACCTGTACCCCGGCGACTTCTTCATCCTGCTCGGCCAGGCGTTCTGGGCGGTCTACTCCGTCTACGCCCGTCAGGTCTCACGCCGGTTCGCGCCGACGGTGGTGACGACCGGCTCCTACCTGATCTCCACGCTCTTCCTGGTTCCCCTCGCCCTGATCGAGCGGCCGTGGACGACGCTGCCCGGCATGCGGGTCGGCACCGTCCTCGCCGTCCTCTACGCGGCGTCGCTGGTCACGCTCTCCCACGTCTGGTTCTACTGGGGGATCCGGGTGGTGTCGGCGGCGGTCGCCTCCCTCACCGTGAACCTGATCCCGTTCGAGGTCATCGCGCTGTCGTGGCTGTTCCTCGACGAGCCGGTGACGTGGGTCCACGTGGTGGGCGCCCTGATCGTCATCGCCGGGGTGGTGCTGGCGACCCGGAAGCCCCGCCGAGCCGAATCGGCCGCCGTCAGGCGGGCAGAACCTCCGGGTTGACGGCATTGCGGGGGGCGCCGTCCAGGAAGGCGAGGGCGTTGTCCACGGCGCCGGCCATGAAGCGGTCGAGCGTCTCGTGGGTGGTCCAGCCCCGGTGCGACGTGAGGACGACGTTGTCGAGCTTGGCCCACCGGTGCCCGGGCGGCAGCGGCTCCTCGCCGAAGACGTCGAGCCCGGCGCCGGCGATCCGGCCGGCCGCGAGGGCGGCGTAGAGCGCCTCCTCGTCCACGACCGCGGCGCGCGCCGTGTTGACGAGCACCGCCTCCGGCTTCATGCGGGCAATCAAGCCCCCGCTCACAAGTCCCCGGCTTTCCGGCGTCAATCGCAGGTGGATCGAGACGACGTCCGCGGTCGCCATCAGGTCGGCCAGCGGAAGGGCCCGGAAGCCGGCGTCGCGCGCGGCCACCTCGGTCAGGCTCCGGCTCCAGGCGACGACGTCCATGCCGAACGCCTGGCCGATCGCCGCCACCCGACGGCCGATCTCGCCGAAGCCGACGACGCCGAGCCGCTTGCCCGAGAGCTCCCGACCGATTGCCTGGGGCCACTGGCCGTGGCGGATCCCGGCGTCCACGGCGGGGATGCGGCGGAGGAGGGCGATGGCCAGGCCGAAGGCCAGCTCCGCCACCGCCGGGACCGACATCGCCGGCGTGTTCGTGACGAGGACACCCCGGGCCGTCGCCGCCTTCACGTCCACGCTCGCGACGCCGGTGCCGGTCATGGAGATGAGCCGGAGCGCCGGCATCGCCGCCAGCCGGGCGGCGGTGATCGGCGTCCGCTCGCGGATCGGGATCAGAATGGTGGCGGGGGCGAGACGGCCGTGTAGCTCGGCGTCGTCACGCGGTCGTTCGGTGTGGACCCGGACCTCGCCGCGGCGGCGGAGGTGATCGAGGTGCGGGCTGGCGGCGTAGGCGCCGTCGTAGTCGTCGGGAACGACGGCGATCACCGCGCTACGTCCGAGCCTTGAGTCGCTTCTTGGAGGCTTCCTTCCCCTTGATCAGCCCCTTCACCTCGTCCATGAACTGCGCGATGTCCTTGAACTGCCGATACACGGAGGCGAAGCGCACGTAGGCCACCTGGTCCAGCCGCTGGAGCTGGGCCATCACCATCTCGCCCAGTTCGAGGCTGGAGATCTCCTTCTCGGCCCGATCGTGCAGCTTGGCCTCGATGTCGCCCACCACGTTGTCCACCGCCGGGACGCCGACCGAGCGCTTCTCGCAGGCCTTGAGGATGGAGTTGCGGAGCTTGGCGCGGTCGAACGGCTCGCGTCGTCCGTCGCGCTTGACGACCATGGGCAGGACGTCCTCGATGTACTCGTAAGTCGTGTAGCGACGGTTACACTTCAGGCACTCGCGCCGCCGCCGGATGAACTCCCCGTCCCGCCCGACCCGCGAATCGACGACCCGATCCTCGGTGTGACCGCAGAACGGGCATTTCATGGTGGACCCTCCCCGGCGATGGCTAGCGCAGGCGCTGGCGGTAGCGGGGACAGACGTGGCGTGGCGGCACCCTTCGGCATCAGGATGAGTCGAGGCCGGCCGCCGGGGGGCTCGCGTGCCGGTGTTCCAGCTCGACGATCTTGCCGACCCGGCGGCTCACCCCGGAGGGGGGCTCCGCCCCCCTTCCGTACCTCCCCCCCCTTAGGGTTGGGTGGGGGGGCGCGGGCAAAGCCCGCGCTCGAAGCGCTCCGGTCAGGAGCGGCGGCGACAGGCGCGGCGTGGCGGCACCGTTCGACATCAGGATGAGTCGAGGCCGGCCGCCGGGGGGCTCGCGTGCCGGTGTTCCAGCTCGACGATCTTGCCGACCCGGCGGCTGTGGCGGCCACCCTGGAACTCCGCCCGCAGCCACATCTCCACGATCTCGAGGGCCAGCTCGCGGCCGGTGAGCCGGCCGCCGAGGGCGAGGACGTTGGCGTCGTGGTGCTCGCGGCTCATGCGCGCGGTGAAGAGGTCGGGGCAGAACGCGGCCCGCACCCCCGGGACCTTGTTGGCGGTCATGGCCATCCCGATCCCGGTGCCGCAGACGAGGATGCCGCGCTCGGCCTTGCCGGCGGCCACGGCCTCGGCAACCTGGGCCGCGTAGTCCGGATAATCGACCGGGTCAGGCGAGTGGGTGCCGAAGTCCATCAGCTCGACGTTCCGGGTGAGCAGCCAGGCCTTGATCTCTTCTTTGAGCTGCCAGCCGGCGTGGTCGGCGCCCAGGGCCATCATGGTTGCCCCCACCCTACCGGCCGGGCTCCGGAGTGTCAAGGCACCCCATCGGTGGGGGATGCTCGGCTATACTGCGGGCAGGAGGCCACCATGGAGATCATGGCCGCGCTGGAGGCGTTCCGGGGGCTCGAGCGCCGGGGCATCGACTTCTACCGGACGCTGGCCGAGCGGTTCGGGGACGGGAAGAGCGGCCGCCTGTGGCGGGAGTGCATGAACACCGAGGCGAGCCATCACACGATCTTCATGCTCTGCCTGGACTGGGCCCACATGTGGCGATGGACCGGACCCCGGCCCGATGTTCCGGCAGACCCGGCCGACCTCGCGGAGGAAGAGCAGACGCTGGCGGCCCTGGAGGCGCAGGCCGGCCGCCCCGACCTCAGCGAGGCCGGCGCGCTCGAGCTGGCCCTCCGGTGGGAGGAGCGCGAGCTGCCGCGGGTCCTCTTCATCGCGCCGCACGCCCCCGGCCGCGGCAAGGGCCAGCTTCTGGCCATGGTCAAGGAGGCCGAGGAGCACTACAACGACTTCGAGGAGCTGGCCCGCTTGACCGGCACCGCGGAGGCGCTGCGGCCGCGGATCGAGGCGCTGCGAGCCCGCGTTCGGGAGGCCGTGGTCTAGTTCCGAGCATCGCGCGTGGCGACCGGACCGCGCGGCTGCAGTACGTCAGTGAACCCGGGCCACAAAGGAGACACCGCAATGGCGAAGGACAAGAGCAGAGGGAAGGACAAGGGGAAGAAGAAAAAGAAGAAGGCCCAGGCCCAAGACAAGAAGCCGTCGGCGGCTCCGAGGTTTGCCGGGCTCTATGACCTCCCCAAAAAGGCGCCGCCCGTGACCCCTGCGCCCATCCCGCCCAGCGCACCGCCGTCGAGTCCACCCCCTCATTAGCGGCGCGTGCCCGCGCGCGCGATCCCGGACGCCGTTATGACGGCAGGCGGCCGGGAGCCCGCGCCGCTGGTGCGGATCGTTCACGGAGTCAACGCCGCGGCGGGTAGGCGGCGCCGCTCCGCCGGGCGGCGGCCGCGATGCGCGCGTGGAGCGCGTCCAGTAAGGGCCGGGCGGGTTCGCCGCGGACGACGATCCGGCGGACACCCTCGTTCATCGCCTCGCTGACCTCGGTCCAGTACGGCACCGTCGGCCGGTAGAAACCGTCGGCCAGCGCCGCCTGGATGGCGGCGAACGTCTCCCGCAGCGTCGGCGGCACCGTGGTGTAGGCGTCGGCCCGGATCGCGGGCCAGGCGTTCCGCTCGACCAGGTGCTGCTGCGCCTCCCGGGACATGAGGAACGCCGCCAGCGCGAGGGCGGCGTCCCGCCGGCGCCCCCCGACGCCTTTCGGGATCCCGAGGACGTCGCCGCCGATCACGTGGGCCGCGCGCGCGGGCCCGCGCCAACCGGCGTAGACCTGGAAGCGGTCGAGGACGTCCTGTTCCGCGAAGACCGTCGAGGTGAAGGGCCAGTTGGCAGCCAGCCAGGCGGTCTCGCCCTGCAGGTAATCGACCTGGGTGTCGTACTTGGCGAGGAGGCTCTCCCGGGCGAGAAGGCCCTCCTGCCAGAGACTGCCCAGGAACTCGAAGGCGGCCAGCGACCCGGCGTCGTTCAGGACCAGCGGGTCGCCGCCGAAGGCCACCACCCACTCCGCGATCGTCACCGCCGCGGCGGCGCCCTCGGCGAGGGCGAGCGTGACGCGCGGCATGCCCCGCCCCGCCGCCTTGAGCGCGCGGGCGACGGCCCGGAGCTCTTCGGCGGTCGCCGGCGGCCCGACCCCGGCCTCTTGGAAGCGCCCGCGGTTCACGTAGGTGACCTGGATGTTCGGGCGGAACGGCAGGAAATACTGCCGGCCGGCA
>DASYUM010000281.1:0-20608 GCA_036001225.1 Candidatus Methylomirabilota bacterium | reverse complement strand
TCGCCGCCGTCGAGGCGGTGACCGGCTGCCGGGTGGAGCCGATCGTGGGCAAGCCGTCCCCCATCATGCTCGCCGTCGCCCTCGAGCGGCTCGGCTTGCCGCCCGCGGACTGCGCGATCGTCGGCGACCGGCTGGAGACCGACATCGCGATGGGCAAGGCGGCGGGCCTCCGGACGATCCTGGTGCTGACCGGCATCACGGCGGCCGGCGACCCGGCCATCGCCCGCTGGCGGCCGGACCACGTCATCGAATCCTTGGACGACCTGGTGACCGACGAGAGTCGGCCCCCCGGTAGAGGGGTCCAGGGGGGGAGTGGCGGGGACTCCCCCCCTGACGGACGATGACGCGTCTCACCGCGCTCGAGCGCGAGATCTTCGACGCCATCATCGTCGGCGGCGGCATGGCCGGTGCCGGGGTAGCCCGGGAGCTGGCCCTCCGGGGGCTCTCCTGCGTCCTGATCGAGAAGGGCGACTTCGCCTCCGGCACCACCTCGCGCTCCTCCAAGCTGATTCACGGCGGCCTCCGCTACCTCGAGCTGCGCGACTTCGCGCTCGTCCGCGAATCGCTTCGGGAGCGCGAGACGCTGGCCCGGCTGGCGCCCCACCTGGTCCGCCCGCTCCCCTTCCTGGTGCCGGTCTACCAGGGCGGCACCCGCAACCTCATCAAGGTCCGGATCGGCCTCCGCCTCTATGACCTCCTCACCCCGGGGAAGCGCACCGAGCGGTACCGCACGCTCGGCCGCGCGGAGGCGCTGGCGATGGAGCCGACCCTCCGCCCCCAGGATCTGCTGGGCGCCGGCTACTACTTCGACGATCTCCTGCTCTCGCCCGAGCGGCTCTGCCTGGAGAACGTGCTCGCCGCCCGGCGCGCCGGCGCTCACGCGCTCAACTACGCCCAGGCCGAGGAGTTCCGGCCGCGGCCGGGGGGCGGGTGGGCGGTCCGGGTGCGCGATCTGGTCGGCAGCGACGTCCTCACGGTGACCGGGCGGATGCTCGTCAACGCGACCGGGCCCTGGGTGGATCGGGTCCGCGAGCTGGCCGGCATCTGGGAGAAGGGCACGCGGCTCGTGCGGACGACCAAGGGGGCCCACCTCGTGCTGCCCCGCCTGACCGACCGCGCCGTCTATCTCTCGACTCACGACGACCGGATGGTCTTCGTGATTCCCTGGCGCGACTTCTCGCTGGTGGGGACCACCGACACCGATTTCGACGACAGCCCCGACCGGGTGTGGGCGACGCCCGACGACGTGGCCTACCTGCTCGCCGAGACCCGGCGCGTCCTCCCCGATCCCCGAGTGACCGAGGCGAACATCGTCTACACCTACGCCGGGATCCGTCCGCTCACCTATGAGGTCGGCAAGCGTGCCTCCGCCGTGTCCCGCCAGCACCGCGTGATCGCCGAGGGGCCCGACGAGGGATTCCTCTCCATCACCGGGACGAAGCTCACCTGCTTCCGCAGCCTCGCCCAACGCGTCGGCGATGAGATCGCCCGCCGCCTGGGCAAGGGGGGCGCAAGCCGCACGGCGCGCCTGGCCCTCGACGGCTCGGACGAAGAGGCCGGCGCCCTCGAGGTCCGGGCGTGGTTGGACGTGACGGAGGCGGTGCGCGCCTCGGGGCTGGAGCCGGGCCAGGTCGAGGCGCTGACGGCGACCTACGGACGCCGAGCCAGCGCGGTCCTCGACCTCGCCCGGCGCCTGCCGGGAGGGACGGAGCGGCTCTGCAAGAGCGCGCCCGACATCGTCGCCCAGCTCCACTGGGCGGTGGAGACGGAGTTGACCGTCTCCCTGCAGGACTTCCTGCTCCGGCGCACCGGCATCGGCACCGGCCCCTGCCTCGGCCTCGATTGCGCGGCCGGCGTCGCCCAACGGATGGGGGCGCTCCTGGGCTGGAGCCCCCGACGGATCGAGGCCGAGCTGAACGCCTACCACGCCGTCGTCCGCCAGGGGCTGCGCTTCCGCCAGTGAGCGCGCTATAGTAATGGCCCGGCTAACGCTAACGAACGACTGGGAGGTCAGGCCATGAGAGTCCCGCCCGTTCTGGTCGGTGCGCTCGCGGCGTTGCTGCTCGCAATCAGCCCCCCCGGGGCACAGGCCGCGACCGAGATCCAGTGGTGGCACGCGATGGACGGCGCGCTCGGCGAGTGGGTGGACGAACTCGCCACCGGCTTCAACAAGTCTCAGACCGAGTACCGCGTCAACGCCGTGTACAAGGGCAACTACACCGAGGTCATGACGGGAGCCATCGCGGCCTTCCGGGCCAAGCAGCAGCCGCACATCGTGCAGGTCTTCGAGGTCGGCACCGCCACCATGATGGCGGCCAAGGGCGCCATCAAGCCCGTCTACCAGCTCATGGCCGAGGCCGGCGAGAAGTTCGATCCCAAGGCCTACCTGCCGGCGGTGACCGGCTACTACACGACCGCCGACGGCAAGATGCTCTCGTTGCCGCTCAACAGCTCCACGCCTGTCCTCTACTACAACAAGGACGCCTTCAAGAAGGCGGGTCTCGACACCGCCAAGCCGCCCCGGACTTGGTCCGAGATGGGCGAGTACGCGAAGAAGATCCAGGCCGGCGGTTATCCCTGCGGGTTCTCGACGCAGTGGCAGCAGTGGATCCTGCTCGAGAACTACTCGGCCTGGCACAACGTCCCCTTCGCCAGCAAGCAGAACGGCTTCGCCGGCCTCGATACCGAGCTGCTGTTCAACGGCCCGCTCCACCTCCGGCTCGTCCAGCAGCTCGCCGAGTGGCAGAAGACCAAGCTCTTCGACTACGGCGGCCGCCGCGGCGACGCCAATCCGAAGTTCGCCACCGGCGAGTGCGGGATGTTCCTGGCCTCCTCGGCGGCCTACGCCGGCTTCGTGAAGGCGACCCAGGGAAAGTTCGAGTTCGGGATCGGGATGCTGCCCTACTGGCCCGACGTGGCCGGCGCGCCCCAGAACTCGATCATCGGCGGGGCCACCCTGTGGGTCCTGTCCGGCCACAAGCCGGTCGAGTACCAGGGGGTGGCGAAGTTTTTCACCTACGTCTCCTCGCCCGAAGTCCAGGCGGCGTCCCACCAGCGGACCGGGTACCTGCCCATCACGCTGGCCGCCTACGAGCTCACCAAGAAGCAGGGTTACTACGAGAAGAACCCCGGCACCGACATCCCCATCCGCCAGCTCAACAACAAGCCGCCCACCGACAACTCCAAAGGCCTCCGGCTCGGCAATTTCGTCCAGATCCGCGACGCCATCGACGACGAGCTCGAGGGGGTGTGGGCGGGGAAGAAGACGGCCAAGGAGGGGCTCGACGGTGCGGTGAAGCGGGGGAACGAGCTGCTGCGGCAGTTCGAGCGCGCCAA
Organism: Candidatus Methylomirabilota bacterium; assembly: GCA_036001225.1. Lineage (GTDB taxonomy): Bacteria > Methylomirabilota > Methylomirabilia > Rokubacteriales > DASRDR01 > DASYUM01. The sequence continues at coordinate 17,272 of DASYUM010000281.1, read as the reverse complement.
CCGATAGTCTCTCGGGGGGGTGTCGGAACACCCCCCCGATGCCCCCCCGAGGCTGCGGCGGCAAAAGCCGCCGCTCGGGGCGGGACCACCAACCGTTGGCGACCGTGTCAGTCCGCGGCGCTCGATCACTCCGACAAGGCCCGAGTCGGCGGGCCGGGCGCTCCTAGCCGGACGGCTCAATGCACAAGCGGGTCGTCTTCCAGCACCGGGTGCTGCCCTACCTGCTGGTGCTGCCGCAGCTCGCCATCACCCTCGTCTTCTTCATCTGGCCGGCCGGCCAGGCCCTCGTGCAGTCCGTCCTCCTGCAGGACGCGTTCGGGCTCTCCACGCGGTTCGTCTGGTTCGAGAATTTCGAGCGACTCCTCGCCGATCCGAGCTACCTCCACGCCTTCCAGGTCACCGTGCTCTTCAGCCTGGCGACCGCCGCCCTCGCCCTCGGCGCAGCACTCCTGCTGGCGGTCATGGCCGACCGGGTGGTCAAGGGCGGGGTCGCCTACAAGACGATCCTCATCGCGCCCTACGCGGTGGCACCGGCGGTGGCCGGCGTGCTGTGGCTCTTCCTCTTCCACCCGACGGTCGGCATCGTGGCCTACCTCCTGCGGGGCCTCGGCTACGGCTGGAACTACCAGCTCAACGGCGGCCAGGCCCTCCTGCTGGTGATCGTCGCCGCCGCCTGGAAGCAGATCAGCTATAACTTCCTCTTCTTCCTGGCCGGCCTCCAGGGGATCCCCAAGGCGGTGATCGAGGCCGCCGCCATCGACGGGGCCGGCCCCGCCCGGCGCTTCTGGCGGATCGTCTTTCCGCTCCTGTCGCCGACCACGTTCTTCCTGGTCGTCGTCAACATCGTCTACGCCTTCTTCGACACCTTCGGCATCATCCACGCCGTCACCGCCGGCGGGCCGGCCAAGGCCACCGAGACGCTCGTCTACAAGGTGTTCAATGACGGGTTCATCGGGTTAGACTTCGGGGGGTCGGCCGCCCAGTCGGTGATCCTGATGGCGATCGTCATGGCGCTCACCGTGGTCCAGTTCCGCTACATCGAGCACCGGGTGGTCTACTGAATGGTCGAACGGCAGCGAGGACTCACCCTGACCACCCACGCCGTCCTCGGTCTCGGCGTTCTCGTCGTCGCCTTCCCGATCTGGGTGACGCTGGTCGCCTCGACCCACGCCGCCCCCGACCTCTTCGGCCGCGTTCCCCTCTGGTTCGGCAGCCACCTGGTCGAGAACTACGCGCGGGTCTTGCGGATCGGCGCCCGGGTGACCGCCGGCACCGGGGTCGGCACCATGCTCTGGAACAGCCTGGTGATGGCCGTCGCCATCGCCGTGGGCAAGATCGCGATCTCGATCCTGTCGGCCTACGCCATCGTCTACTTCCGGTTCCCGCTGCGCATGGCCTGCTTCTGGACGATCTTCCTGACCCTGATGCTGCCGGTCGAGGTCCGGATCATGCCCACCTTCAAGGTGGTGGCCGACCTCGGCCTGCTCAACTCCTATCTCGGCCTCACGGTGCCGCTGATCGCGTCGGCGACCGCGACGTTTCTCTTCCGGCAGTTCTTCCTCACCGTGCCCGAGGAGCTGGCCGAGGCAGCCCGCATCGACGGCGCCGGGCCGCTCCGTTTCTTCGCCTCCATCCTGGTCCCCCTGTCCCGGACCAACGTGGCGGCCCTGTTCCTGATCCTCTTCATCTACGGCTGGAACCAGTACCTGTGGCCGCTCCTCATGACGACCGACGAGAGCATGGCCACCATCGTCATGGGGATCAAGCGGATGACGCCCACCGGCGACGCCGCCGCCGAGTGGAACCTGGTGATGGCCACCGTCGTGCTGGCCATGCTGCCGCCGGTGGCGGTGGTCGTGCTCATGCAGCGGTGGTTCATCAAGGGCTTGATCGAGACCGAGAAGTGAGACGCCGGCGACGCGGCTGGGCGCCCGCGGTGCTCCTGACACTGATGGCGATCGGCTGCGCGGCGGGGCCGGAGGCGCCGCCGGCGGCCCGGCTGATCCGTCCGGAGTGGAAGGTCGGCGACCGCTGGGTCTTCCGGCGAACCCCGGCCCTGGGCACCCCCGTCTTCGTGACCCACGAGGTGATGGAGGCGACTCCGGAGGGCTACACAGTCCGGATGACGCGGCTCGGCCAGGAGATCCTCCGCTACTGGACGCGGGACCTGCACCTCGCCCGCCAGACGGTCGGCGGCCAACCGCTCAACCGGTTCGAGCCCGCCGCGCGGTACTTCGAGTGGCCGCTCCGGCCGGGGAAGACGTGGACGCAGGAGTTCGACTACGAGGATGGCCGGGCCGACGGCCACTACACGAACCAGTGGCGGATCGCGAAGCAGGCGGAGCGGGTGGACCTCCTGGCCGGCTGGTTCGTCGCCCTCAAGATCGAGCGGCTGAGCGAGGGCGGCGAGCCGCTGGACACCTACTGGTACGTGCCCGAGCTGCGCTACTGGGCCCGCTTCACCGATCACGCCAACCGCTACACCGAGGAGCTGGTGGAATTCGCGCCGGGATCCGCGTGAGATGCGCGTCGCGGCGTGCATCGCGGCGATCGGGCTCACGCTGATGACGGCGGCGGCCGCCGGCCCCCCGCGCCCCCTGATCGCCGCCCACCGGGGCGGCGCGCTCCTGTGGCCGGAGAACAGCCTCACCGCATTCCGGGGCGCGCTCGCCCTGGGGGCCGACCTGCTCGAGCTCGACGTCCACCTCACCCGGGACGGCGAGGCGGTGGTGATCCACGACCCCACGCTCGAGCGGACCACGTCCGGACGCGGCTCGGTGCGCGACCGGACGTGGGCGGAGGTGGCCGCGGTGTCCCTGAAGGGAACGTCCGGCGAGGCGCTGCCGCGACTCCGCGACGTGCTCGACCTCGTCCGGCGGACCCCGGCCGGCCTGCTGGTCGAGATCAAGGTGGGGCCGGACGGGGCGCGGTACCCGGGAATCGAGGAGACGGTGCTGAGCCTGCTGCGGGAGACCGGCCTGACCGAGCGCACCACGGTGATGGCCTTCGACTGGGCCACGCTCGAGCGGCTCCGCGCGCTGTCGCCGACCGTGCGGCTGACCGGTCTCCTGAGCCGGCGGGGCGCCGAGCGGCTGGGAGGCGTCCGCGTGGCGGCCGACCGGCTGGCGGCCCTCCGGGTGAACGACCTCGGCCTCGAGCGCACGCTGCTGTCGTCCGAGGCGGTGGCCGCGGCCCGCGCGGCCGGGCTCACCATCGGGGTCTGGACGGTGAACGAGCCGGACGAGCTGCGGGCGGCGCTGGCGGCGGGGGTCGACTGCGTGATCACCGATCGCCCGGACCTGGCGTTGCGCCTCCGCGAGGGGCGGTGAATGCCCGGCCGGTACGTCCTGGCCCTCGACCAGGGGACGACCGGCTCGACGGCCCTCGTCGTGGACGCCGAGGGGGCCGTCCGCGCGCGTGGCTACCGGGAGCTGCCTCAGTACTTCCCCCGTCCCGGCTGGGTCGAGCACGATCCCGAGGAGATCTGGCAGACCCAGCTGGCCGCCGTCGAGGCGGCCCTGGCCGCCGCCCGCGTGGCGCCGCGCGAGCTCGCCGCCATCGGCATCACCAACCAGCGCGAGACGACCATCCTCTGGGAGCGGGCGAGTGGGCGGCCGGTCCACCGGGCCATCGTCTGGCAATGCCGGCGCTCGGCGCCGCTTTGCGAGCGAATGCGGGCCGACGGGCTCGAGCCGCTCGTCCGCGAGCGTACCGGCCTCGTCTGCGACGCCTACTTCTCGGGGACCAAGATCGCCTGGCTGCTCGAGGCCGAGCCCGGTCTTCGCCCCCGCGCCGCGCGCGGCGACCTGGCCTTCGGGACCGTGGACGCCTGGCTCCTCTGGAAGCTGACCGGCGGGCGGGTCCACGCGACCGACGCCTCGAACGCGTCGCGGACACTCTGCCTGGACATCCATCGCCTCGACTGGGACCCCGAGCTGACCGGGTACCTCCGCATCCCCCGCGAGGTCTTCCCGACGGTGCGGCCGTCGTCGGGCGTGTTCGGCGAGACGGCGGACCTCGGCGTGCTCCCGGCCGGCATTCCGGTGGCCGGGATCGCCGGCGATCAACAGGCCGCACTCTTCGGCCAGGCCTGTCACGCGCCGGGGGCCGCCAAGAACACCTATGGGACCGGCTGCTTCGCGCTCCTCAATACCGGGTCGGCGCCGGTGGCCTCTCGCCAGGGCCTTCTCACCACGATCGCCTGGCAGCTCGACGGCCGCCTGACCTATGCGCTGGAAGGCAGCGTGTTCGTCGCCGGCGCTGCGCTCCAGTGGCTGCGCGACGGCCTCGGCATCATCCGGGAGGCCGCCGAGAGCGAGACGCTCGCCGGCTCGGTGCCCGACACCGGCGGTGTGTACTTCGTGCCCGCCTTCGTCGGCCTCGGCGCCCCCTACTGGGACATGTACGCGCGCGGCACGATCGTCGGGCTCACGCGGGGCACGACCCGGGCGCACCTGGCCCGCGCCGCCCTGGAGGCGATCGGCTACCAGAGCCGCGACGTGCTGGAGATCATGGCTCGAGAGGCCGGCCTCGAGATGCGCGCGCTGCGGGTGGACGGGCTCGGGGCCGGGAACGACTTTCTCTGCCAGTTCCAGTCCGACATCATGGACATCACCGTGGAGCGGCCGGAGGTGATCGACACCACGGCGCTCGGGGCCGCCTATCTCGCGGGTCTCGGCGTCGGGCTCTGGCGGTCGCTGGACGCGGTAGCCGCCCACTGCCGGATCGCCCGCCGGTTCACGCCGGCGATGGAGGCCGCCACCCGGCAGCACCTCTACGGCGGCTGGCAGCGGGCTGTCGAGCGGGCCCGCGGCTGGGCTGCCAAGGATGACCTAGTCAGATGAACTCCTGACCGGGAAGGAAACGCGATGAGAAGAACACTGGTCCCCGTGATCGGCCTCGTCCTCGTCAGCGTGAGCCTGGCCGTCGGCCAGGTCGACGTGACGAACGTGATGCCCGGCACCTGGGAGGGGCAAGTCAGCACCTCGCGGGATCGCGACCGCACGCTTGTGATCACCGCGGTTCGCCAGGATCAAGCCAAGTGGATTGCCGAGGCACGATACGGGATCACCGGACGGACTCTACGCCCGGTGGAGATCCCGGTCAGCGTGGTGGGGAAGGACGTGATCCTCGAGTTCTATACCCCCGGTCAGGGGGGCGGCGCGCACGTCGTGCTGAAGCTCGATCGCGAGCAAATCCTCCGCGGCTCGTTCCAGCCCAAGGGTGTCAACAGGGTCTACGACATGCGACTAGAAAAGCTGGCGCCGAAGTAGCGAAGACGCGCTCTGGGCGCCTCCCGCACGGCATGATCGTTCGGAGCGTGACCGGGGGTGAGCCAGGCCGCCGAGGTCCCCCGCCCCCGAGACGATCTCGGGGGTTCCGTTCCGCCCGGCGGGATGGTAGGGTGCTTGTCACCGAACCCGCTGGCAAGGCGCGCGCCGCCGGACGTCGCGGGGCTGGGGCCCCGCCGGCCGGGGCGCGCAAACCCAGAGAGTGCGCCGCCGGACGTCGCGGGGCGGGGGCCCCGCCGGCCGGGGCGCGCAAACCCGGAGTGGAGGGCCACCCGTGCATGTCGCCGTCATCGCGCTGGCATTGCTGCTGGTTCTCGTCGGGGCGCCATCCTTCGCCCAGGCGCCGATCGAGGACGAGCTGGTCCTGCAGACGCCGGTCTCCAAGTTCATCGTGGACGCCGCTCTGAAGGCCTTCGCCGACTACGCGAAGGAGCGATGGGGTGTCGCCGTGAAGACGAACGCCCAGTACGCCGGGACCCCGGTCTCCTACGGGCGGATCGTGGAGTGGAAGGGCAGGCCCGAGGCCGACATCTTCTGGGGTGGCGAGTCGGCGCTGTTCGAGAAGCTGGCCGAGCAGAAGCTGATCGTCAAGCACGAGGTCGCCCGGGAACTGGCCGAGACCATCCCGGCCTCGATCGGCAAGCCCAAGCCGATTCCCCTCAAGGATCCTCACGGCTACTGGATCGGCACCGCGCTCGAGCCCTACGGCATCGTCTACCACCCGCGCCTGATCAAGCGGCTGGGGGCTCCGGAGCCGAAAGACTGGGAGGACCTGCTCAACCCCAAGCTCAAGGGTAACGTGGCCCAGTGCGCGCCGACCCGCTCCTCGTCGAGCCACGCGACCTACGAGATCGTCCTCCAGGTCAAGGGCGAGAATGCCGGCTGGGAGTGGCTCAAGCGCCTGGCCGCCAATTCCGGCATCTTCACCGCCCGCAGCCGTGACGTGCCCTCCGTCGTGGCCAAGGGCGAGTTCGCGGCCGGCTTCGCCGTCCCCTCCTACATGGCCTTCGAGGAGGTGCTGGCCGGGTTCGACATCAAGTACGTCGCGCCGAAGAACGCCTTCGTGACTCCGGAGCCGATGGCCGTCCTGGCCGGCGCCAAGCACCCGAAAGCGGCCCGGGCCTTCATCGAGTTCCTGCTGACCGAGCGCGGCCAGCGGGTCTTCATGGAGCGCGGCCTCTTCCCGATCACGCCCAAATACAAGGTCCAGGGGCCCCCGGGGTCAGTGGCCGAAAAGGCCGTCGAGTTCACCGGCGGCGTCCGCTCCTACTTCGACCACGAGATCACCAGCAACTACGACGACGACATCGCCCAGAAGCGCTACCAGGAGGTCAACGAGAAGTACCGGAAGGACATCGAGGCCGCCTGGGACGAGCTGAAGAAGAAGTACTGAAAGCCCGTGAAGGAATCGCCCCTTCCGTGTGAGCCGGGAGAGACCCGGAGGGGGGGTCCGGGGGAGGAGCGCGCAGCTCCCCCCCGGCCCGACTGAGCCGCCGGGGGCCCTTCCCGGCGAGCGCAAGCCGACGACGATGAGCGCCGACGGCCGGCCGCGGCTGGCCTTCATGATCGGGGACCCGACGGGGATCGGGCCCGAGCTGGTGGCCAAGACGTGGGCCGATCCCGCCGTCCGGGCGGCCTGCCGGCCGGTCGCGGTCGGTGACGCCCGCGTCGTGGCGCGGGCCCTGGCCCTGGTGAAGGCGCCGCTCGAGCTGGTCACCGTCACCGGCGTGGCCCAGTGCGGGTTCGGGGCCGGGCAGCTCGAGATCCTCGACGTTCCCAACGCCGACCCCGATGCGATCCCGCCCGGCCGGGTGGACACGCGAGCGGGCCAGGCGACCCTGGAGAGCCTCGAGGTCGCGGTGGACCTGGCGCGGGCTGGCCAGGTGGCCGGCGTGGTCTACGCGCCGCTGAACAAGCAGGCGATGCACGAGGCCGGCTCGCCCCACCCGGACGAGCTGCACCTGGTCGCCGAGTGGTGCAAGGCGGCGCCGGGGAGCTTCGGCGAGATCAACGTGGTCGACCAGCTCTGGTGCGGCCGGGTGACCTCGCACATCGGGCTGGCGCGGGTCGCGGCCGGCCTGACCGTGCCGGCGATCCTCGAGGCCGTTCGCCTGCTCGCCCGGGTGCAACGCCAGGCCGGCCTGGCCCGGCCGCGAATCGGCGTGGCCGCCCTCAACCCTCACGGGGGCGAGGGCGGGATGTTCGGGCCCGAGGAGGCGGCGGTCATCCGGCCTGCCGTGGAGGCCGCCCGCGCCGACGGGATCGACGCTCGCGGCCCGTTCCCCGCCGACACGATCTTCGTCCGGGCCCGCCGCGGCGAGCTGGACGGGATCGTCTCCCTGTATCACGATCAGGCCCAGATCGCGCTGAAGCTGCTCGGCTTCGAGCGGGGCGTGACCGTGGGCGGCGGGTTGCCCATCGTCCTCGCCACGCCGGCCCACGGGACCGCCCACGACATCGCCGGCCGCGGCGTGGCCGACCCCGGCGCGTTCCGTCGGGCGGTGGAAGTGGCCAGCCAGCTGGCCGCCGGCCGCGGCGGCCGAAGCCGGTGAAGATCGCGATCCACGAGCTGACCAAGCGCTTCGGCGGCGTCGTCGCCGTGGACCGGGTCTCGCTCGAGATCGCCGACGGCGAGCTGTTCACGCTGCTCGGCCCGTCCGGCTGCGGGAAGACCACGCTCCTTCGCCTGGTCGCCGGCTTCTACCGCCCGGAGGGCGGAGTGCTCCGCTTCGGCGAGCGCGCGGTCAACGACCTCCCGCCCTACGCCCGCAACATCGGGATGGTGTTCCAGAACTACGCGCTGTGGCCGCACATGACCGTGTTCCAGAACGTGGCCTATGGCCTCAAGCTGCGGGGCCTCACCGCCGCCGACGTGCGGGGCCGCGTCGCCGAGGGGCTGCGCAAGGTCAACCTGGGCGGGCTCGACGCGCGCTACCCCGGTCAGCTCTCGGGCGGCCAGCAGCAGCGGGTGGCGCTGGCCCGGGCCCTGGTGCTCAACCCCGACATCCTCCTGCTCGACGAGCCGCTGTCGAACCTCGACGCCAAGATCCGGATCCAGGTCCGGGCCGAGATCCGGAAGCTCCAGCGGGAGCTCCGGATCACCACCGTCTACGTCACCCACGATCAGGAGGAGGCGCTCTCGCTCTCCGATCGGGTGGCGGTGATGCGGGACGGCCGCGTCCTGCAGGTCGGCGTTCCCCGGGAGCTCTACGAGCGGCCGCGCAGCCGGTTCGTGGCCGATTTCGTCGGCACCAACAACCTGATCCCTGGCACCGTGAAGGGCCACGACGGCGACCTCCTGGTGGTGGACACCGCCCTGGGCCTGCTGCAGGCCCGCCCGATGGGGTCGGTCGCGGCCAGCCAGCCGTGCGTGCTGGCGATCCGGCCGGAGAACGTCCTGCTGGGGGGCGCGGCGGCGCACCCCAACCGGGTGAGCGGCCGCGTCACGCTCGCCTCCTACCTCGGGAACACGCTCCGCTACGACGTGGAGGTGGGCGGCGTTGGTCTCAAGGCCGACATCCGGGACCCCTGGCACCACGAGCCGCTGCCCCTCGGCACCGAGGTGACGCTCGCCTTCCCGCCCTCGGTGACGCTGGCCCTGCCCGATGAATCCTGAGACGGCGCTCGTCCTGCCGGCGCCGCCGCGCGCTGCCCCGGCGCGGGGGGCGTGGGCGCTTTCCGCCGCCGGCGTCTTCCTCATCTGGGCGTTCCTCGCCGTCTTCCTCCTCTATCCTCTCGGCCGGATCTTCTACGACGCGGTTACCGACGAGGCCGGCGCCCTCACGCTGGCTCACTTCCACGCCTTCTTCACCGACGGGTTCTACCTCCGCTCGCTCTGGAACTCGCTGCTGCTGGGGGCGGGCGTGGTGGCCGCCACCTCCGTCCTCGGCATCGGGATCGCCTTCCTGCTCGTCCGCTACGACTTCCGGGGCCGGGCCCTCTTCTCCTACCTCACCTTGATCCCGATCATCTCGCCGCCCCTGGTCGGGGTGCTGGGATTCGTGTTCATCCTGGGGCGGGCGGGAACGGTCAATGTCCTGCTGATGGACTACCTCGACATGCTCCGGCCGATCAACTTCATGTACGGTCTCCACGGGGTCCTCCTGGTGGAGACGCTCCACCTCTTCCCGATGATCACGCTGAACGTGGTGGACGCGCTGGCCAAGGTGGACCCGGCCCTCGAGGAGGCGGCCGAAAGCGTGGGAGCCCGAGGCCTCCGGAAGTTCTGGACCATCACGCTGCCGCTCACCACCCCGGGCTACCTGGCGGGGGCGCTCCTGGTCTTCATCTGGACCTTCGCCGACTTCGTCACGCCTCTGGTGGTGGGGGTCCACGATCTGCTCGCCTCCCAGGCCTACCTCAACATCGTGCAGTTCGTGGACCGGCGGCTGTTCCGGATGGGGATCGTGATCTCCGCGCTCCTGGTCCTGCTGGCCGTGGTCTTCCTGCTGGCTGCCCGCCACTACGTGGCGATCAAGGACTATTCCTCGCTCGCCTATTCGCGGATCGAGCGCCGCCGGCTGCGCGGCCCCGTCGAGGCGCTGGTCATCGCGGCCCTGTCGGTGGTGATGCTGCTCTCGTTCCTCCCCTATCTCGGCGTCGCGCTGGCCGCCTTCGGGCGCGGCTGGTCGCTGACCCCGTTTCCGACCGCCTACACCGTGCAGTTCTTCGAGCGGGTCCTGGTCGAAACCCCGAAATACGTGCTGAACAGCCTGCTCTACTCGTTTCTGGCCGTGGCCGTCTGCGTGGCGGTCGGGGTCCCCATCGCCTGGCTCCTGGCCCGGACTCGCCTTCCCGGCAACCAGGCCCTCGATGCCCTGAACACGCTCATCCTGGCCATCCCGGGGACGGCGATCGGGATCGCCTACATCCGCGCGTTCCACTACGACATTCCCGGCCTCGGCATCCCGCTGACCAGCCTCTGGCTGATCCTGCCCCTGGTGCTGGCGATCCGACGGCTCCCCTACACGGTCCGGGGGAGCTACGCCTCGCTCCTGCTCGTCCACCGCTCTCTCGAGGAGGCGGCCGACAGCGTCGGCGCCTCCCGCTTGCGGAGCTTCTGGGACGTCACGCTGCCCCTCATCTGGAAGGGGGTGCTCGTCGGCGGGCTTTTCTCGTTCATGACCTCGCTCCAGGAAGCGTCGGCGGTCCTCTTCCTCTCGCTCGGCGGCTGGGAGACGATCACAGTCGGCATCTTCAACTTCTACATCGCCGGCAGCGTGAACGAGGCGGCGGCGCTGGGCGTCGTGCTGATCGTCGTGGCCGCGCTCTGCCTGGCGGGGATCAATCGCATTGCGGGCACCCGAATGGGCGGCATGTTTGGCTAGTTACTTCGGAGGGGTGTCGGAACACCCCTCCGAGGCCTCCCCAGGAGAAAAGAAGGGCGCGCCGCAGGACGTCGCGGGGCTGGGGGGCGCGACGAGGCGCGCGAACCCAAAGATTGCGCGGGCAAAGCCCGCGCTCGGAGCGGACCACCTGACGGTCGGCGGTACTGCAGACGGTCGGCGGCCGAATCTCCGACAGGCTCCCAGCTTCTTTTGGGGGGTGTAGGGACCCGATGCTCCCCTTTTACGCTGCGCCGGCAGAGCCGGCGCTCGGGAGCGGAACATCCACCCTCGGCGTTCGGAAATGCTTAGCGCGTGGTCGTTCCGGCGGGCTCCATCCGGGCGGTGCCGGGGTTGCCCGCTGCGGTGGGCTATGCTAGTGTTTCTGTTCACAAGCCCCTCTCGGACGGCTCCGGAGGCTCGCCCATGACCGCCGGGGAACCCCCGCCCGACCGGCGCTGGATCCGGCAGATCGGCGTCCTCAGCGGCGTGGGGCTCACGCTGGTGGCGTCGACCGTGTTGGGGCTCGTGGGGGGGTACTACCTGGACAGGTGGCTGGGCACCTCTCCCGTATTCCTGCTGATCGGCCTCCTGTTCGGCATTGCGGCGGGTTTCGTCAACCTCTTCCGCGCGGCGGGTCTGTTCGGCGAGGAGCGCGACCGTGACCGAGGACCGTGAGCTGGATCGCGAGCTGGCGTACCGGGTGTGCGCGGGGACGGCGGGGCTCGTCGCCCTGGTCGCCGGCGCCAGCTGGGGGCTGGCCGGCGCCGATCAGGCCGCCGGGGCGCTGTTCGGCGGGGCCGTCACGATCGGCAACTTCCTCTGGCTCCGCTGGACGGCCGGGCTGGCCCTCCGGGGGTTGGCCGGCGGCGGGCCGTTCCGGCGGGCGCTCTGGGTGGTGGGGAGCGGCGCCCGCTTCGGCGCCGTCGGTCTCGTCCTCGGCCTGGCCGCCGCGGGCGGCCGGCTGGGCCTGGTCGGCCTCCTGCTGTCGCTGACCGCGCTGCCGGCGGTCGTGGTCGCCGAAGGCCTGCGGCCGGAGGCGCCCTGATGGGCGTCCTCGAGCCGCCGGTCTTCAACACCTTCGGCATTCCCCACCACGTCGCCTTCACCTGGCTGGTGATGGCGATCCTGATCGCGGTCGGCGTGGCCGCGGCCCGGCGGCCGGGGCTGGTGCCGACCGGGCTCCAGAACGCGATGGAAGCCGCGCTCGAGTTCGTGCTGACTCTCATCGACGACGTGATCGGCCCTGAAGGCCGGCGCTTCCTTCCCCTCATCGCGACGCTCGGCCTCTACATCTTCGCCTCCAACCTGCTCGGCCTGGTTCCTGGCTTCACCGCGCCGACCGACAACCTCAACACCACGGCGGCCTGCGCGCTCGTCGTCTTCTTCACCTATCATTGGATCGGGATCCGCAAACACCGCTTCTGGCCGTATCTCCGGCACTTCACGGGGCCGATGCCGGCGCTGGCGCCGCTCATGTTCCCGATCGAGGTGATCAGCCACCTGGCCCGGCCGCTGTCCTTGACCATGCGGCTCTTCGGCAACATGCTGGGGGGCCACATCCTGCTCTCGGCGTTCTTCTTCATGACGGTGGGCCTCGCCGGCTGGGCCCTCTCCGGGGTGGCCGGAGTGCTGGGCTGGCTGATCGGCAGTTTTGGAACGCTGACGGCTATCGCCTTTACCGTCGGCTTCCTGTTCCCGTTGAAGCTCCTGGTCGCGTTCCTCCAGGCCTTCATCTTCGTCATGCTGTCGATGATGTACATCGCGGGGGCCCTCGAGGCCGAGCACGGGTCGGAGCCGGGCCACGGGTCCGCGGCTCACGGCGCCGAGGCGGCCGCCCACCACTGAGTTCCTCGCGCCTTGGCGCGGGAAAGGAGGAGGGTCGTGCGAATCGTCCTGATGCTGCTGGTGCTGGCCTTCGGGCTCTTGGGAGGCGTCGCCTCCGCCCAGGCGGCGGTCGAGGGCCCGACCGGGTCCTGGCTCGGCCCGTTCACGGTGATCGCCGCCGGAATCGGCATGGCGGTGGCGGCCGGGCTCTGCGGCCTCGGCCAGGGGCGGGCGATCGCGGCGGCCCTGGAGGGCATGGCGCGCCAGCCGGGGGCCGCCGGCCGGATCCAGACCGCCATGATCATCGGGCTGGCCCTCATCGAGTCGCTCGCGATCTACACGCTCGTCATCGCGATCATCCTGCTCTTCGCCAACCCGTTCAAATAGACTCGGCCGCCGGCGGGCGGCCAGCCTGTCGCCCGCCGGCCCGCCGTCGCTCGGCATGGCGCGCTTCCCGTCGCGGATCCCCAAGATTCCCGAGATGACCGTCCGCCGTCTCTCCGTCTACCTCCGCTGTCTGGCCCAGCTCGACGAGGACGGGGTGAAGACCGTCTCCTCCCAGGAACTGGCCGAGCGCTTCCACCTCCACTCGGCCCAGGTGCGGAAGGACCTCGCCTACTTCGGCGAGTTCGGGATCCGGGGGATCGGCTACTATGTGGCGAGCCTCCGGGCCGAGCTGCAGCGGCTGCTCGGCCTCGATCGGGAGTGGCGAGTCGTGCTGGTCGGGTTCGGCAACCTGGGTTCGGCCCTCTTCCACTACCGGGGCTTCGCCCGGCAGGGGTTCCGCATCGCCGCCATCGTGGACGACGACCCCGTCAAGGCCGGGCGCTCGGTGGACGGGCTATCCATCCAGCCGCTCGCCGAGTTGCCGCGGATCGTGAAGCAGCACGGGATCCAGATCGGCGTCGTGGCGGTGCCGGCCGACGCGGCGCAGACGGTGGCCGACCGGCTGGTGGCCGCCGGCGTCCGCGCCATCCTGAACTTCGCTCCCGCCCGTCTCAAAGTGCCGAAGGACGTCCGGCTCCAGAATGTGGATCTCTCGATCGAGCTGGAGAACCTCTCCTTTCATCTCGCCCAGGGTCCGCGGTAACGACCCGGGATCCGCGGGCGGGGAGGGCAACCTGGTAGTAGAATGAAGGTGATGGCGGCGGCCTCCGCGGCGTACCGGCCGCCTTCATCCTCCGTGCTGACCGTAACCATTCCGTCGCTTCTCGAATGGGGCGACCTCGCGCGCGCGCGCGAGGCCGTCTACCAGGGCGCCGACCGGGTGGTCCTCGAGGGGCTCTGGGGTTCCGCCAAGGCCCTGGCCCTGGCAGGGATTCTCCCGGCCGGACGGCCGGCGTGTGTCGTCGTACCGCCGGGCCTCGGCGTCCCCCGGGCGGTGGACGACCTCCGGGCCTTCGCCGCGCTCACCGGGACCAAGGCCGCGACCGAGATCGTCGCCTTCCCGGCCCCCCATGCCGCCCTCTGGCGGGGAGGCGCCGACCGCGAGGAGGAGGCCGAACGGGCCGCCCTCCTCGAGCGGCTCCTCCGCGGCGAGTCGCTGTGGCTGGTCACCACGCCCCGCGGCGTCACCGGTCCGCTGCCCGAGCCTGAGGGCGTCCGCCGGCAGCGCCTCACCATCGCGGTCGGCGAGGCCATCGACCGGGAGGCGCTCGTCGAGCACCTCGCCGGCGCCGGCTACGAGCGCGTGGAGACCGTGAACGAGGTCGGTCAGTGGAGCGTCCGCGGCGGCATCGTGGACCTCTTCTCCCCGGCCCGGCCGACGCCGGTCCGGCTCGAGCTGTTTGGCGACGACGTGGAGTCCATCCGCGCGTTCGATCCCACGACTCAGCGCTCGATCGAGACGCTCCCGGCGATCGCCGTGCTCCCCATGGTCCCGGCCGGGGTGGGACCGGCGACGCTCCTGACCTACCTCCCCGCGGAGGCGCCGTGCGTGATCGAAGACCCCCAGCTGCTCGAGCCGGCCGACGGCGAGCCGGACCTGGGGGCGGCGATCGCCGGCCGACCGCGGGTGGAGTGCGGCCTCCTGGTCACGGGCGCCACCGCCACCTTCCGGCTCGAGACGCGCTCGGTCGAGAGCTTCCGGGGTCAGTTCCGGCGGCTGGCGGCGAGCGTCACCGCCTGGCGGGGGGAAGGCTTCCGCGTGCGTCTCCTGGCCGGCGAGCCCGAGACGGCGGCCCGCCTGCAGGAGATCCTGCGCGACCACGAGCTGGAGGCGCCGGTCATCCCGACCCTCCTGACGCCTGAGTCGCTCGCGGTCGCTGTCGGCGGAGCGCACGCCGGCTTCGAGTGCCCGGCCCTCGGGCTGGTCTGCCTGACCGAGACGGAGCTGTTCGGGAGCCGCCGCACCGGCCGCCGGCGGCCGGCCTACCAGCGGGGCTCGGGCCTGACCGCGTTCACCGACCTCGCGTCGGGCGACCTCGTCGTCCACGTCGAGCACGGCATCGGCCGCTACGCCGGCCTGGTGACGCTGACCGTGGACGGCCAGGAGGGGGACTACCTCCTGCTCGACTACGCGGAAAGCGACCGCCTCTATCTGCCGGTCCAGCGCATGGCGGCGGTGTCGAAGTACGTGGGCGGCGGCGAGGGGCCGGCCCGCATCGACAAGCTCGGGGGGACGAGCTGGCAGAAGACCAAGGAATCGGTCCGGGCCGCGGTCCGCCAGATCGCCGGCGACCTCCTCCAACTCTACGCCGCCCGCCAGGTCCTGAGCGGGTTCGCCGTCGGTCCCGACACGCCCTGGCAGCACGAGTTCGAGGCCGCCTTCCCGTTCGAGGAGACCCCCGACCAGCTCGAGGCCATCGCCGAGGTCAGGGCCGACCTCGAGAAGCCCCGGCCCATGGACCGGCTGGTCTGCGGCGACGTCGGGTACGGCAAGACCGAGGTCGCCATGCGAGCCGCGCTCAAGGCCGCCCTCGACGGCCGCCAGGTCGCGATGCTGGTGCCGACGACCATCCTGGCCCAACAGCACTGGTCGACCTTCCGGGAGCGCTTCGCGCCCTATCCGGTTCGGGTCGAGGTGCTCTCGCGCTTCCGCTCGCCGAAGGACCAGAAGGCGATCCTGGCCGGGCTGGCGGCCGGAACGGTCGACATCGTGATCGGCACCCACCGCCTCCTCTCCAAGGACGTCGCCTTCAAGGACCTCGGCCTCCTCGTCGTGGATGAGGAGCACCGCTTCGGCGTCAGCCACAAGGAGCGCCTCAAGCAGCTCCGGAAAACGGTCCACGTTCTCACCCTCACCGCCACCCCCATCCCTCGCACCCTCTCGATGGCGCTGTCGGGTATCCGCGACCTGTCGGTCATCGAGACCCCGCCCGCCGACCGGCTGGCGGTGGACACCGTCGTCTGCCGGTTCGATTCCCACGTCATCAAGGACGCCATCGAGCGGGAACTCAGCCGCGGGGGCCAGGTGTTCGTGGTCCACAACCGCATCCAGTCGCTGCCGGCGCTGACCCGGCTGCTCCAGCGGCTGGTGCCCCGGGCCCGGATCGCGGTCGCCCACGGCCAGTTGCCGGAGGCGGCGCTCGAGCGGACGATGACGCAGTACGTCGCCGGCGAATACGACGTCCTGGTCTCGACCGCCATCGTCGAGTCGGGGCTCGACATCCCGGCCTCGAACACGATCATCATCAATCGAGCCGACCGCTTCGGGCTGGCCCAGCTCTACCAGCTGCGCGGCCGGGTGGGGCGGGATCGGCTCCAGGCCTACGCCTATCTCCTGATCCCGGCCGACGGGCGCGTGGACGAGACCGCCGCCAAGCGACTGCGCGTCATTCAGGAGTTGACGGAGCTGGGCTCTGGCCTCAAGGTAGCGCTGCGGGATCTGGAGATCCGGGGGGCCGGCAACCTGCTGGGCGCCGAGCAGCACGGGCAGATCGAGGCGGTTGGGTTCGACCTCTACATGAAGCTCCTCGACGAGGCCGTGCGCGAGCTTCGGGGCGAGCCGGTCGAGGAGGAGCTGGACCCGGTCGTGACCGTGGACGCGGCGGCCTACCTGCCCGAGCATTATGTGGCCGAGGCCGGCCAGCGCCTGGCGATCTACAAGCGGCTGGCCGGTCTCCGCAGCGAGGCCGAGCTGGCCGAGGTGCGGGCGGAGCTGGTCGACCGCTTCGGGCCGCTGCCGACGGCGGCCGAGCACCTGCTGGACGTCGTCGCCCTGCGGCTCCTGGCCAAGGCGCTGCGGATCGAGAAGCTCGAGGTGCGCGGCGGGCGGTCAGTCCTGACGTTCGCGAGCGGAGCCACGCCGAGCTCGCTCACGCCCGACCGCCTGCTCGCCTTCCTCCGCCGGCACGGGAAGCGGGTCCGACTGGTGCGCGACTTCGTGCTGGAGGCGACGGTTCCGGCGGCGCCGTGGCGGGAGACTCAGGCGGGATTGATGAAGCTGCTCAAGGAACTGATGTGAGGGCGAATCCGAAGAAGGCGGGGCGGCGGTCGGTCGACCCCCAGGCGGGGGAGGTCCAGGAGGGGGAGTGGTTGGGACTCCCCTTCCTGCTGAAGGTCCCGACATGAAGCCCGGGCGAGTGACGGCGGCAGTGTGGCTGGCCGTGACGACGACGCTGGCCGGCTGCAAGGGGGCGCCGCCGGCCCTCCCGCCGGCCCCGGCGGCGAAATCGCTGCTGCTGCCCCCCGGCGCGACGCCGGCGCTGCCGCCCGAACAGGCGGTCATCGACCGCGTGGTGGCGGTCGTCAACGAAGACGTCATTCTGATCTCGGAGCTGCAAGAGGCCATCGCCCTCTACCTGCGCGACAACCAGCAGTCGACCCCGACCCCGGAGCAGGTGACCGAGCTCGAGCGCCGGCTGCTGCAGCGGATGATCGACCAGCGGC
>DASYUM010000280.1:0-12757 GCA_036001225.1 Candidatus Methylomirabilota bacterium | reverse complement strand
GTCTCGGCGCGGGCGAGGAGGTCCTGCTCGATCCCCTTGAAGGTCTTCCACACCTGCGGCTCGCCGGGGTCGATCTCCATCGCCCTGACCACCAGCGTCTGGGCGCCCCGGACGTCGCCGTCCGCGGCCAGGACCTTCGCTTTGTCGAGGAGAGGCCGCACGGCCTCCCATTTGCTCGGAGGCTCGGCGGCGGGCTCGGCCGCCGCCGGCGGCGGTGCCGCTGCGGCCGGCGCGCGCGGCTCCGGCGTCGCTGGCACCCGGACCGCACCGCCCATCACCAGCGGCGGCGGTGGAGGTGGCGGGCCCGGGATCAGCGCGACCATCGTCTCGGCAGCGCCTCGCGGTAACGCGGGCGCCGGCGGAGGCTCCAGCGGGTGGGGTGGCCGGCTCTCCTCACGCGCCTCGGCCGTTTCCGCCGTCACCGGAGCCGGGGGGGCAGCTGGTGGGGCGGCGGCGGTCGGCGGCGGAGCCGTCGGCGCTGGGGGCGCCGGCGGCGTGACCGGCGTCGCCGGCGCCGTGATCGAGGCCGGCGCCGCGGCCGCGGCCGCCGGGGGAGGCGCGGCGGGAGCTGCCGCGGGCGGCTCTTCGCCCGAGGCCAGAGCCTGGAGCGCCGCGATGAGGCTCGGGGTGGCGCCGGCGGCGCGGAGTTCGTCCACGGCCTCGGCCGATAGCTTGAAGTCGATCCCCAACTCGCGCACGACGGCGAGGAGGCGCCGCTCCTGGACGTTACGCTTGAGGAGCTTGACGACTTCTGGTCTGGTGAGCGGCGTGGCGCTGGCGGTTCGGCTGAGAGGGGCTGCGAAGATCACGAACAAGACGAGGAAAAGCGCGACCCCGAGGGGTTCCATCGTCCAGGATCGCGAACGCACTGCCACGCGAGCCCCTCCCCGGCTTTCGCAGTAGAACAGCTACATTACGCGCGCCATCGCAAGCATGTCAAGAAAGAAGGGCCGTGGTGTCAGCGATACTTCACGAAAACCCGTAGGAGACGGCCCGAGTAGACCGCCTTGTTTTCGGCCCGCGCGCGCTCGATCTCGGCGGCGTCGGGGCAGGAGGCGAGGTCCCCCACGGCCAGGACGGTCGTGTTGGCCGGATTGGCCAGGTTGAGCAGCTGGATCAGGACCGGGATGTCGCCGAGTCCCCCGTTGGGCGTCCGCTCGACGTGGAAGGCGTTCGGCACCACACCCCGTGGCGGCCGGACCTGAAGCACGAAGGCGAGCGCCTGGTCGAGGTCGAGCCGGACCACCTCCAGTTTTCCTTCGACGGCGCAAAGGGCGGTGGCGGGACCCGGCGCCAGCAAAACGGCCGCGACCAGCATGGCGATCAGCGTGGTCATGAACTTCACTGAAATCCCCCTTTGGTACTCCCTCCGCCCGCTGGCCCCGCGCGCGTGTCCCAGTTGGGAGCTACAATCGCCGGGTGCGCGTCCTGCTCGCCAGCGCGCTCAGCCTGCTCACCGGCTGCGGAAGCGCCGTGGAGCGGTCCTTTATCTACTACCCCACGCGGCGCCTCGAGGCAACCCCGGCCGACTACGGACTCCCCTTCGAGGACGTCCGCCTGGCCGCCGAGGACGGGGTATACCTGCACGCCTGGTACGTCCCCGGCCGGCGGGCGGTCACCCTGCTCTGGTGCCACGGCAACGCCGGCAACATCTCTCACCGACTCGACAACCTCCGCCTGCTCCGGGAGCGCCTCGGCATCGGCGTCCTCCTCTTCGACTACCGCGGCTACGGCGAGAGTGAGGGGACACCGTCGGAGCTGGGGACGTATCGCGACGCCCGCGCCTTCCGCGGCTGGCTGCGCCGGCGGTCACCGCCCGACCCCGTCATCTACTTCGGCCGGTCGCTCGGCGCCGGAGTGGCAACCACGCTGGCGGTGGAGGACCCGCCGGCGGTGCTGATCGTGGAGACGCCCTTCACCTCGGTCCGGGCCATGGCGAACGCCACCCTGCCCGGTGTCGGGTACCTGTTCCGCACGCGCTACGACACGCTGGGCCAGATCGGGCAAGTACGGGCGCCGGTGCTCGTGCTCCACGGGGACGCCGACGAGGTCGTGCCCTTCGCCCATGGCCGGGCCATCTTCGCCGCCGCCCGCGACCCGAAGGTGTTCGTGAAGATCCCCGGCGCCCGCCACAACGACACCTACCTCGTGGGGGGCGAGCGCTACTGGCAGGCGTGGGAGACGTTTCTGGCCGCCCACATCCCCGGCTGGTGAGGCTAGCTCAGGGCCGAGGCCCGAGCGCCGGTAGGACGCAGGACCGAGCCGACCCGAGGCGTATGCCGCATACGTTGAGGGTCGGCGAGGCCCGAGGACGACCCGGCGCGACGGGTATCGGCCCTGAGCTACTCGATGCGGACGACGGCCTCCAGAGGCAGGCGCCCCAGCAGATAACGAAGGGCGCCCTCCAGATACTCCGGCTCCTTGGATTCGAGGGTGACCCGGACCTTGTACTCCGGGTTGGAGAACTCGGGATAGGAGCCGCAGAGCAGGGCGGGGAACTCTCGGAGCATCGCGTTCAGGTGGTCGGCCAGCGTTCCCTCCCCGATGCTCACGTAGACGTTCCGGAGGAGGAAGGGACGCTCACGGAAGCGCTCTTTGATGGCGTCGAACTTCCGGCGGAAGATTTCCGGCACTCCCGGGAAGATGAAGATGTTCTCCATGAGCAGGACTGGCACGATCAGCGAGTCCATGGCCAGCAGCTCGGCACCCTCGGGGACCTCGGCCATCTTGAGACGGGCGTCGTTGAGCCGGTCCCGGTAGAGCTCCTCGAGCCGTGTCACCAGCACCGGATGACGGACGACCCCGACCCCCAGCCCGCGGGCGACGCCCTCGATGGTGACGTCGTCGTGGGTCGGCCCCACACCACCCGAGGTGAAGACCCAGGTGTAGGCCTGATGAAATTCGCGCACCTCACGAGCGATCAAGTCCACCTCGTCGGGAATGACGGACACCTTGCGGACGTCAACCCCCAGCTCCCGGAACTGGCGGCAGAGGTAGGCGGCGTTGACGTCCACAACCTTGCCGGAGAGGAGCTCGTTCCCGATGAGGATGATGCCGGCCGTGTGGGGCATGCTCTGAATCCGTCTCGCTGATTGTACCGAGACGTCACGGAGCCGAGCAAGCCGCGGACGCCGCCGTCGCGTTGTCACCCCCGCCAACCGTGGGGTAGAATAGCCCATCGCATGAACGCCGATCCGCCGATTCGTCTGTCCGGCTGGGCGCTGATCCTGGGCGCGTCGTCCGGCTTCGGGGAAGCGACGTCGCTCGCGCTCGCCGAGGCCGGCATGTCCATCGTCGGCGTCCACCTCGATCGCAAAGCCACGCTTCCCAACGCCGAGCGCATCGCGGGCGAGATCCGCCGGCTGGGGCGGGAAGCCCTGTTCTTCAACGTCAACGCCGCCGATCCCGATCGCCGGACCGAGGTGCTGGACGCCATGCAAAAGCACCTGGAGGCGCGGGGGGACACGGGCCGCCTCCGGGTACTGCTCCACTCCCTGGCCTTCGGCACCCTCAAGCCGTTCATCGCCGAGCCGATCAAAGAAGCGGTCTCCAAGGACCAGATGGACATGACGCTCGACGTCATGGCCCACTCCCTGGTGTACTGGGCCCAGGACGTCGTCGTCCGCGGCCTGATGGGCGAGGGAGGACGGGTTCTGGCGATGACCAGCGGGGGCGGCACGCGGGTGCTGCCGAACTACGGGCCGGTCTCGGGAGCCAAGGCCGCCCTCGAGTCCCACGTGCGTCAGCTCGCCATGGAGCTGGCTCCGCGCGGGATCACGGTGAACGCCGTGCGGGCCGGCGTCACCGACACCCCCGCCCTGCAGAAGATCCCCGGGGCCGACAAGATCAAGGCGGCTGCGCTGGCCCGCAACCCCGTCGGCCGGCTGACCACGCCGGCCGACGTGGCCCGCGCCATCGTCACCTTTGCCCACTCCAACACGTACTGGATGACCGGCAACGTGCTGGGCGTGGACGGCGGCGAAGACGTCATCGGCTAGGGCCGGACCGATGACCGTCGCATCCCGTCGTCCTCGAGCCGGCGTCCAGGGACTGCTCGGGTCTGGGTCCGGCCCCGCCTAGCGTCGAGCCCGGCTGCTCGACGCCGCATCCCGCGTGAACCCGCTCCATGCCCTCGTGCTGGGGATCGTCCAGGGCCTGACCGAGTTCTTGCCGATCTCCTCCTCTGGTCACCTGATCCTCGTCCCCGCCCTGCTGGGCTGGCCGGATCAGGGCCTCGCCTTCGATGCGGCGGTCCACCTCGGCACCGCCCTCGCCCTCCTCTGCTACTTCGCGCCCGAGCTCTGGCGGATGGCCGCGGGAAGCGCGAAGGGGTCCGGCGCCGATGTCCGGCTCATCGCCGCCCTCGCGGTCGGCACGGTTCCAGCGGCGGTGGCCGGCATCCTCTTCGAGCACGCCATCGAGACGCGGTTCCGTTCGGCGCTGGTGGTCGCGGTCACCACGATCGGCTGGGGTTTGGTCCTGGGGTGGGCTGATCGCCAGGCGGCCGGCGCCCGAGTGCGTCAGCTACGCGAAGTCGGGATCCTGCGCGGTCTTGCCATCGGCTGCGCCCAGATCCTGGCCTTGGTCCCCGGCACCTCGCGCTCGGGGATCACGCTGACCGCCGGGCTCGCCAGCAGCCTCGACCGCCCGACGGCGGCCCGCTTCGCGTTCCTCCTCGGCCTGCCCATCACCGCCGGGGCCGGACTCCTGAAGACGGTGGGCCTCGTCCGTGCCGGCCTCGGCGCGGCGGAGGTGACCGCGCTCGAGGTGGGCCTCCTCGCGTCCTTCGTGGCCGGGCTTCTCGCAGTCTGGTTCCTGATCCGCTACCTGCAGCGCCGGACGCTGACCGTCTTCGTCGTCTACCGGGTCGTCCTCGGTCTCGTCATCCTGTGGATCTTCTGGGGGCGCGGCTCCCTCTAGGCTCCTAGGCTAGCTCCCCGGGGCTCGCCACCAGACACGGCCGGCGCGGACGGTGAGGCGCGGGCTCCACCGCCGGGCGCCCTCCAGTACGTTGCCATCGGCATCCTCGTAAGCGAAGCGCCCGTCGTCGATGGCGAAGACCGCGGCGTCGCCCGCCGCGCCGACCTGGAGCGTGCCGAGCTCGCCCGCCCGGCCGATGGCCCGGGCCGGCGTCGCGGTAGCCGCCCGGACGACGTCGCCGAGGGGCATCCCCAGGCTCAGGAACTTCGAAAGCGTCGTGGGCAGATCCTTGACCACGCCGGCCCGCCCGGGCCGGGTCAGGTCCGACGAGATCGTGTCGGGGTAGAACCCTTCCTCGAAGGCCCGGCGAACCACGGGGAAGTTCACGTGATTCCGCCCGTGAGCCACGTCGAAGACGATTCCCCGCCGGCGTGCCTCGTGGACGGCGGCTTTGATCCGCCCGCTGTTGTCGAGGATCCCCGATCCCCGGCCGTGGAAGAAGTGACTCACGATGTCGCCGGGCCGGAGCAGGGCCAGGACGTCGCTGTACTCCGCCGGCGGGTTGTTGACGTGGACGATCAGCGGTACCCCGGCGGCCTCCGCCGCCCGCCGCCCCCGGCGGAGAGGTTCCAGGCCGTGAGCCCCGACGACCTCTACCTGCTCCCGGACCTTGATCCCCAGGATGACGCCAGGGTGCTCACGGGCGACCCCGGCAGCCAGGTCGGGATCGGAATAGTCGAGGAAGCAGTGCTCGCCGATCCCGAGGTGGCTGAGTCCGATGGCGGCGACGTGGAGGAAGGCGAGGACCCGCGTCTCGGCGCGGGCCATCACGAACTCGCGCAGGCCGGCGAAGTTGGCGGCCCCGGTGCTCCCGGCGTCGCACAGCGTCGTCACACCGGTGGCCGCGCAGACGGCGTCGGTTTCGATCCCGAGGTCGTGCCCGGCGATGAAGGCGTGGGCGTGGAGGTCGATCAGGCCCGGTGCCACGTAGGCCCCCGCGATGCCCACCACCGTCCGGGCGGCATCGCGGGGGATCTCGCCGTCCACGGCGGCCACCCGACCGGCTGCGAAGGCGACGTCCCGACGCCCGTCGAGCCCCACCGCCGGGTCGAGGAGATGCCCGCCCTTCAGGACCAGGTCATAGCGCATGCCGTCGTCCTCCACGGGCCGGCGTTCACGGTTGGCGTCGTTCCCAGTACCGGAGCAGATAGCCGAGCGCGATCAGGACGACGCCGAGGACCAGGCCGATCCCGAGGCGAGCTCCGCCCCGCGGCGGGTCGCCGAACGCGTCGGCCAGCACCGCGGCCGCCACCACCACGATCCCGCTGATGGTGATGCCAGGCCAGGCGTCGTGGGCTCGACCGAAGCGCGGCAGCGCTGCCATCCGGCGCGCCGTCAGTCGAGACCGCCGGGAGGAGGGGAGCCGATCCGCGCACGAGCGAGTGGGGAGGGCGGTTCCGCCACGCGTCTTCAGCCAGTCTCGACCGCCTGGAGCACGTCGGCCGGCTCCGGCGCCGGCTCCACGGGTCGTCGCATGCACCACACCAGCGGCACGAAGAGCACGAAGACTCCCGTGAGGATCCAGAAATCGTCCAGGAACGCCTTCATCGCCGCCTGGTCCTGGAGCTGCTCGTACAGCCGCCGCAGGGCCTGCTGTCGGGCGGTGAAGTCGTCGGCCCCGCCCGCGGCGTAAGCCCGCTCCAGGAGACCGAGCCGTTCGGTCGTCGCCCCGTCCCACTGGGTCACTCGCGCGACCAGGCCGGCCTGGTGGGTCTGGGTCTGACGAGCGAGCAACGTGGTCAGGAAGGCGATCCCACCACTCCCGCCCAGGTTCCGCACCACGTTGAAGACGCCGGTGGCCGTCGCCATCCGGGGCGCGGGAACGGCGGCCAGGCTCATGGTGGTCAGCGGGACGAAGACCAGACCCATTCCGATCCCCTGGACGAAACGCGACCACAGCACGGTCCAGAAGTCGACGGCCAGGTTCAGCGACGCCATGAGGTAGAGCGAGTAGGCGATGATGGCCGCCCCCGCCGAGACCAGCCAGCGCGGGTCGGTCCGGTTCACGAGCCGACCGGCGAGGGCCAGCGAAATGACCGAGCCGAGCCCGCCCGGCGACAGGACGTAGCCGGCGGTGAGCGCGTCGTAGTGGAGAAGCTGCTCGAGATAGAACGTCAGCAGCACGAGGCTCGAGTAGAGGCCAAACCCCATGATCGAAATGAGCAGGGTGCCGATCGCGAAGTTCCGGTGGGCGAGCACCCGGAGATCCACGATCGGCTCCGCCGCGGTCAGCTCGCGGGCCAGGAAGGCCACCAGCGCCACGCTCCCGACCACGACCAGCGTGGTGATCCACGACGAGTCGAACCAGTCCAGCCGGTTCCCCCGGTCGAGGGCGACCTGGACGGCGCCGACCCCCAGCACCATCAGCGCGAGCCCAACGCCGTCCACGCGGGTGACGGCGGCCGGTCGCTCCTGCGGTTCGGGCAGGAAGAGCCAGGCCAGCAGGAGCGCCCCGGCCCCGATCGGCAGGTTGAGGTAGAAGATCCAGCGCCAGGAGTAGTTGTCGGTAATCCAGCCGCCGAGCGTCGGACCGAAGATCGGCGCGAACATGACACCGACGCCCCAGATGGCCATGGCGGTCCCGCGCTGGCGGAACGGGAAGATCTCCATGAGGATCGCCTGGGAAAGAGGGAGCAGGGGCCCGCCGCCGACGCCCTGGACCACGCGGGCGGCGACCAGCACCTCCAGGCTGGGGGCGATCCCGGCCGCGAGCGAGCTGCCGATGAAGGTCAGTGTCGCCACCATGAAGAAACGGCGCCGCCCGAGCAGCGCGACCAGCCAGCCGGTAGCCGGGAGCACGACGGCGTTGGCGGCCAGGAACGAGGTGAAGACCCAGGTGATCTCGTCAACCGAGGCCGAGAGGCTGCCCTGCATGTGGGGGAGCGCGACGTTGGTCACCGTGGTGTCGAGGATCTGCATGGTGGCGACCAGCATCACCGCCACGGTGATGGCCCAGCGCCGAAGCGGGTCGGGATCGACGGGCGCCGGGCCCGCGAGGTCGGCCTGAGTCACCGCGGGTCGATGGTGACCGTCCGCGGAAGGGCCGCGGCCGAGGCGGTCATCGCTAGGTGGACTGCGGTCCCGGACCCCCGGGGCGACGGGTCTCGACCCGGAGGGAAGTCACCGCAGGTCGATCGTAACCGTGGCCGACATCCCGGGCCGGAGGATGTGCGGGTTGGCGTGATAGCCGTCGAGCGCGACCTTGACCGGTACCCGCTGCACCACCTTGACCCAGTTGCCAGTCGCGTTCTCGGGCGGCAGGAGACTGAACCGCGAGCCGGTCCCGGCGCTGATCGACTCGACGCTTCCCGAGAAGACCCGGTCAGGGAACGTGTCCACCTTGATCGTGGCCCGCTGCCCGGGGCGGAGCCGGGCGACCTGGGTCTCCTTGAAGTTGGCGACGATCCAGACCCCGTGGAGGGGCACCAGGGCCAGCAGCGGCTGGCCGGGCTGGACGAGCTGGCCCAGCTCGACCGTCTTCTTCGAGACCACGCCGTCCACCGGAGCCCGGACCTTCGTCTTGGTGAGCTGTAGCTCGGCGGCCGCCAGGTCGGCCCGGGCCTGCTCGACATTGGCCGTCGCCCGCCCGGCGGCCGCCTCCTTCATCGGCACCTGTGCCCGCTGGGACTCGGCCTCGGCCAACAGCGCCTCGGCCTCCCCCACTCGCCGTTCCGCCTGCTGGACTGCCAGCTCCCGGGTGCGGACCTCGGCCGCGGCTTGCTCGGTCTCGCGCTCGGCCTGGGCCAGGCGCCGCCGCGCCGCTTCCTGTGTCGCGCCGGCGGCCCGATCCGTGGTCTGCGCCGTCTCGTGCTCCTGAACCGACACCAGGCCCTGGGCGACGAGCCGGGCCATCCGTTCGAGATCGCGCCGGGCTTTGTCGAGCGACGCCTCGGCAACGGCGGCGTCGGCCTGGGCAGCGGCCACCGCCGAGCGGCGGCCCTCCACGCGCGCCCGCACCTCCGCGACCTGGGCCCGACTTACCTCCACGGCGACCCGGGCGGCGTCCACCGCGGCCCGCGTCTGCGCGATGCGGCTGGCCGCGGTATCACGGGTCAGCGGCACCTCGGTCCGCGCGGCCCGCTCGCTGGCGACCGCCATCGCGAGCGCGGCCCGCGCCTGCTCGACCCGGATCTCGTAGTCCCGCGGGTCGATCGCGAGGAGAACCTGGCTTTCGCGGACCTCCTGGTTGTCGCGGACGAGCACCTGGACGACGGGACCCGGCACCCGGGCGCTCACCACGACCACCGAACCTTCCACGTTGGCGTCGTCGGTCCAGACGCGATGGCGCGAGTAGACGTAGAGCCAGAGGCCGTAGGCGATCCCGCCGAGGAGGGCGAGCAGGACGACCGTCCGGACGAGCGGACGGGTCACGATGACGCCCGGACCTCCGCAGGCGCGAGCCCAACCACGTGAGGCATTTCCGTCCCGCGTGGCTCTTGTAGCACGCGCCAGCCGAGCAAGGCAAGCGCGGGTCACGACGGATGACGTTGGGGGCCGGCGGCGGTACGATAGCAACGTGAGCGTGACGCCCGCTTCCTGGCCGGTCCCTGTCGCCCCACCCCCGCCGCCGCGGCCGCGCCAGGGCGGCGCGACCCTCCTGTCGTCGCCGACCCGGCAGTTCGTCGTGCTCAGCCTGCTCACGATCGGCGCCAGCACCTTCCTCTTCGGCGTCGCGCTCGGCTACTTCGTCGAGCGCGGGATCCTCGACCGCGAGTGGGGGTCCACGGCCGCTCTCGTCCGTACCGCCGCCCGCTTCCACCTCCGGCCCGGCGATTTCCGGTCCCCGCTCGCCGGGTCGGGTCAGCCGCCCGGGCGGCCGTCCGACGAAGCCGCCGACCGGTTCGAGGAGCTGGCCCGGCAGCTTCGCATGCTGCCCGAGGTCCTGCGGCTCGTCGTGTACGACGGTCGGGGCGGTGTGTTCTGGACCGACGCCGAGCGCGGCGATCCTCCGCCCTCGCCCCAGGGCTGGCTCGGCAAGGCCCTGGCCGGTGAGACCAGCGTGCGCTTCGAGCCCGGTCGCGGCGAGGCGCCCCCGCGTGTCGAGCTGTACGTGCCGATCACCTTCCCCGGCGAGGGGCGGGTGGCGGGGGTGATCGAGACGTCGCTCGATCCCGGCCGGGTCCTGGCCACGGTGCGCCAGGCCCGAGTCACCCTGTGGGCGCTTGCCCTGCTCTCGGGTGTGGCCCTTTACGCCGCGCTCTACGGAATCGTCTGGCGCGCCTCCCGAGCCCTGCGAGCCCAGCACGCCGCCCTGACCCAGCGCGCCGACGAACTGGCGCGGACCAACGCTGAACTGCGCGCGGTCCAGCAACAACTCGTCGCGGCCGAGCGCCTGGCTGCCTTCGGCGAGATCACCGCCGCGGTCGCCCATGGCCTCGGCAACCCGCTGGCCGCCATCCGCGGGCTGGCGCAGGTCGCGCTCCTCGACACGTCCCCGGGACCGGCCGGTGAGCGCCTCCGCCAGGTCATCGCCGAGACCGACCGGCTGGCCGAACGCATGCGGGCGCTCCTCCGATACGGCCGTCCGGTGGAGCAGCGCCGCGTCCCGACCGCCCTCGACGCCGCGGTGGCCAGCGCCCTGGAGCCGTTACGCCGCCGCGCGGAAGCACGTGGGATCCGGCTCGACGTCGCGGTTTCCGGGGAACTCCCGAAGGTGGGCGTCGATCCGGCACGTTTCGAGGAGGCCTTCCTCTGCCTCGTCAACAACGCGCTGGAGGCGATGCCGGACGGCGGCGTGCTGCAGGTGGTCAGTCGGCCGGCGCCGGGAGGTGCCGGCGAGCTCGAGCTGGCCATCGAGGACACCGGCCCTGGCATGTCCGCCGCGATGCTGGCTCGAGCCTTCGAACCCTTCTTCACGACCAAGGCCGGCGGTACCGGGCTCGGCCTCGCGCTGGCCCGGAAGCTCCTGGAAGGCGCCGGTGGCCGGCTCGCGCTGGAGAGCGAGCCGGGCCGCGGCACCCGCGCGATCATCACCCTGCCCCGCGAGGAGGCCTGAGCTGCCTGCCGGCGTCGCGATCGTCGAGGACGACGCCGCTCTCAGCAGCGCGATCGAGGCGTATCTCACCCGGCAGGGGCTGGCGGTCCGCACATTTCCATCGGGCGAGGGAGCGCTCGCCGCGCTGGCGGAGGTCGCACCTGACGTCGCCTTGGTGGACCTCCAGCTGCCCGGCATGGACGGGTTGGCGCTATTGGAAGCGATCCGTCGCGACCGGCCGGAGACCCAGGTGATCTTGATGACCGCCTACTCCAGCGTGGCCACCGCCGTGGCCGCGATGAAGGCGGGGGCGGTGGATTACCTCACCAAGCCGCTCGACCTCGAGGAGCTGGGCGTCGTCATCCAGCGCGCCTGGGAGAGCCAGCGGGTGCGCGGCGAGCTCGCCTACCTCCGTCACCGAGCCGGGCACGCCGCCCCGGTGGAGAGCCTGCTCGGCGCCTCCCCGGCGATAGAGGCGGTTCGCCAGCGGATCCTCCAGGTCGCGCGGGCCGACCGGCTGGGGGAGGCCGGCCCCACGGTGCTCCTCACCGGCGAGACCGGCAGCGGCAAGGAGTTGGCGGCGCGCGCGATCCACGCCGCCGGGCCGCGCGCCGACGGCCCCTTCGTCGAGATCAACTGCGCGGCGATCCCGGTCGCGCTCCTGGAGGGCGAGCTGTTCGGGTTCGAGAAGGGGGCCTATACCGACGCCCGCGCGAGCAAGCCGGGCCTCTTCGAGGCCGCCGAGGCCGGTACCCTCCTGCTCGACGAGATCTGCCTGCTCGACCTCGCGCTGCAGGCCAAGCTGCTGCGCGTCATCGAAGACCGCGCTGTCCGGCGGCTCGGCGCACTCACGACGCGGCGGGTTGACGTGCGGATCCTCGCGGCGACCAATCGCGACCTGGAGACCGCCGCCCGCGACGGCAGCTTCCGCCAGGATCTCCTCTACCGCCTGCGCGTGCTCACCGTGGATCTTCCACCGCTGCGAGAGCGGGGCGACGACGTCCGACTACTGGCCGAGCACTTCCTGGCCGACTGCCGGGACCGCTACGGGCTCGGCGAAGTACGGCTTGATTCCGGTGCGCTGCAGGCGCTTCGGGCGTATGGCTGGCCCGGGAACGTCCGCGAGCTGGCCCACGTCGTGGAGCGCGCGGCGCTCCTCAACCCGGCACGCGTCCTCGAGGCGGAGGACCTCGGCCTCCGCAGTGGCCGGCCTGCGCCTGTCGCCGTCGGCACGGATGGCCCGGTTCAGGTCGATTTCGGGCGAGGAGCCATCAACTTGGAGGCGGTCGAGCGCGCCCTCATCGAGAAGGCGCTGACCCACACCAGCTGGAACAGGTCACGCGCCGCCGACCTTCTGGGGTTGACCAAGGAAACCCTCCGGTACCGGATCGAAAAGTACCGGCTCACACCTCCCGCCGACGGCCGCTGAAATGCCCGCCGCGGGGCAGATGCCCGCCCGTCCACCCTGGCTCATGGCCGTGAGCCCGCCGGAGGACTGCCGATCATCGTCCGCTGAGGGGGTTCAGGCCGTGGCACGGTGGTTGCTCATAGGAGCCGGACGCTTCGCGGGCCTGTGCCTCCGTTGGGCCCCCGCAGGCTTCCGGGAGACACCACCATGAGGGACATCCGTTTGGGCCTGGCGCTCATCTTCCTCGCCCTCGTTGTGGCCGTCGCGCCGCTCCTCGATCGGCTCGATTCGCCAGTCGGCGTGTTCGCGGCGCTCGCGAAGGACAGCGGGGATGGAAAGGGCGGGAGCGGCGGCGATGCCGGGAAGGGCGGCGGGGGGCCGGGCGGTGGCGCGCC
>DASYUM010000279.1:0-28109 GCA_036001225.1 Candidatus Methylomirabilota bacterium | reverse complement strand
GTGCCCTACTTCCACATCTTCGGCTCCATGGGTGGCATCGCCGCCAACTGCCTCGTGGGCTCGACCCAGGTCCTGATGGAAGTCTTCGATCCGCTCGAGGCCATGCGGCTTATCGAGGCGGAGCGCGTGACCATCTTCTCGGGCGTGCCGACCATGTTCATCACCCTCCTCGGCCACCCGGCCTTCCCCAAGCACGACCTGCGCTCACTCAGAACCGGCTCCATCGGAGCCGCCCCGGTACCGGTGGAGATCATGCGGAAGATCCTCGACCGCGAGCGTGGGCTCGGCATGGACGCGCTGGTGGTCTACGGGCTGACCGAGGCCACCGGCGGCACACACTGGACGCGGTCCGGCGACCCGATCGAGAAGCGCGTCTCCACCGTGGGGGTGCGCACCTCGGAGATCGAGGATCGGATCGCGGACCCGGCGACGGGACAGGAGCTCCCGCCCGGCGAAGAGGGCGAGCTCTGCATCAAGGGGCCGACGCTGATGATCGGGTACTACAACAAGCCCGACGCCACCGAGGAGAAGGTCCGCGACGGCTGGCTCCACACCGGCGACATGGGCATCAAGGACGCGGATGGGTATCTGCGGATCACCGGCCGCCTGACCGACATGATCATCGTGGGCGGCTTCAACACCTATCCGGCCGAGATCGAGAACTTCTACCTCCGCCACCCGAAGATCCTCGACATCTCGATCGTCGGGGTCCCCGACCCGCTCCTCGGCGAGACGGTGATGGCGTTCGTGATCCCGCGGCCGGGCGCGTCCTTGACGGCCGAGGAGGTCATCGCGTTCGGACGCGAGAAGATGGCCAACTTCAAGGTGCCGCGCTACGTGGAGATCGTGGACGCCTTCCCCATGACGGGCTCGGGCAAGGTGCAGAAGTTCAAGCAGCAGGCTCACGCCGTCGCCAAGTACGGCCTCGAGGGGCCGGCCTAGACTCTTCTACTTCACCTGCCACCGCCGCCCTGCCTGTGTCAGCGCTTGCTGCGCGCTCACGTTGGCGAGGTCACGCAGAAGCGTGAGGGTGCTCCGGATCCTGCTTCGCGCGACGGCCGCCAGCGCGAGGGTCACCAGGCCCCCGAACACGCCACGGGAGAAGGCCGAGAACCGCGTCATTTCCAGCAGCGCCAGATCGACGCCGACGACCACACCGAACGCGCCCCAGAAGATGAGCCAGTCCGCGATCAGATAAATCCAGAGACGGCGGCCGAGAGAGAAGTAGAAGACCAGCGCCAACCCCAGCACGGCGACAAAGAAGAGATTCAGATACACGTACGTGTCCGCGCTGGGTAGATGGGTCGTCGTGGCACTCGGAGACGCCGGCGAAGGGGTCGGCAGGAGCTTGGCGCTGAGGATCGCCCCCAGGATGCTCGTCACGGCGGTGAGACTGGTCGCGCTCGACGATCTGGGCTCGAACTCCGGTGGATCAGTGCTCAACCGCTCGCCCAGCCGCCGCCAGATCGGGCGCACTAATGCCCCTAAGCCAAGGAGCAGGGAGCCGAAATAGACGATCCCCGCGAGGATGGCCGTCCCGACAATGAGCCTGTTCATCGAGTGGTTGACGATCGCGTCTACGAGGTCAGACATGCCCGGCCTTCCTTCTCCCCAGAATTACGGGGCACAGGCGCCACAGGCCATGAGCGCCTCTTGCGCGCACCAGGCCGGCCGAGCGGCGGGCGCTACCGGCGCGCGAATTCCTGCTTCGCCGCCGCCACCCGGGCCGGGTCCGCCAGCAGGTCGTAGGTCGTCATCGCCATCGTCTTGGCAGCGGCCAGCAGGCCGGAAACCGCCAGCGGCTTCACCGCCGCCTCGGCGAAGTCGCGGGTGTGGATGGCCATCCCGGTGGGCGTGATGCCGATCATCGGCTGGATGGCGGGGATGACCTGGCTCACGTTCCCGATGTCGGAGGAGCCCAGCCGGTCGGGGATGGGCTCGCCTTCCTTCAATCCCGCCGTCGCCATGTTCGCGGCGAAGAGATCGAGCAGGGTCTGGTTGCGCCTCAGCGGCTCGTAGACGTTATCGGGCTGGCTCAGCTTCAGGGTGGCGCCGGTGGCCCGAGCCGCCGCCTCCGCGCAGGCGACCACCCGCCGGTGCAGCTCCCACATCCGGTCGATCTCGGGCGCCCGCACCAGGAACGTCGTCGCCGCCGACTCCGGGATGATGTTGGGCGCGGCGCCGCCGCTGGTGATGATGCCGTGGACCCGGCAGTCCGGGCGCATCTGCTGGCGCAGCATGCTGATCGCGGTGTAGGTCTGGACGCAGGCGTCGAGGGCGTTGACGCCGGCCCAGGGGTCGGCCGAAGCATGGGCGGCCTTCCCGGTGAACTCGAAGGTCGCCCGGACGATCCCGAGCAGATCCTGGTGGAGCAGCGTGCGGTCGAAGCCGTGGATCATCATGGCGCAGTCCACGTCCTTGAAGACGCCGGCCTGGATCAGCCGGATCTTGCCGCCCCCGCCCTCCTCGGCCGGGGTGCCGATCACCAGGACGCGGCCCCGCGGGAGCTGGCCCCGCCGCTCGGCCAGGGCCGCGCCCGCCCCCGCCCCGGCGGCCGCGATCACGTTGTGGCCGCAGGCGTGGCCGATGCCCGGGAGCGCGTCGTACTCGCACAGGATGGCGATGGTGGGGCCGTCGCCGGTCTGGAGCGTGGCGCGGAAGGCCGTCTCGACGCCGCCGACCCCGCGTTCGACGTCGAACCCGTGGCGGCCGAGGAACTCGGCGAGCCAACCGGCGGCCCGGGTCTCCTGATAGCCCAGCTCGGGATGGTCGTGGATGGTCCGCGAGAGCGTCTCCAGCTCGCCGGCGAGCTGATCGACCGCCTGTCCGATGGCGTCCTTCACCGTGCTCATGGCTCCTCCCGGGGGTCAGATGTCGTCGAGGGGGTAGATCGGCCGCCGCACGTGCTTGAAGTCGAAGCGTGCCAGGTTCGACGAGGAGAGGCCGGGGGCGTCCACCTCGAGGATCGCGCGCGCGAGCGGCTCGAAGGCCGCCCGGTAGTGGATCGTCGATTTGACGACCAGGATCTTCTCGGCCAGCGGGTCGATGCCGACGAACCGGAGCATCTCGGGGTCGAGGGTCTGCCAGCGGTTCGAGATCAGGATCACCTTGATGCCGCCGAGGTCCAGCACCGCGGTCAACCCGAGCCGGCCTTCGAGTCCGTGCATCATGGGGCCCTTGTGGAGGAAGCGGCCGTCGGAGAGCGTGCGCACGCGCCCGGTGACCTCGACCGGCTCGCCGTGCCGGTCGTCGGTCTTGCCACCGAACCGCACGGTCGCCGTCGCGCCGGCGCCGGCCTTGGCGCAGGCGGCCGCCGCCTCCGGGTCCCACAGGCACGCCACCACCGCCGAGCGCGCCCCGACGCGGAGCAGCTCGCGGAGGATCGCAGTACCGTCGCCGGCCGCGCCACCGCCGGTGTTGTCCGCCATGTCGGCCAGGACCACCGGGCCGCCGTCGAGCGCCAGTGCCTGGGCCACCGCGTCCCGGACGGGAAGGCCGACGTGGCGGAACTCGTGACGATGCTCCCAGGCCACCGCCGCCAGCCGATCGGCGAGGCGATCGGCCAGCGCGGGGTCGGCATCGGTGACGACGTAGATGGACAGCCCGGCGTCGGCGATGTCGGCCAGCGGAAAGCCGGCAAAGATCGAGATGGAGACGACGCCCGGCTCCCGCTCCATCTCGGCCGCCAGGTCGTAGAGCCGGCGCATCGGTCCCACCGCCGTCCGCTGGCTTCCCAGCGGGGGGAGCAGCCGCGGGTGCCGAAAGGCGACGGTCGGGCGGAGCCGGCCCCGCGCCAGGTCGATCAGGCGCTCGGTCGCCTCGACGCCGCGGGCTTTCATGTCCACGTGCGGATACGTCCGGTAGCCGTGGAGCAGGTCGGCGTGGCGGACCATGGCCGCGGTCAGGTTGGTGTGGAAGTCGAGGGTGACCGCGATGGGGACGTCGGGCCCCACCGCCTGGCGGACCGCCCGCAACAGCTCGCCCTCGCCGTCGTCCATCGTCTCCGGCACCATGGCGCCGTGGAGGTCGAGCAGCACGCCGTCCACCCGGCCGGCCGCCAGGAGGTCGGCGAGGAGCCGCTCGGTCACGTGGCGGTAGACGTCGGCGGTGACGCGGCCGGCGGGGGAGGCGGCCGCGGCCACCGAGGGCAACAGCGCCACGCCGTGGAGCCCGGCCGCCTCGATCATCCCGCCCAGACAGGTGCCGGTGTCACGGTAGACCTCGAGGATTTCCCCGCCGTAGCGGAGGTCGCGGGCCTCGAACTGCGGCCGCCCGGTGGCCAGGGGGCTGAAGGTGTTCGTCTCGTGGGAGAACATCGCCAGGAAGAAGCGCACGGTCGAGCCTCCGGGCCGCCCCGACGGGCGGTCGATCCTAACGGGGCCGCCCCTGTGTAGAATACCCCGCGCGGAGCCGATGGATCATCCGGACTTCCCCTCGCTGCGTGCCCGGTTGCTCGTTCCGCTGGCGCTCGTCGTCGGCGTGACCGCGGTGGGCATGCTCGGCTACCTCTGGATGTGGCGGGAGGCGGGCGGCACCGTCATGGACGCCCTCTTCATGACCGTCACCACCATCACCACCGTCGGCTACGCCGAGGTGAAGCCCCTGGACACCGCCGGCCGCATCTTCACGATGGTTCTCGCAGTCACCGGGATCGCCAGCCTGTTCTATACGATGAGCGCGGTGATGGAGTACGTCGTCGCCGCCCGGCTGGCCGACCCCGCGGGGAGGCGCAGGATGGAGCGTCGCATCGACAACCTCCGGGACACGTGATCCTGGCCGGACTCGGCCGGGTCGGGCGCCAGGCCGCCCAGGAGCTGCAGGACGCGGCAAGGCCCTTCGTGGTCGTGGATCCGGGCGACGAAGCGCTGCGGCAGGCCGAGCAGCGCGGCTATCTCGCTCTCCAGGGTGACGCCACCGACGACGCCGTCCTCGAGCGGGCGGGTGTGCGGCGGGCCGCCGGGTTGATCGTCACCACGAGCGATGACTCCACCAACATGTACATCGTGCTCTCGGCGCGCGTGCTCAATCCCAGGCTCTCCATCGTCTCGCGGGCCGTGGACGAGGCGAGCGTGGCCAAGCTGATCCGCGCGGGGGCCAACCGCGCCATCAGTCCGTATGCCATCGGCGGCCACCGCCTGGCCCACCTGATCCTGAACCCGGCGGTGGTGGACTTCTTCGAGACGGCCCTCTGCCGCGGCACCGAGGCGCTCAACATCGAAGACCTCGCGGTGCCGGCGGACAGCCCGGCGGCGGGGCAGACGCTGGAAGCCCTCGACATCCGTCGGGCGACCGGGGTCACCATCCTGGCGGTCCTGCGAGAGGGGAACCCCCTCGTCGCCCCGCCCGGCGACTTCCTGCTCCGGGCCGGGGACCATCTGCTGGCCCTCGGGACCGGCGACCAGCTCGAGCGGCTGGAGCGGCTGATCGCCGCCGGCCGGGTGGCCTGATCAGCTCACCGCGGCGTAGGCGCGCTCGATGTTGGTGAGGACGAGCGAGCGCCAGGGCCGGTAGCTGCCGTACTTCGAGAACGCCGCCTCGTACTTGGGCGCCAGCCGGTCGGGTACCCGCTGGCGCACCTCGTCGAGGCTGGCGCCGGCCGCCGCCTCCTGCCGCACCGCCGCCACCAGGTCCTCGACGTACCCGCGGAAGAGCCGCAACCAGTCCTTGCCGGCCGGCTCACCGTGGCCCATGAGCATCTGGGTGAAGTCGAACTGTTCCAGTCGGGCCAGCGTGCGCCCCCAGTCTTCCGGGTAGCCGTCGCCCATGAAGGGCGTCCAGCCGATCACGGCATCGCCGGTCACCACCAGCTTCTCCTTGGGCAGGTAGACGAAGACGTCCCCTTCGGTGTGGGCCCGCCCGAGGTAGAGGAGGTGGATCTCGCGGTCGCGCTTGAAGATCCGCATCGTGTTCTCGAAGGCCATCGTGGGCAAGGCGGGCCGGAGGCCGCGCAGCTCGGTCAGATAGGCTTCGGCCTGCCGGAGGCTGGACTGGAGCTCGGCTCGGCGTCCGGCATCGGTGGTCGCGGCCAGGTCCGCCTCGAGCTTGGCGATCTCGGCCGGACCCGACCGGATGTGGTCCTGGATCCGCTTGAGACTCTTGCGGAGCATGGCCTCGCGGGTGATGTCGTTGGTGATGACCTCCACGTCGGGGTAGGTCGCCGGGTAGACCTCGTTGCCCTGCCAATGGTCCCAGTGGAAGTGGGTATTGACGACGTAGCGGACGGGCTTGGTGGTCACGTCCTTGAGCATCGCGACGACGGCCCGGGCCGCCGACGGCTTCGAGTGAGTGTCGACGACCATCAAGCCATCGTCGGTCTCGATGATGGCGGTATTCGAGTTGACCTTGTAGGCTGGCGCGGCCACCGCCAGGTGGACGCCGTCGCCGACCTTGCGCAGCTCGAACAGCCGCTCGGGATGGGTCATCGTAGGGCGCTCCTTGCTGGTGTCGCGTCAGGCAGCCAGCCGTCGAATGAGTCTAACTCCAAGGAAAGCTGATCTACGCCCGGTTGTCTCAGCTAGGGCCGGCTGCGTATCTCGTGCCGCACCCAGTTGAGCGCCTCGAAAAACAAGCGACGGGCTGCCTCCTCCGCGAGGAGCGACAGCTGGAAGCTCGGGTATCTTCCGACACTGTCCTCCGGGAGCTGAACACCCTGAATTCGATTCAGCCGAGCGCAGAAATCCTGAAGCTTGGTCGGGTCGTCGAACGGGGCCTCGCGTAGCTGGGCAAACTGAACCTGGACATATGGATTCTTGAAGCCGGTTCGAACGGCGACGGGGTAGTATGCGACTCCCCGATGCTCGATGGCCAAGTAGAATGCGCCCTCTTTCGTTCCGCCTTTCCACTCGATAGTCAGCCCTTGAGTCCGCGCCCACTCGAGAATGGCTCGTGCGGTAGCCGATCCCGACCCATCTCGGCGCTCCTCCAGTTCCCTGAAGAAGACATTCTCATCCCATGACTTGCTTTCAGCCCCGCCCTTCCTTATCTCCGCTTCAGCGGTCCGACCAACAACGCGCGGTACAAGAGTTCTAACGCCTTGACCCACATATTGTCGAATCTCCACCGCAAGAACTTCCGTTGGGTCCATCTGCTCGTTGAGAAACTCGACAATCCGCCGAAGTTCAGCCGGAATCTCATCGGCAACAAACACGAGCCTGATCCGTCCCGCTTTCATGTTGGTCTTCACTTTCAGCCAGAAATCATCTTGCTCCAGCTCACCTCCGAGGAACTCGGACAGCGCATGCTCCGGGGCGCACCCGCCTCGCTCACACGTCTTTGCAAATACCGATTGAATTGTTTCGATTAGCCAGTACCGAACGCCGTTCGCAGCGTAGTCGAGCATCTGGCCCACTACCTCGCGCCGAATCCGGGTGTCGCTGCTCCGCTTGACCTCGACCAGGGTGGGGACCCCGTCTTGATCCAGGAAGAGATGGTCGAGGGACCAACGTCCTCCGCCCCCTCCTCCGACGGGACCGCAATCTCCCGGGTAATAAGCAACCAGCGACGAGGGGTCCCGCTGCCGAACTGATCGCCGGCAAGCACGCTTGGATACTGAGCAAGGAGTCTTTGAAACAGGTCCTCTGAGTCGTATGGCTGTTCCTTCGTCTCTACCAGTGACCCGCCGTCTTGAATCAAGTACACGCTCCCCGCCATGGCGGCCTCCTGGTCACGTTGCAATGCAAGATTCGCCCGCCGTCATCGCAGCCGAAGGTAGTCGTCGACAGAGAAGCCCGCGTCCTTGAGGATGCGGGCGGCGAGTCCGCGCCCCATGTCGGTACCGGTGTGGACGGGAACTGTGACGGTGATGAGACGATCAGGATGCCTGAGAGTCAGATGGCTACCGGCCTGTCGGTCTTCGATAAAGCCCTGGGACTTCAGAAACCGCACCAGCTCGCGCGCGGTGAGCTGGGGCAGCCGCGGCATCAAGGAATCCCGACGGTCAACTCCTCGACATGGATAAGTCTCTCATTCTGCGGAATCGGTTGGCCGTGGGCGAGCAGGCTCTCGACGTGCAGCTGGATCGCTTCCCGGATGTTGCGCTTGGCCTCCTCGACCGTCTTGCCGTTGCTGAAGCACCCGGGCAGGGTCGGGCTGTAGGCCGTGTAGCCCTCGTCCTCGGCCTCCTTCTCGATGACGATCTCGAAGGTGTAGAAGCGCATACGCAGGCTTCCTCGCCATCATTTTAGACCAAGGGTCAGGCGGCGAACATGCGTTCTTTCGGCTCGCGCAGTCGGATGGCTGCGGCGCACTCGTCGTGCCGGATGAGATCCTCGGTCCAGCCCCGCGCGTGGAGCGCGGGTCGATGAGCTTGGGCCGGGTCTCAGACTCGCTCGGGCTCAGGTCGCCCTCGCTGTGCCGCCCCGACGGCGGCCCGATGATAGAGGAAGGCATGGTGGCGACGCAAGCGTGCGGGAACGCGCGATCTGCTAGAATCGCGCGCGTGGGCGCGGGACGAGGGGTGCCCGACCGCGTGGTCGTGATCACCGGGGCGGGGGGCGGCATCGGACGAGCGATCGCGCTGGCCTTCGCGGCCGACGGCGCGGCCCTCGTCCTGGCCGACCTCGAGGGCGCGGTCGAGGCGATCGCCGAGGAGGCGAGACGCGCCGGGGCCGAGGCCACCGCGGTGCCCGGCGACGTCACCCGGAGCGCCGACATGGCCGCCCTCGCCGGCCGAGCCCGCGAGGCCTTCGGGCGCCTCGACGTCCTCGTCACCTGCGCGGGCATCGACGGGCCCGGCCTGCTGGCCGAGCAGGACGAAGCGAGCTGGACGCGCGTCGTCGAGGTGAACTTGATCGGCACCTACCGCGCGATCCGGGCCGCGCTGCCGGCCATGATGGCCCAGGGCAGCGGCCGGATCATCACCATCGCGTCGGTGTTCGGGAAGATGGGCGGCTTCGGCTACATCACCGCCTACGCGGCGTCGAAGCACGGCGTGATCGGCCTCACCCGCGCGCTGGCCGCCGAGCTGGGGTCGCAGGGCTACCCCGGGATCACGGTCAACGCGATCTGCCCGGGCTACGTGCGGGCGGGGATGGGTGTGCGCATGCAGTCCACCAAGGCGGGGCCGATGGCGGGCGCGGAGATCTTCGAGCGCTACTACAAGCGCCAGGTCCCCATCCGGCGCATGGTGGAGGCGGAGGAGGTGGCGCGGGTGGCGGTCTTCCTGGCTCGGCCGGAGTCGGCGGCGATCACCGGCCAGGCGGTCAACGTGGACGGCGGCTTCGTGATGTCGTGACCGGGCCGATACGCGTCGCGCCGGGTCGTCCTCGGCGCTCGGCGGTCCTCAACGTATGCGGCATACGCCTCCGGCCGCCTCGCGCCTGCGTCCTACCGGCGCTCGCGTCTCGGCCCGGTCCGATCCACAAGCTGGACACGTTAGCGCGATCACGAATGGCCCGGTGAGGGCGGAGGGCGCCATGGAGCTTCGGACGCTGGGGAGAACCGGTCTGCGGGTGTCGGCGCTCGGCTTCGGCTGCGGCAACGTCGGCGGCTTGATGATCCGGGGGGCGCCGGCCGAGCGCGAACGCGCGGTGGCCCGCGCGCTCGAGCTGGGCATCAACTACTTCGACACCGCGCCGTCGTACGGTGACGGGGAGTCGGAGCGGAACCTCGGCCAGGCGCTGCGAGCCCTGAAGGCCTCGGCCTACGTGGGGACCAAGTTCCGGCTCGAGACCGCCGAGCTTCACGACATCGCCAGCGCCATCGCGCGGTCACTGGAGGCGAGCCTCCGGCGGCTCGGGATGGAGCGCGTGGACCTCTTCCAGCTCCACAACGCCATCGCGCGGCAGCGCCGGGACGCGGCGGTGGCCGCCGACGACGTGCTGGACGCGGTCGTCCCCGCCCTCGAGCGGCTCCAGCGGCAGGGGAAGACGCGCTTCTACGGGATCACCGCGACGGGGGAGACGGAGGCGCTGCATCGGGTGATCCAAGGCGGCGTCCTGCACACCACCCAGGTCTTCTACAACCTGCTGAACCCCAGCGCCGGGACCGCGGTGCCCGACGGCTTCCCGGGCCAGGACTTCCGCCGGCTCCTGGCCCGTGCCCGGGACTGGCAGCTGGGCGTGATCGTGGTCCGGGTTCTGGCCGGCGGCGCGCTGAGCGGCGACGCGGCCCGCCACCCGGTCGCCGTGCCGACGGTGGAGCCGATCGCGTCGGGTCCCGACTACGCGACCGACGTCGGGCGCGCTCGACGCCTGCGGGTCCTCGTCGAGGAAGGGCACGCCGGCGACCTGGTCGAGGCCGCGCTCCGCTTCCCGCTGGCGAGCGACGCGGTCTCCACGGTGCTGCTGGGCTATTCCAGCCTCCAGCAGCTCGAGCACGCCGCGGCCGGGGTGGCCAAGGGCCCGCTGCCGCCGGCCGCGCTCGCCCGGCTGGCCGCGCTCTGGCGCGAGCTCGGCAGCGGCGGAGGCTAGAGAGGTAGGCCTCTCGAGCGACGCCCGTGAACGGAGGCCGCGGCGACCTGGCGCTGGTGATCGGCGGCGGCGGCGCGCGCGCAGCTTACCAGGTCGGCTTTCTCCGCTACCTCGCCCGGCAGTTCCCCGGGTTCTCGCC
The DNA here is from genome assembly GCA_036001225.1 of Candidatus Methylomirabilota bacterium. Taxonomy (GTDB): domain Bacteria; phylum Methylomirabilota; class Methylomirabilia; order Rokubacteriales; family DASRDR01; genus DASYUM01. The sequence continues at coordinate 17,561 of DASYUM010000279.1, read as the reverse complement.
CCCGATCCTGACCGGAGTCTCGGCGGGTGCCATCAACGCTGCCTATCTCGCCGCGAACACGGAACCCTTCGGCCCCAGGGTCGAGAATCTTGCGGCGCTGTGGAACAATCTGACCACCGAGCAGGTCTTCCGCGTCGACCGTCGGTCGCTGACCCGCAACGTGCTCCGCCTGGGGATCAAGCTCCTGTCCGGCGGCGTGGTCACCACCCCTCGGTCTTACGCTCTCGTCGACACGAGTCCGCTACGAGCGCTGCTCGATCAGGCGCTGGGCAGCGTCGGCGACGAGCTCCCGGGAATCGCCGCCAACCTGGAGTCGGGCCAGATCAAGGCCGTGGCCATCACCGCGTCGAGCTACACCACCGGCCAGTCGGTCACCTGGGTCCAGGGCAAGCGCATCGGCGTGTGGGATCGCGCCCACCGCAAGAGCCGGCTCTGCACGCTCGCCGTCGCCCACGTGATGGCCTCGGCCGCGCTGCCGATCTTCTTTCCCGCGGTCCGCGTTGACCGCGGATACTACGGCGACGGGGGCATTCTCCTGACCGCTCCGCTCTCGCCCGCAGTACACCTCGGCGCTGAGCGCATTCTCGCGATCTCGACGCGGTCCGCACGCACGATCGAGGAAGCCGACCGGCCGGTCGTCGAGGGCTATCCGCCCCCCGCGCAGGTGGTCGGCGTGCTGCTCAACGCGATCTTCCTCGACCTCTTCGACGCCGACGCGCTGAGCTTGGACCGGGTCAATCGCTTGATCGAAGCCGTCCCCGAGGAACGGCGCCTGGGCATGCGGCCGATCCGGCTCCTGGTGCTACGACCCTCACGCGATCTGGGCATGCTCGCCAACGCCTACGAGGCGCGGCTGCCGCCGGCCTTCCGCTTCCTCACTCGCGGCCTGGGCACGCGCGAAACGCGCTCCAACGATCTGCTGAGCCTCCTGATGTTCCAGCCCGATTATCTCAGCCGCTTGATCGAGTTGGGCGAAGTCGACGCGGAGGCCCGGCGCGGCGAGATCTCGGCCTTCCTCGAAGGCGCGTGATGAGGCCCTCCGCTCGCTGGGGTACGTCACCGGCCGGGGTAGAGGAGCAGCTGCGTGCAGCGGAAGAGGGCGATCGTGCGCCCGGTCCCCTCGTCGGTGACCCGGGCGTCCCAGACCTGCGTCGTGCGGCCCCCGTGGGCCAGCGTCGCCTCGCAGGCGATCGCGCCCTCCACGGCCGTGCCCAGGAAGTTCGTCTTCAGCTCGATGGTCGTGAAGCCGGCGGCGCCCGCCGGCAGGCTCGCCATGCTGCCATAGCCGGACGAGGTGTCGGCCAGCGCGATCACGGTCGCGGCGTGAAGGTAGCCGTTGGGGGCCAGCAGGTCGCGGCGCACCGGCAGGCGGCTCCGGACGCGGCCGGGCCCGATCTCGAGGATCTCCAGCCCGATGAGGCCGGGCAGATACCCCGCGCTTCGGCGGTTCCACTCCTTGGCGTCGGCCTCGCTCACCGGACGAGCTCCTCGGCGCGGCGGGAGCCGGCTACCCGCGGGCGACGCGACGCGCGGCCGAGGACACGGCTTCGAGCGCCCGCTCGATGTCGGCCATGGTGTGCATGGCCGAGATCCCGTGGTGCCAGCCGAAGTGGAAGTACGCGCCCTCCTCGATGGCGGCGGCGAAGAAGCGCTTGGCCAGCTCCCGGTCGAAGCGTGCCGCCTGCCGGTAGCTCGTCGGCTCCTCGTCGAGCCCGAAGAGGAGGCTGAACCGCGCGCCGACCGCCTGCACCCACACCGGCAGCCCCGCCCGCTTGAAGGCGTCGCGGAGGCCGGCGTAGAGCACCCCATCGAGCCGCTCGAGGTGCGCCCAGAACTCGGGCCGGGCGATCTCGTCGAGGAACGCGTTGGCGGCCAGGATCGGGATCAGGTGGGCCTGGAAGGTGCCGCTGTGGACGGCCGGGCCCCGCGGCGCGACGGCGTCCATCACCTCCCGCCGGCCGGCGAAGGCGCTCAGCACGGTCCCGCCGCCGAGCGCCTTGCCCAGGGTGCAGAGGTCGGGCGTGACGCCGAGGTGGCCCTGGGCGCAGCTCGGCCCGGTGCGGAAGCCGGACAGGATCTCGTCGAAGATCAGGACGATGCCGTGGTCGCGCGTGAGCCGGCGGACCGATTCCAGGTACCCGGAGGCCGGCCGGATGGTGCCCGCATTGTAGTTGATCGGCTCCATGATGACGGCGGCGATCTCCGACCGGTTTCGGCCGAGCGCTCGCTCCAGCGCCGGGAGATCGTTCCAGGGGAGCACGATGACGAACTGCTGGAGCTCGGGGGGAATCCCGCCGCTCTCGGCGACGGGCGTCGGCGCCTCCGCCGGCCCCGCCTGGTCCAGGGGCGGCCACGCGCTGTAGCCGAGGTAGTCGTGGTAGCCGTGGAAGTGGCCCTCGAACTTCACCACCTTCCACCGCCCCGTGTAGGCGCGGGCCGTCCGGATGGCGTGCCAGGTGGTCTCGGTTCCCGAGCCGGTGAAGCGGACGCGCTCCGCGCAGGGGACGACCTCGGTGAGCTTGCGAGCGACCTCCGCCTGATAGGGCGTCTCGTGGGCGCAGACGATCCCCAGCTCGAGCGCCTGCTGCACCGCGCGCTTCACCGCGGGATGACCGTGGCCGAGCAGCGAGGCGCCCGACGACGTGAAGAGGTCGATGTAGGCCTTGCCCTCCACGTCGTAGAGGCGCCCGCCGTCGCCGCGGGCGGTCATGAACGGCCGGCCGAGCGACGCGTTGACGCGGGCGGCGGCCGAGACGCCGCCGGCCAGGTAGTTCTGGGCGAGCTGGTAGAGGCGGTCCGCCTCGCTCATGCGCGTGCTCCTTCCCGGGTCACGGCCCGGTAACGGAAGCAGTCGGTCGTGTGGTCGTTGACCATGCCCACCGCCTGCATGTGCGCGTAGCAGATCGTGGACCCGACGAAGGTGAAGCCGCGCTGGCGGAGCGCGCGGCTGAGCGCATCCGACTCCGGCGTCCGGGCGGGGATCTGCTTGACGCTCGTCCACCGGTTCCGCTGCGGCCGGCCGCCCACGAACTGCCACTGGAAGCGATCGAAGCTCCCGAACTCCTGCTGGACGGCGAGGAACGCCTTGGCGTTTCGGACGGCGCTCTCGACCTTGAGCCGGTTGCGCACGATGCCCGGGTCGGCCAGCAACCGCCGCACGTCCCGCGCGCCGAAGGCCGCGACGGGCTTGGGATCGAAATCGGCGAACACCTGCCGGTAGCGCTCCCGCTTGCGCAGGATGGTGAGCCAGGAGAGCCCGGCCTGGGCGCCCTCCAGGATCAGGAACTCGAAGAGCACCCGGTCGTCGTGGACGGGCACGCCCCACTCGCGGTCGTGGTAGGCGACGTAGAGGGGGTCGGCGCCGACCCACGCGCAGCGACGGTCGCCCTTCAGATGCACCGGCCGCCGTCCACTTCCACGCAGCTGCCCGTCACCATGGCCGCGTCGTCGGAGACCAGGAACAGGGCCGCCTTGGCCAGGTCGTCGGGCGTGTTGAGCCGGCCGAGGGGAATCGTGGCCACGTAGCGGGCCCGGCCCTCGTCATCCACGGCCGGCTTCCCCATGAAGGTCGGCAGCATCGGCGTTTCGGTCGCCACCGGCGCCAGGGCCACCACGCGGACGCCGAACGGCGCCAGCTCGAGGGCCAGGCTCTTGGCCAGCGCGACCACCGCCCCCTTGGAGGCCGAGTAGCACTGGACGCCGGGCCGCGGCCGGATGGCCGAGGTGGAGGCGGTGATGAGGAAGACCCCGCGCTTCTGCCGCTTCATCACCGGCGCCGCCGCCCGGGCTCCCAGGAAGACGCCCTTGACGTTGACCGCCATGATGCGATCGAAGGTCGCCTCGTCCACGCTCTCGACGGGCGTCGGCGACTGCGGCACGCCGGCGTTGGCGAAGAAGATGTCGAGCCGGCCCCAGCGGGCGAGGCTCTGCTGCACGGCGGCCTCGTTGTCGGCGGCGCGGCTGACGTCGGCCCGGACGGCGAGGGCTTGGCCGCCGGCTTCCTCGATGGCTTCGACCGTCTCCTTGGCCCCGTCCTCCCGCACATCCACCACCGCGACCCGGGCGCCCTCCCGCGCGAACAACACCGCAGAGGCCCGGCCGATCCCCGAGCCGGCGCCGGTCACCAGCGCGACCCTGTTTTCGAGCTTCATGGCCATCCCCCTTTGACTTTCCTCTCTGAGTCCGTCAGGCTTAGGCGGCACGCACCGCCAGCCAGGAGGCCTTCATGAAAGGTGCCGCCGCCGTCGCCGAGATCCTCAAGCGCGAAGGGGTCGAGTTCCTCATCGGCTACCCGGTCAATCCCATCATCGAGGCGGCCGCCCAGGCCGATATCCGGACGATCATCGTGCGTCAGGAGCGGGTGGGCCTCCACATGGCCGACGCGGTGAGCCGGCTCACCTCCGGCCAGCGGATCGGCGTCTTCGCCATGCAGCACGGGCCCGGCGCCGAGAACGCTTTCGGCGGGGTGGCCCAGGCCTACGGCGACTCGGTCCCGATCGTCGTCCTCCCGGCCGGCTTCCCCCGCCGGCTCACCAACATACCACCCAACTTCAGCTCGTTTCTCAACTACCGCCACGTGACCAAGTGGTGCGAGCAGGTGACGCTGTCGGCGGCGATCCCCGACGCCCTCCGCCGCGCCTTTACCCAGGTGAAGAACGGCCGGCCCCGCCCGGTCCTGGTCGAGATCCCCACCGACGTCTTCGCCGAGGAGGTGCCGGAGCCGATCGCCTACCGGCCGGCGCTCCGAACCCGCAGCGCGCCCGATCCGCGGGCGGTCGAGGAGGTGGCGCGGGTCCTGATCGAGGCCGAGCGCCCGGTCATCTACGCGGGCCAGGGCGTCCACTACGCGCGGGCCTGGCAGCCTCTCCGCGAGCTGGCCGAGCTGCTGGAGGCGCCGGTGACGACCAGCCTCCAGGGGAAGAGCGCGTTCCCCGAGGACCACCCGCTCGCGCTCGGCTCCGGGGGCCGCTCCCTCCCCAAGCCGGTCCACCAGTTCCTCCAGCAGGCCGACGTCATCTTCGGGATCGGGTGCAGCTTCGCCACCACCAACTACGGGGTGGCCATGCCGGCCGGCAAGGTCATGATCCACGCCACCCTCGATCCCGCCGACCTCAACAAGGACGTCGTGGCCGACCACGCGCTCATCGGCGATGCCGGCCTCACCCTGGAGGCGCTGGCCGGCGAGGTCCGGGAGCAGGTGCGCGGCCCCCGCGGGCGGGCCGCCCGCGTCGCCCAGGAGATCAAGACCATCAAGGCCGAGTGGCTGGCCCAGTGGATGCCGAAGCTCACCTCCGACGAGGTCCCGCTCTCGCCGTACCGGGTCATCTGGGACCTCCTGCTCACGGTGGACGTGGCCAACACCATCATCACCCACGACGCCGGCAGCCCCCGCGACCAGCTGTCGCCGTTCTGGGAAACGGTCGCGCCGCTGACCTACATCGGGTGGGGGAAGACCACCCAGCTCGGCTACGGCCTCGGCCTGGCCCTGGGCGCCAAGCTCGCCCGGCCGGACAAGCTCTGCATCAACGTCTGGGGCGATGCCGCCATCGGGTTCACCGGCATGGACTTCGAAACCGCGGTCCGGGAGCGAATCCCGATCCTGTCCGTGCTGCTGAACAACTTCTCGATGGCGATCGAGCTGCCCATCATGAAGGTGGCCACCGAGAAGTACCGCTCGACGGACATCTCGGGGAACTACGCCGACATGGCCAAGGCCTTCGGCGGCTACGGCGAGCGGGTGAGCGAGCCGGGCCAGATCGTCCCGGCCATCAAGCGGGCCATCCGCCAGACGCAGGAGGGGACGCCGGCGCTCCTGGAGTTCCTCACCGCCAAGGAGATCGGCTTCTCCATCTTCAAGTAGCCCCGGGATGGCGCCGGGCGTGTACACAGTCGTCCGGCATGGCGGCGTCGCCGAGATCCGGCTGGCCTGCGGCAAGGCCAACGCGCTGAATCCCCGCAGTCTGGCCGCCCTCGCCGCGGCCTTCGACGAGGCCGCCGGCGTCGCCGCCCGCGGCGTCGTGCTGACCGGCTACGACCGGTACTTCTCGGCCGGCCTGGATCTGGTCGGGCTCTACGATTTCGACCCCTCGGCGATGGATGCGTTCGTGGCCGACTTCGATCGCGTCATGCTGCGCATCTTCGCCGAGCCCCGACCGGTCGTGGCGGCGATCAACGGGCACGCGATCGCGGGTGGATGCATCCTGGCCCTCGCCTGCGACGCCCGGGTGATGGCCGACGGGGACGGGCGGATCGGGCTCAACGAGATCCGGCTCGGCCTGCCGTTTCCCGCCGCGGCCCTCGAGATCGCCCGCCACGCGGTTCCCGGGGAGCACCTGGAGGCGATCCTCTACGGCGGCCAGCTCTACGGGCCGGCCGACGCGCTGACGCGCGGCCTGGTGGACGGCGTCGAGACCGGCGACGTGGCCGTGGCGGCCGGCGTCGTCTGCGAGCGGCTCGCCGAGCGGCCGGGCGGGGCGTTCGCCACGATCAAGGCGGGGCTCAAGGGGCCGGCCATTCGACAGGCCGGAGAGATGCGCGACGTGCTGCGGGCCGCCTTCGTGGAGGCTTGGTTGGCGCCCGACGCGCGGGCGCTGATCGGCGAGGCGCGGGCCCGGCTGCGTCGGTGAAGCCCTCGGGCGGGCGTCCGGCCGGGGGCGTCCGCTCGCCCTCGGAACCTGGCGGACTAACCGCGCGCAGCGTGACGCCGAACCGCCACGCGTGTCAGCGTGACCAGCCAGGGGAAGGCCGTCCCCCGGGTGGCCGGCGGGGCCGTCACGTCCGGCCCGGTCCTACTGAGCCTTCTCCAGCTCGGCGGCGTGGCGCTGGAGCACCTCGCTCATCGCCCGCAGCATGTCGGCGCGGAAGCGCATGATGCGGGCGGCGGCTTTCGGATCGTGGACCATCAGGTGCTCCAGGTGGTCGCGGCCGGGCCTCCCGGGCGGCCCCGGCATCCCGCGCATCCCGCGGCCCATCATGCCGCCCGGTCCCTGGCCCATCATGCCGCCCTGCCCCATCATCCCGCCCCCGCCGCCCGGTGGCGGCGGCGCCTGCTGGGCCGAGCCCGCGGCCGCGCTCCCGATCACCAACAGCATCGCAGTGGTCATCGCCATGGTCCGATTCATGGAAGACCTCCCGGTCACGCCCGCCGCATGCGGAAGTTGAACCGGCGCAGCTCGAACGCCTGGTTGGGGTTGGGGGCGAACTCGACGTACTTCTGGAGCCCGTAGTCCTCGTAGGGCTGGATCACGATGATCCAGGGGTTGTACTCCAGGAAGAGCTGGGTCATGCGCTTGTAGGCCTGGGCCCGGAACTTCTCGTCGAGGCTGAAGCGGGCGGCATTGCCCAGCTCGTCGAACTCGGGGTGGCGCCAGTAGTCGTGGGGCCCGCCCGGGCTCATGAGCCGCCACATCATCCCGTCAGGATCGCCGAGGGTGGAGGTCGGGTCCGACCACCAGAGCCCCTTGAACGTCCGCTCGCGGTTCTTCTGGGCGCGCACCGAGAACTCGATCACCTCCACCACGACATTGATCCCGATGTCCTTCCACATGGCGGCGATCGCCTCCGACATCGGCTTGTCGTTGGCGATGAGGCCGACCGTCGTCTCCAGATAGATCGGCTCGCCCTTGTAGCCCGACTGCTTGACCAGCTCGCGGGCCTCCTTGGGATCGTAGCGGAGGGCCGGCAGCGCGGTGTCGTAGTGGTTGTCGCCCTTGGCGATCGGCCCGTTGGGGATGACGCCGCGCCCGCGCCACAGCTCCTTGACGATCGCCTCCCGGTCCACCCCCAGCTGCATCGCCTTCTTGAGCGGCCAGTTGTTCAGGGGCGCCACCTTCGAGTTGGTCCCCAGGACGTACAGGCCGGCGTAGAGCGCCGAGGCGCCCTTCGTCGTCGCGTTCTGGGTGACGCGCTCCCAGTGGTCGGGGGTGAGCTGAGTGATGGCGTCGAACTCGCCCTTGAGCAGGCCGGCCACCCGCGGCGCCGTCTCCGGCACCGGCCGGAAGACCACGCGGTCGGCGTCGATCCGCCCACCCCAGTAGTCGGGGTTGGCTTCGAGGACCAGCCGGTCGTCCTTGGTCCACGACATGACGCGGACGGGCCCGGTGCCGACGGGCCTGGCGTTGAACGCGTCGTTGCCGACCTGCTCGACGTACTTCTTCGGCACGATCTGGCCGCCGTAGAAGGCCAGGCGAGCGGGGAGGAGCGGGTCGGGCTTCTTGGTGTGGATGACCAGCGTGGCCGGATCGGGCGCCTCGATCCGGTCGATGGTGGTGAAGACCGTGGCCACCATGGTCTTGACGCTCGGATCGTAGGTCCGCTCCAGGCTCCACTTGGCGTCGGTGGCGGTGAAGGGATCGCCGTTGTGGAAGCGGACGCCCGAGCGCAACTTGAACTGGTAGGTCGTCGGCGCCACCAGCTTCCACTCGGTCGCCAGCCCGGGCTGGAGCTTGCCGTCGGGATGCCGGGCGGTCAGGTTGTCGAAGACGTTGAAGGACACGCGGATGTCGTTCGACGACGTCGAGAAGTGCGGGTCGAGCCTGGAAATGTCGCCGCCCTGGGCGACCACCAGCTCGCGCTTCTGCGTGCTCTGGGCGGCGGCGCGCCTCGGCGCAACGTCGAGCAGCGAGCCCGCGGCCACGGCGCCCGCGGCGACGTGCTCGAGGAACTGGCGACGGGAGAGGGTGTGGGCCATGCTACCTCCTCAGCTCTTCGCGGAGCCGGCGAGCCACGATGGCCGCCTCGTCGCCCCGCAGGCAATGGGGATCGATCAGCAGGTCGCCCCGGAACACGCGGACCATGATGGGCGGCTCGCCGGCGCGCAGCCGGTCCAGGACCGCCGTCGGGGTGAGGCCCGGCGCGCCCGCGTCCAGGCTGATCAGCACCGTGGGCGCCGTCCAGACCGCGCGGTCCTCCTCGACCCGCGCCCGCACCCCCGGGAACCCCGCCACCGCGCCGGTGATCAGGCGGGCCTCGCCGAGGTGGCGCTCCCATTCGGCGTCGTGGTCGTCCTGGAGGAACAGCTCGAGCGCGGCCACCAGCCCGACGATCGCCTCCTTGCTCACCTTGCAGGGCCGCCCGATGGCGGAGTTCGGCGCCCCGTTGGCGGCGGCCGCGCGGATGAGATCGGCGCGCCCCAGCAGGAGGCCGGTATTCTGCGGGCCCCGGATGCCCTTGCCGCCGCTGTAGATCACCAGGTCGGCGCCCTGGTCGATCCAGCGGCGCAGGTGGCCGACCGGGGGCAGGGTGGAGGCGGCGTCCACGATGAGGGGCAACCCATGGGCGTGGGCGATCGCCGCCATCCGGTCAGCGGGGACGCCCTGGTCACTGAGCCGCGGCGACTCGATGAAGATCAGCGCCGCCGTCCGGTCGCCGATGGCCCCCTCGACCTGGGCCGGCGGGCAGCGGTCCGGGTCGCCGACCTCGACCAGGCGGGCGCCGGCCGTCCGCAGCGCCTGGTCGTAGTGGATGCGGCCGCAGCGCTGGATGACGATCTCGTTCCGCATCCCGGTCGTGTCGGGAAGCCGCTGGATGCGCTCGGGGTCGTCGCCGGCGATGCAGGCGGCCGCGGCCAGCAGCAGGCCGCCGGCCGAGCCGGAGGTGACGTGGGCCGCCTCGACCCCGACCAGGCGCGCGATCCGTTCGCCGGCTCGGGCGTTGAGCTCGGCCATGTCCACGAATGCGGTCGCCGCCTCGGCCATCGCTTCCAGCACGGGCTTGGGCATCAGCGAGCCGCTGGCCATCGTGTTCATGCCGCGCGCGTTGACGATCGGCCGGAGGCCGAGTCGCGCGTAGACGTCCATGGGCGCCTCCCGCGAGACTGTACCACAGGCGGCGGCGCGCGGGTCGGGCGGGGGAGGAATTATCGCGGCGGCTCGGGCCCTCGGCCGGCGATACGCCGGCGCCGAGTCTGGCTGGCGCGGCGCCCTGTCGTCACCCGCTGGATCACGGAGACGAGCTCGGCCTGGCCGACGGGCTTGGTCAGATGCCCGGCGAGCCCTTCCTGCCAGGTCCGCAGGTAGTCCTGAATCTCACCGAGCGCGGTGACCGCGATGATCGGGATGTCCACCCAGCGGCGTTCGCGCTGCACGTGCTGCGCGAAGACGAATCCATCCATCACCGGCATGAGGAGGTCCAACAGGATGACGTCGGGGTGCTCCCGCGCCAGGATCGCCAGCGCGTGCGCGCCTTGCTCGGCCACCAGCACCCGCGCGCCGACCGCGGTGAGCATCTGCCGGAGCATCTCGCGGCTGTCGTCGTGATCTTCGACGACCAGCAGCGTCAGGCCCGTCAAGGAAGGCAGGGCGGGGCGGAGCCGTTTTCGGGCGCGGGGGTCAGCGGGTGAGGATCGCTCGAGTGGCCGTCGAGCGTAGCGAGAACGGAGCCGAGGGCGGCGAGCGGCCTGGAGGACCACGGTGAGCGCTGACATCCGCCCGACCCCCGACCCTCCCGACCTGACGTGACCACCGCCAGCGGCGATGAGAACTCTTCTCTTACACGTAACAGCAGGCGGATGGCGCGTCAAGCTCTCTTGGCTCGGGTTCCTCGCGGGCGCAGCCTGCGCCTCTTCAGCGGTCTCGCGGCGGGTGGGCAGCCGACGTGCTCGGGCTTCCCGTTCCGGCGAACATACCCCTCGCCGCGCACGATGCGCCGGCCGCACCGACAGCAGCTAAATCCGGCTTCTTTAGCGGCCTTTTGAACCATGATTGGCCCCTGCACCTCGGAGCCTTTATGGAGCAACGTCGATACCACCCTTCACGCGGCATCAGCTTTGCTATGCAATTGAGCTCGCCTGGCTGTCTCGCCGGCCGCCATCCAACCCCCAAGCATCGGACGTGCCACGTGGTCGGCGGTATGACGGCGCGGGCTTAGCGGCGGCGCCGCGCTCCCACTTGGACCGGTGGTCTGATCCTGGCCGGTGAATTTCTCGTCGTTGGCATCGCTCGGTGGGTGTCATAGAGTGTCGCGCAGTGTCCGCGCGGTGAGTCTGGCGGTTCCCGATGCGCGGGGTCAGGAGGAAAACATGCGAGGTCGGCGAATCAAGGAGAAGCTACGGGCCGGTCGGCCCGTGTTCACGGTCGGGCTCCGGTTCCACTCGCCGCGGCTCGTCGAGATGCTGGCCCGGACCGGCGCCGATCAGGTCTTCCTCGATGCCGAGCACGGCCCGCTCTCCGAGCGCGAGTGCGAGGAGATGGTCCGCGCCGCCGACCTCTACGATCTACCGGTCTCGATCCGAGTCCCGGTCAACACGCCGCCGGTGATCCTCCGGTACCTCGATATCGGCACGTCCACCATCGTGGTCCCCCACGTGAGCACCCGCGACGACGCCGAGCGAGCGGTGCGAGCGGTGAAGTACCCGCCGGAGGGCGGGCGGAGCTTCGCCCCCGGCCGGGGTGGCGAGCTGCTGGGACTCGGGCCGGCGGAGTACGTCCGGCGGGCGAACGAGGAAACGGTCGTGGTGGCGCTCTTCGAAGACGTCGCCGGGCTCGGCGCGGTGGAGGCGATCTGCCAGGTCTCCGGGATCGACGCGCTGGCGGTCGGCGCTTACGATCTGGCCGCGTCCATGGGCTACCCCGGCCAGCCCTGGCGTGACGACGTCCAGGCCGTCGTCGAGCGGATCCGCCAGGTCTGCCGGGCCCACCGGATGCCGTTCGGCACCGTGCCCCGCGACCGGCCCGACCTGCGGGCCCAGATCGAGCGAGGCTGCCAGCTGATCACCGTGAGCCCGCTCGAGTGGGGAATCCAGGCCGCCCGGGAGACGGTCGAGGAGCTGTCCAAGCTGGCCTCGTCGGCCTGAACGCGACCCGACTTCACCCGGATGCCGCCCGGGCCCCGGCGGCCCCTGGGCTATAGTGGAATTCAGGGTTCCGTCATGCCCGCTCACATCGAAGACTACGCCCTCGTCGGCGACTGTCACACCGCCGCGCTCGTCGCGCGCGATGGCTCCATCGACTGGCTGTGTGTGCCGCGCTTCGACTCGGGGGCTTGCTTCGCCGCCCTCCTCGGTACTCCCGAGCACGGCCGATGGATCCTGACCCCGGCTGGTGAGGTCAAGCGAACCCGCCGCCGCTACCGCGAGGGGACCCTGGTCCTCGAGACGGAGTACGAGGTGGAGGGCGGCGCGGTGACCGTCGTGGACTGCATGCCGCCCCGCTCGGAGGTGCCCGACCTGCTCCGACTGGTGGTCGGCACCCGCGGGCGGGTCCCGATGCGCATGCAGCTCGTCATCCGCTTCGACTATGGCGTCGTGGTGCCGTGGGTCCGCCGGATGGACGGCGGCATCCGGGCCGTCGCCGGGCCCGACACGCTGATCCTCCGGACCCCGGTCGAGTTGCGTGGCCGGGACCTGACGACGGTCGCCGAGTTCACGGTGAGCGAGGGGCAACGCATCCCCTTCGTGTTGACCTGGTGCCCGTCGCACGCACCGATCCCGGAGCCGATCGACGCCGAGGCCGCGCTCGCCGAGACGCAGCGCTGGTGGGAGGCGTGGTCGGCCCGCTGCACCTATGAGGGCCCCTGGCGCGAGCCGGTCGTCCGATCGCTCATCACGCTCAAGGCGCTGACCTACGCGCCGACCGGCGGGATCGTCGCCGCCCCCACCACCTCACTCCCCGAGCAGCTCGGCGGCGTCCGGAACTGGGACTACCGGTTCTGCTGGCTCCGCGACGCGACCTTCACGCTCTATGCCTTGATGATGGGCGGCTACACCGACGAGGCCCGGGCCTGGCGCGAGTGGCTCCTCCGCGCCGTCGCCGGGAAGGCGAGCCAGATCCAGATCATGTACGGGCTGGCCGGCGAGCGCCGGCTGACGGAGCTGGAGCTGGGATGGCTCCCCGGCTACGAGGGCGCCCAGCCGGTCCGCATCGGCAACGCCGCCCACCTCCAGCTCCAGCTCGACATCTTCGGCGAGATCATGGACGCCCTGCACGTGGCGCGCCGGGAGGGGCTGTCGTCCGACGAGAACGCCTGGCGCGTCCAGCGGGAGCTCCTCGAGTACCTGGAGACGGTGTGGGACCAGCCCGACGAGGGGATCTGGGAGGTGCGAGGACCGCGGCGCCACTTCACCCACTCCAAGGTGATGGCCTGGGTCGCGCTCGACCGGGCGGTGAAGGGCGTCGAGCAGCTGGGTCTGGAGGGGCCCATGCAACACTGGCGGCGCCTCCGCGACGGCATCCACGCCGAGGTTTGCCGCCACGGGTACGACGCCGCCCGCAACGCCTTCGTCCAGTACTACGGCGGCAAGGACCTGGACGCGAGCCTGCTGATGCTGTGTCTGGTCGGCTTCCTGCCGCCGACCGATCCCCGGATCCGGGGGACGGTGGAGGCGATCGAGCGGGAGCTGCTCCGTGACGGCTTCGTGATTCGGTACCCGACCCACCCCGACGTCGATGGGCTGCCGCCGGGCGAAGGCGTCTTCCTCGCCTGCACCTTCTGGCTGGCCGACAACCTGACGCTGCTCGGCCGGCGTGACGACGCCGTCGGGTGCTTCGAGCGGCTACTCGCGCTCCAGAACGACGTGGGGCTGCTGTCCGAGCAGTACGAGCCCTACGCCCGACGGCTCCTGGGCAACTTCCCTCAGGCCTTCTCCCACGTGTCGCTGATCAATACCGCCTGCAACCTGCGCCCCGAGCCCGGGCCGGCGGACATCCGGCCGCACCACTGAGGGGCCCGGAGGCGGCCGTCGAAGCCCCGCCGCGCTAACTCTTCTTCTGCCGGCCGCGGAACTTGGGTCCCTTGGCGCCGGTCAGCGCGCGGGGTCCGCGCTCGACCTGGAGGAGCGTCGTGCCCTTGTCGAGCGTGACGACGGCCGATTTCCGCCGGCGGCGGACCTGGGGCGTGGCGGCCGGCGTCTCGGGAGGCCGGCCGGCCTTGGGAGAGCGTCGAGCGTTTCTCATGGCACCAACTTCTCCTTGTAGGGCGGGGCGATGTCGCAGACGGCGACTTCGGGCGCGGGCTGGTCCACGAAGGCGCGGGGCACCCTACCCACCTCAGGCCAGGCAGGCCGCCAGCGGCGTGGGCGCCTCGCCGAGCGCCTCGGCGACGCGCGGGTGGATGAGCTTCCCGCCGCAGACGTTGACGCCGCGGGCCAGCGCCGGGTTCTCGCGCACGGCCGCCGCTACGCCTTTGCCGGCCAGCTCGAGGACGTAGGGGACGGTCGCGTTGGTGAGCGCGAAGGTCGAGGTGCGGGGGACCAGCGCGGGCAGGTTGGCGACCCCGTAGTGGACGACGCCGCCTACTCGGTAGATGGGCTCGAGCAGGGTCGTCGGCCGGATGGTGGCGACGCAGCCGCCCTGGTCCACTGCGACGTCCACGATGACGGCCCCGTCCTTCATATCTCTCACCATCGCCTCGGTGACCACCACCGGGGCCCGCGCCCCGGGGATGAGGACGGCCCCGATCAGCAAGTCGGCTCGCCGGACGACCCGCTCGACGTTGAAGCTGTTGGAAACGAGGGTCGCGACCTGGCCGCGGAAGAGGTCGTCCACGTAGCGGAGACGGTCGAGGTTCACGTCCAGCGTGGAAACGTCGGCGCCTAGACCGACCGCCGTCTTGGCCGCGTTGAGCCCGACCGTGCCGGCGCCGAGAATCACCACGTTGCCGGGCGGCACCCCCGGCACCCCCGACAGCAGGATGCCGCGCCCGCCATGGGCGCCGCCGAGGTAGAAGGCGCCCTCCTGGACGGCCAGGCGGCCGGCCACCTCGCTCATCGGCGTGAGGAGGGGCAGGCTCCCATCGGCGCGCTCGACGGTCTCGTAGGCGATGGCGAGCACGCGGGCTCGCTGGAGGGCCGCGGCCAGCTCGGGCGCCGCCGCCAGGTGGAGGTACGTGAAGAGGACGAGGTCCGGCCGCAGACGCCGGTACTCGGCGGGAACCGGTTCCTTGACCTTCAGGATGAGCTCGGGCTCGGCCCAGACCCGCTCGGTGTCGGCGAGGATGGCGCCGACCGCCGCGTACTCCTCGTCGCGGATCCCGCTCCCGGCGCCGGCGCCCCGCTCGACCAGCACGCGGTGGCCGGCTTCCTGGAGCATGCGGCCGCCGGCGGGCGTGAGGGCGACCCGCTGCTCGCCCGGCTTGATCTCGCGCGGCACTCCGATGACCATCGCCCACTTCCGTTGTACCGTGAACCGCCAGGGAAGTCCACGCGCTGGCGGGCGGCGCCGAGCGACGACGGGCGCCGGGGCGGCTAAGCGATCGAGGCCTGGTTGTCGCCCTGGGTCGGCTGCTCCGGCGGCTCGGTGGTCTCGACGACGATGAAGCCGTGCGTGTACCACATCGAGTCGGGCTCGGTGCGCCGCTGGCGCCGCCGCCGGTCGATCGACACTCCTTGAACCGCGACGCGGCGGTCGGTCTGCCGGCGATCCCAGACCACGGTCGTTCCCTCCGGCCACCGGTCGAGGCTGCCCTGAAGTTCTAGGAAGAGTCGGGTCTCGCCGCGCCGGACGATGACGACATAGCGAGGGCGCACGCCGAAGCGAACAAGCACGCCTTGTGCCACAGAGCCGCCGGCGCCGCCAGCGCCCGATTTTGGCGGGGCCGCGATGTCAGCCGGCGAGCCGCGCGGTCAAAATCGGTGCGAATGGCCAGATCGCGGCCGGTGAGATGCCGACCATTCGCCTCAGATCTTCACACCGCCGGGCGGCCGGCAGCGAAATTGCTAAACACGTGCGAAGCTGTCGACTCGGGGTGAAGAAGATGATGACACAGCCTAGGTCCGCGAAGATCGCCCTGGCTGTCCTGGTGATCGGCGCTGGCGTCGGGCTGGCGCTCACGACGCTGGCGGGGCCGGCGCTCGCTCAATCCATCCCGCCCGGCGCGACCCCGCCGGTGGCGGCCTCGGGCGCGACCGTGGAGGGGCTCGAGGCCGACGGTCGCATCACCGCCGTCGATGCGGCGGCGAGAACGATCAGGCTGGAGAACGGCGTCGAATACCTGATGCCCGGAAACCTGGCCTTCGATTGGAGCGCCATCCGCGAAGGGTCGGTCGTCAAGCTGCGCTACAGCATCGACGAGGGGCGTAACCTCATCCGGGCGGTCCAGGTTCTCTTTCGGTAGTTCCCCCACGGGGGAAACTCGTCGATCACCCGCCGCTCCGGTTGACACGGGCCAGCGATCTGCCACAATAACCGCCATCATGGCGGAAACGCTGCTCGACAAAGTCTGGCGCGCTCACACGGTCCGCACGCTCCCCTCCGGACAGACCCAGCTCCTCATCGGGCTCCACCTGGTCCACGAGGTGACGACCCCGCAAGCCTTTCAGATGCTGCGCGCGGCCGGCCTCCGCGTCCGGATGCCCGAGCGGACGTTCGCGACCCTCGACCACATCATCCCGACGACCTCGCAGCAGCGCCCCTTCGGCGACACGTTGGCCGAGGAGATGACGGTCCACCTCGTGCGCAACTGCCGGGAGTTTGGCATCCCGCTCTTCGACCTCGAGAGCGGCCGCCAGGGCATCGTCCACGTCATCGGGCCCGAGCTGGGCCTGACCCAGCCCGGGATGACGATCGCCTGCGGTGACAGCCACACCTCGACTCACGGCGCGCTGGGGGCGCTGGCCTTCGGCATCGGGACCAGCCAGGTCCGGGATGTCCTCGCCACCCAATGCCTGGCCATGGCCAAGCCGAAGCTCCGGCAGATCCGGGTCGAGGGCAAGCTCGCCCGCGGCGTCTACGCCAAGGACGTGATCCTCTCGATCATCCAGCGGCTCGGCGTCAAGGGCGGAGTCGGCTACGCGTACGAGTACGCGGGGTCCGCCATCGAGACCATGTCCATGGAGGAGCGGCTCACGGTCTGCAACATGTCCATCGAGGGGGGCGCGCGCGCTGGCTACGTGAACCCCGATCAGACGACGTTCGACTATCTGCGGGGCCGGCCGTTCGCCCCGTCGGGCGCCGCCTTCGAGCGCGCCGTGACCTGGTGGAAGAGCATGGCCACCGACCTCGACGCCCGCTTCGACGACGTGGTGCGGCTCGACGGCGCCGCCATCCAGCCGGTCGTCACCTGGGGGATCAACCCCGGCCAGTCGCTCGGCGTGGCCGACCGCATCCCCGATCCCGAGCGGGCGCCGGCGCCCGAGCGGGCCACGGCGCGGGAGGCGGTGGCCTTCATGGACTTCGAGCCAGGCCAGCCCATCGCGGGGACCCGGATCGACGTCGCCTTCATCGGCTCTTGCACCAACGCCCGGCTGTCCGACCTGCGGGCGGCGGCCGAGGTGGCGCGCGGCCGGCGGGTCGCCAAGGGGGTCCGCGCGCTGGTAGTGCCCGGCTCACAGGCTGTGGCGAAGGCGGCCGAGGCCGAAGGGCTCCACGAGATCTTCCAGACCGCGGGCTTCGAGTGGCGGAAGGCCGGCTGCTCGATGTGCCTGGGCATGAACGAGGACAAGCTCCAGGGGCGCGAGGTGTGCGCCTCGTCCTCGAACCGGAACTTCATCGGCCGCCAGGGCAGCCCGACCGGGCGCACCCTGCTGATGAGCCCGGCCATGGTGGCGGCGGCGGCGGTCGCGGGAGCCGTGGCCGACGTGCGCGACCTCCTGCGATGAGCGGCCCGGGCCGATACCCGTCGCCCCGGGT
>DASYUM010000278.1:0-27496 GCA_036001225.1 Candidatus Methylomirabilota bacterium | reverse complement strand
CGGGCCACCGCGACCCCGTTCTCGACCGCCCGGAGCGGTACGACGGCCAAGTGCTGGAGCGGGCCGCCCGAATCGCCGAACCAGGCGTCGTTGGTGATGTTGACCATGAAGCGCGCACCCTCTCTGACGAACCGGCGGAAGAGGTCCGGGAAGATGACCTCGTAGCAGATGACCGTCCCGAACGGCGCCCCCTCGAGGGGGAAGATGACCCTCTCCCGGCCGGCCGTGAAGTCCCCGATGTCGGCCGCGATCGCCTCTACGAAGAACAAGAGCCGCTTCAGGGGCACGTACTCCCCGAACGGCACGAGGTGCATTTTATCATAGCGCGCCGTAACGCCCCGTTCCGCAACGAGAAACGCGCTGTTGAGGAAGCGTGTCGCGCGACCTTCCCGCACCGCGTCGGGGGCGCCGACCAGGAGGGGGCGCTCCACGTCGCGGGCGAGCTCGGTCAGCCAGGCGAGGGCCCACGGCTCGTAGAGGAGGTAGGCGGGGACCGCCGCCTCCGGCCACACCACGAGCCGCGTCCGATCGGCCCCGGCCCGGGTCAATTCGGCGTACGTGCGGAGCGTGGCCTGCTGGTGGGCCTTGTCCCACTTGATGGACTGGTCGATGTTCCCTTGCACGATCGTGACCGGGAGCGTGGTGCCGCTCGGAGCGCGGGCCGTCGCTCCGACCGCCAGGGCCGCCGTCACCGCCAGGCCCGCGATGACCGCGCCGGCCGCGACGGCCCTCGGCGTGCGTCGGACCAGTCCCCAGGCGATGGCCGTGTTGACCAGGACGAGCAGGCACGACACCCCGTACACCCCGGTCCAGGCGGCGATCTGGATCACGGCCAGCCGCCGGTGGGGGATGTAGCCGAGCAGTCCCCACGGGAAGCCCGAGAGGAGATACGTCCGCGCCAGCTCCCCGGTGACCCAGAAGGCGGGGGCGAGCCAGAGCGCGGCCGGACCGAGTCGGTCGCGGAGCCAGGCCACCGCCGCGGCGACCGCGCCCACGTAGAGGGCCAGGTAGCCGGCTAGCGCGAGGAGGACCAGCCCCGCCAGCGGCAAGGAGAGCGTGGAAAACGTCGTCATCGTGTGGATGAGCCAGCGCAGGAGCGGCACGAAGAAGGCGAGCCCGGCCGTCCAGCCTTCGACGAAGGCGCGACGCGGACCGGTGGCGGTGACGGCGAGGGCGAGCACCGGGGCCAGGCTCACCCACCCGAGGAGGTCCCAGCCTGGGCGCGGGTAGGCCAGGTGGAGGGTAAAGCCGGCCGCCGCCGCGACGACGAGTCGCTGGATCGCCGCCCGCCTCGGGGAAGCGGCCTCGCTAAGGGCCTGTCTGGTTAACAATGCGCGGCGCGCCGTCGACTCGCCGAGGGTCGGTGTTCCGCTCCGAGCGCCGGCTTTGCCGGCGCGATCTTTGGGTTCGCGCACCTCGGACGGCGGGGCCCCAGCCCCGCGACGTCCTGCGGCGCGCCTTTCCTGGGGAGGCCTCGGAGGGGGCCGTCGAGGCCCCCTCCGACAATCTAGCGCCCATGGAGGAGGCGGTCGCCGAGCAGGCGCGGGAGGCCCGCGGCGTGGATGCGTCGGCGCGCCTCCTGCGTGTCATAGGCGACGCGCCGGATCTCCACGGCGCCCGCGTCGAGGTCCCAGAGCGTGTAGGCGGCGGCCGGGTCGCCGTCTCGCGGCTGACCCACGCTGCCGACGTTGACGATGTAGCGCGCGCCGGCGGCCAGCGTGATCCGTCGCGCGCCCGACTGAAATCCGACCCCGCCGTCGTCGCGAAGCGTCCATACCGCGGGTAGGTGCGAGTGCCCCACGAAGCAGATCGGCGTCGTGAACGCCGCGAAGGCGGCGGCGCCGTCGGCAGGAGTCACCAGGTACGGCCACTCCTCCGGGTGCTGGGGCGAGGAGTGGACCAGTGTCGCCCCCGCGTGCTCGAGGACCAGGGGTAAGCCGGCCAGGTAGCGGGAGTGGTCCGCGCTCAGCTGAGTGGCGGTCCACTCGGCGGCCGCCCGGGCAAACGGGTTGAACCAGTCGAGCGCGACCAGGCCGGCCGAAGCGTGGTCGTGGTTGCCCGCGACCACCACCGACTCCCGCCGGGCGACGGCTTCCACGACCCGGTCGGGATCCGCCCCGTAGCCCACCAGATCCCCCAGGCAGAGGAGGCGATCGACGCCGAGCGTGGCTAGGTCGGCCAGGACCGCGCGGAGCGCCGGCGCGTTGGCGTGGATGTCCGAGAGGACGCCGTACCTTACGGGGAGAGCTCCCGGCGGATCCGGTCCAGCACGCCGTTGATGAAGCGGGTCGATTCCTCGGTGGAGAACTTCCGCGCGATGTCGAGGGCCTCGTTGATGGCGACCTTGGGTGGCACCTCGGCGGACCACAGCAGCTCGAAGACGCCCGCCCGCAGGATGTTCCGGTCCACCACCGCCATCCGCTCGAGGTCCCACCGCTCGGCGAAGCGGGCGATCAGCTCGTCGATCTTCCCCTGGTGAGCCTTCGTCCCCCGGACCACCGTGTCGGCGTAGCTCCGCACCTCCTCGGGGAGGGCCGCCTGCCGCAGCCAGAACTCGGTGGCCGCCTGCTCGACGTCGCCGTCGCCGCGGAGGTCCAGCTCGTAGAGGAGCTGGAGAGCGAGCTCGCGGGCCTTCCGGCGGCGGCCCATGTCCTAGGACTTCGGGGGGGTCTCGGAACCCCCCCCCGATTCCCCCCCGGAACGGCGCGCCGCAGGACGTCGCGGGGCTGGGGCCCCGCCGTCCGAGGTGCGCGAATCTAAAGTTGCGCCGGCAAAGCCGGCGCTCGGAGCGGAACACCTACGCTCGGCGTTCGGCAGCGCGTAGCGCATGATCATTCCGCTCGGCCCTAGTCGTCGGCCGCGCGCGAACGCATCGGCACCGATCGGCTCACGCGCGTTCAGCGGCGGGGACGAGCCTTCCGCCGGGGCGCCCGGCGGTCCAGGGCCTGGAGGAGGGCGACCAGCTCGACGGCGGCGCCCGCCGCCTCGGCGCCGCGGTTGCCCACGCGGCCGCCGGCCCGATCGAAGGCCTGGTCGGCGTTCTCGGCGGTGACGACGCCGAACGTCGCCGGGATGCCGGTCAACCGTCCGACCTCGCCGATGCCCCGCGCCGCCTCGCCGGCCACGTACTCGAAGTGCGGCGTCTCCCCCCGGATCACGCAGCCGACGCACACCAGCGCGTCTACCCGGCCCCGACGGGCGACGGCCAGGGCGGCCTGGGGCAGCTCGAACGCCCCGGGCACCCAGACCACGAGGATGTCCTTCTCAGCGGCGCCGTGGCGACGGAGGACTTCCCGCGCGCCCTCGACGAGCCGCTTGCCGATCTCCTCGTGGTAGCGGGACGCGATGATCGCGAAGCGATGGCCGCGGGCCAACAGCTCCGAGGGCACGGTGGGCGCTTCCCCGGCCAAGGCTGACCTCAGGGGCGGGATGAAAAGAGGTGGCCCAGCTTGTCCTGCTTGGTCTGCAGGTAGAAGCGGTTCTGGTCGGAGGCCGGGACTTCCAGCGGCACCCGTTCGACCACGGTGAGCCCGTAGCCTTCCAGGCCCACGATCTTCTTCGGGTTGTTGGTGAGGAGCCGCATCCGGCGCACGCCCAGGTCCACCAGGATCTGGGCCCCGATCCCGTAGTCCCGCAGGTCGGCCTTGAAGCCGAGGGCCTCGTTGGCCTCGACGGTGTCCTTGCCCTGGTCCTGCAGCTCGTAGGCCCGCAGCTTGTTGAGGAGCCCGATGCCGCGCCCTTCTTGCCGCATGTAGACGAGCGCCCCGCCCCCGGCGGTGGCGATGATCGCCAGCGCCTTGCGGAGCTGGTCCCCGCAGTCGCAGCGGAGCGACTGGAACACGTCGCCGGTCAGGCACTCGGAGTGCACGCGCACCAGCACCGGATCCTCGGCGCGGATCTCGCCGAGGACGAGGGCGGGGACGACCCGGTCGTCCACGGTGGTTTCGTAGGCGATCGATTTGAAGGTGCCATAGGGGGTCGGCAGCGTGGTGATGGCGGCCCGGCGGACCAGCTTGTCCTTCTGGATCCGGTAGCGGATCAGGTCCTTGATCGTGATGATGCGCAGCCCGTGCTGGGCGGCGAGCGCCAGCAGCTCGGGAACCCGCGCCATCCCGCCCCGGGCGTCCATCACCTCGCAGATGACCCCGGCCGGATAGCAACCGGCCAGCCGGGCCAGGTCCACGGCGGCCTCGGTGTGGCCAGCCCGGCGCAGCACCCCGCCTGGCATCGAGCGGAGCGGAAAGATGTGGCCGGGGCGGGCGAGGTCCTCGGGGTGGGTGGCCGGGTCGACCAGCGCCCGGATGGTGACGGCGCGGTCGTAGGCCGAGGTCCCGCTGCTGACGCCGCGCCGGGCGTCCACACTGTCGGTGAACGCGGTCCCCATCAGCGCGGTGTTCTCGCTCACCATCATCGGGATGTGCAGCTCGTCCAGCCGTTCCCCCGTCATCGGCGCGCAGATGATCCCGCGGCCATGAGTGGCCATGAAGTTGACGGCCTCCGGGGTCGCCCGGTCGGCCGCCATCACGAGATCGCCCTCGTTCTCTCGGTCCTCGTCGTCCACCACGACCAGGATCCGGCCCTGCCGGATCTCCTCGATCGCCTCCTCGATGGACGCAAACCGGCGCTCCCGATCGTCGCGTGTCATCGCCCCTCCCCCGCCCCGGCCAGCAGACCGTGGCCGACCAGGAATCTGCGGGCCTCGTCGCCACCGGGCAGCAGGGCCCGCACGTATTTGCCGAGCACGTCCACCTCCAGGTTGACCGTGGTCCCGACCTCGCGCGCGCCCAGCGTCGTCACCGCCAGGGTGTGCGGGATCAGGGCCACGCTGAACTGCGTCTCCTCGAGGTCGGCCACGGTCAGACTCACCCCGTCCACGGCCACCGAGCCTTTCGGGATCAGCAGGCCGCGCAACGCCGGCGGGAATCCGACCGTGAGCCGGCGCCCGGTGCCTTCCGGTGTCGCGCGGGTGACCCGGCCCACCCCGTCCACGTGGCCGAGCACGAGGTGCCCCCCCAGCCGCCCGCCGAACCGGAGCGGCCGCTCCAGGTTCACCGGCTCGCCGGCGATCAGCGCGCCGAGCGTCGTCACGCGGAGCGTCTCCTCGGCCAGGTCGAAGGCGAGGCGACCCGGCTCGGCGGCGACCACCGTGAGGCAGGCGCCGTTGACGGCCACGCTGTCGCCGACCGTGGTCTCGGCCGCCCATGTCGCCGGCACCCGCACCGTCAGCCGCCGTCCCGCGCCAACACCGCTCACGCTCTCGACCGAACCCATCGCCTCCACGAGCCCCGTGAACATCAATCGGGACCTCTCCCACCATGGGCCACGTCGCCTTCCAGGAGAAGGTCTTCCCCGATCGGGCGCACGGTTAGGCCCGTGACGCTGAGCGCTTCCTTCAGCGCCCGGCCGACGCCGCCGACCGGGCCCGGCGCAGTGCGGCCGCCGAGGAGGCGGGGGGCCAGGAAGAACGCCACACGATCCACCAGACCGGCGTCCAGCAGCGCGGCGCCGAGCTCGCCGCCGCCCTCGGCCAGGACCGCGACCACGTCGAGCCGGGCCAGCTCGCCGAGCAGGGCGCGGAGATCCACGCGCCGCTCGGCCCGCGGCAGCTCGAGTACCCGCCCGCCTCGCGCCCGCAGCGCCGCCGCCCGCCGAGCCGGAGCCGGGACCCCGCAGGCGACGATGGTCCGCGCGGGATCGCCGGAGCTCAGGCAGCGGGCCTCTACCGGCATTCGGAGCCGCGTGTCGGCGACGACCCGCAGCGGCTCCTTGGCCGGCGCCTCGGCGAGGCGGACGCTCAGCTCGGGGTCGTCACGCAGAACGGTGCCGATCCCGACGAGGATCGCGTCGGCGAGGAAGCGCATCCGGTGGGCCTCGGCCCGGGCCGCCTCGCCGGTGATCCAGCGGGAGGCGCCATCCCAGGCGGCGATCTTCCCGTCGAGGGTCATCGCCGACTTCAGCGTGACGTGGGGGCGTCCGGTGGTGACGAAGGTGAAGAACGCCCGGTTGAGCGCCCGCGCTTCCACCTCGGCCACGCCCACGCTCACCTCGATGCCCGCCGTGCGCAGGCGGGCCAGACCACGGCCATCCACGCGGGGATCGGGATCCTGGCAGGCGACCACGACGCGAGCCACGCCGGCGGCCACCAGCGCCTCCACGCACGGCGGCGTGCGGCCGTGATGGGCGCACGGCTCGAGCGACACGTAACAGGTCGCCCCCCGGGACGCTTCCCGCGCCGCGGCCAGCGCGACGGCTTCCGCATGCGGCCCCCCCGCGCGCCGGTGGGCGCCTTCGCCCACGACCACACCGTCGCGGACGAGCACCGCGCCGACGGCCGGATTCGGCGAGGTGAGCCCGAGCCCGCTCTCGGCCAACCGGAGCGCTCGCGCCATGAAGCTACGGTCGTCCAACGTTCAGGACCCCACCAGCGCGGTGACGAAGGCTTCGGGATCGAAGGCGGCGAGGTCGTCGGGCCGCTCTCCCGTGCCGACCAGCTTGATCGGCAGGCCGAGCTCGCGCGCGATCCGGACCACGATGCCGCCCTTGGCGGTGCCGTCGAGCTTGGTGAGAACGAGCCCGGTCAGCGTGAGCGCTTCGTGGAACAGGCGGGCCTGGGCGATCCCGTTCTGGCCGGTGGTGGCGTCGAGCACGAGCAAAGTCTCGTGGGGGGCGCCCGGGAGCTGGCGGCCAATGACCCGCTTCATCTTCTGCAGCTCGGCCATCAGGTTCGTCTTGGTGTGGAGCCGACCCGCGGTGTCCACGATCAGGGTGTCCGCCCCGCGGGCCTGAGCCGTCTTCACCGCGTCGAAGGCGACCGCCGACGGATCGGCACCCGGCCCCTGCTTCACCACCGGCACTCCGACCCGCGCGCCCCAGCGCTCGAGCTGCTCGATGGCCGCCGCCCGGAAGGTGTCACCGGCGACCAGCATGACCTGGTGCCCAGCCGCGTGGAGCTGGGCCGCCAGCTTGCCACACGTCGTCGTCTTGCCCGAGCCATTGACGCCGAGAACGAGCAGGACCGCCGGCCGCGCCTCCAGCGCGAGCGGCGCCGCGGCCGCCTTCAGGGCGTCGCGGAGGTGCGCGGCGAGGCTCTGGCGGACGTCTCCCTCGGTGAGGCGACCCCGGCGGGCCTGGTCGCGCACGGCCTCGAGGAAGCTCTCGGTCGTCTCCAGCCCCAGGTCGGCCTGCAGGAGGATCGCCTCCAGCTCCTCCAGCGTGGCCGGCTCCAGCTCCTGCCCCTTGAAGACGCGGTCGAACCCGTCCTGGACAGCTTCCCGGGTCTTCGCCAGCGTATCCCGGAAGCGGTCGGTCACCGCCGAGAAGAGCTTCACCGCATCGCCTCCGCCGGCAGCGTGAGATTGCGGACGACCTCGCCCCGGTTACCGATGGGTGGCAGTAGCACTCCGTCCAGCTCCAGGCTCACGCCGCCCGCATTGCCGAGGGTGATCGTGAAGCGCTCCGTCCCCCGCCACTCTCGGACGGTGCCGGGCTGGAGGAGCGCCTCGCTGACGGCGCCATCGTCCGGTCGCACCTGGACCCAGGTCGCGTCGTGGGCACGGACGAGCAGGACGTGGGACAGCGGCGGCGGAGCCGGAGCCGGGGTCGCCGTCGCGGCGCTCCAGGTGGCCGGCGCGGCGGCCGGTGAGGTCGTCTGCACCGTGCTGTTCTCGAGAACCGGCTCGGGGCTCCGGACGGGCGCCGGCAACCGGGCCGGCGCCGGCGGCGGGACGGGCGCCGTTCCCGCGAGCGGAGCCAGCCGATAGAGCGCGCCCCCTACGATGATCAGGAGGACGGCGGCGATGAGCATGGTCCGGGCGCGGCTGCCGGCCAGCGACCAGACGGCCGGGGGCCGCCGGGCCCGCGTGACCGGCGAGTTCGCCGGCGGGCGGGCGGCGACGGCCGCCAGGACCCGCGCCGTCGGCGCCGGCGGGCCGACCCGCGCGTCGTAGCGGGCGAGCGGCTCGCCCGGCGACCGCCCGACCGACGCGCAGTAAGCGCGGATGAAGCCGCGGACGAAGACCGGCGCCGGCAGATCGTCGAGACGGTCCTCCTCGAGGGCGTGGAGGAAGCGGGGGAGGATCCGGGTCGCGCGCGAGAGTTCGTCGATCGACAGACCTTTGGCCTCTCGCCACTCCCGGAGCAGCGCGCCGGACCACGGACCGTTCCGCATGGCCGTAGTCTAACACACGGACTTCACCCGGGCTCGGCGCCAAGCCACGGCGGGCAAAGACAAAAAGGCGACCCGGGCTGTGCGCCGGTGGGCCGATCCGGCGCGACGCGGATCGGGCCGCCTAAGTCAGATTGACGGAAACCAGGCGGGACAGGCCGGGCTCCTCCATGGTGACCCCGTAGAGGACGTCGGCCGCTTCCATCGTCTTCCGGTTGTGGGTGATGACGATGAACTGCGTCTGGCCGCTCAGCTCGCGCAGGACCCGGGTGAAGCGGTGGATGTTGGCGTCGTCGAGGGGCGCGTCCACCTCGTCCAGCAGACAGAAGGGGCTCGGCCGGTAGTAGAAGATCGCGAAGAGGAGAGCGAGGCCGGTCAGCGCCTTTTCCCCGCCCGAGAGGAGCGAGATCGCCTGCAGCCGCTTGCCGCGGGGCTGGGCGACCAGCTCGATGCCGCTCTCCAGCGGGTCCTCCCCTTCTGGGGCCTCTACCAGTCGCAGCTCGGCCCGGCCGCCTTCGAACAGCCGCGTGAACAGCTCCTGGAAGTTCCGGTTGATCGCGGCGAAGGCCTCGGCAAAGCGCTCCTGGGCGGTCCGCGTCATCCCGCGCAGCGCGCGCTCCAGATCCTTGATGGACGCGGTAAGGTCGTCGTGCTGGGCGCGCAGGAAGCCCAGCCGCTCGTCCAGCTCCCGGTACTCGTCGTCGGCGATCAGGTTGACCGGCTCCAGCGCGGCGATCTTCGCCCCCAGCTCCTCGATCCGAGCCCGCGTCGACTCGAAATCGCGCTCTGGCTCGTGGGCGGCCCGCAGGGCTTCCGGCGTCACTTCGAACTGTCGCCGAGCGTCGGCCTCGACGTCCTCGCGCCGCACGCGCACCTCGGCCGCCCGGACCGTCAGGTCGCGCAGCATGCCCGTGACCCGGCTCAGCTCGGCGTCGGCCGCGCGCGCCTCCTCACCGAGGGCCCGCACGCGCTCGGCGAGGGTCTGCAGCGCCTCGCCGGCGGTGTGGGCGGCGGCGTGGGCCGCATCGCGCTGGCGCCCGAGCTCTCGGGCGCGCGCCTCCAGCGCTTCGCGCTCGGCGCTGCCTTGGCGAGCGCGGTCGGCGAGCACGCGCGCCCGTTCTTCGCCGGCGCTGATCCGCGCGCGCGCGTCGGCTTCGTCGGCGGCCAACCGCTCGGCGTCCGAGCGCGCGGCCTCGATCCGTCCGGCCAGTGCCGCCAGCTCGACCTGGGCCTCGAGGAACGCCTGACCCCGCGCGGCCTCGGCCTCGGAGTCGGCCTCGATCGCGGCCAGTAGCCGGGCGACCTCGGCGTCGGCCCGCTCGGCGTCGGTCGCAATCGACGCCAGCTCGGCCCGCTGCGTCCCCAGCGCGACCTCGACCTCCGCCGCCTCCGCCTGGAGCTGGACGGCTTCGAGGTCGAGCGTCGCCCCGAAGGCGCGCGCGCGCTCGGCCTCTTGCTCGGCGCGTTCCAGGTCCTTGGCCGTGCCCACCCGCTCGGCCTCCGCGCCTTCGCGCTCGCCGGCGACGGTCTTCTGCTGACTGACCAGCGCCGCCAACTCGGCGCCGGCGGTGCCGACGCGCCCCCCGGCGCGGTCCAGCGCCACCTCCGCCTCGGCCACTCCGGCGGACAGCTCGCGAATCGCCCGTTTGCGGGCGAGGAGGGAGGCGTCAACGCCGGCACCCGCGCGTCCGCCCCCGACCGCCCCGGGCGGGGTCAGGACTTCGCCACTCACGGTGACGAAGCTGGTGCCGTTGCCGTTCGTGCTCCAGAGCCGCTCGGCCGCCCCGAGGTCGCGGACGACCACGACCGAGCCCAGCAGGTTCTGGACCAGGGCCGGATAGCCGGAGCCGATCAGCGTGCTGGCGCCCCCCACCACGCCGTCACCGTCGGGCGTGTGCGCCTTCGGCCCGCCGTTCAGCCAGTCGAGCGGAAGGAAGGTCGCCTGCCCGCCGCCGGCCCCGCCCTGCTGGAGGAGCCCGAGCGCCTGCTTGGCGGCGGCGAAGGTGTCGACCACGACCCACTGGAGTCGCTCGCCCAGCGCGGCCTCGACCGCGCGCTCGAGCTCCCGTGGCACCTCCAGCAGGTCGGCCACGGTGCCGACCACCCCGTGGAGCCGGGAGGCGCGGGCGGCGGCGAATACCGCCTGAACGCCCCGGCCATACCCGGCGCGCTCTCGCTCGAGTTCCTCGAGTGCGCTCAGGCTCGACCGGCGGCCGGCCAGCGTGACCCGGCACTCATCGGCGGCCGCCGCGGCGGCCGCGCGGACGGCGCCAACCGCCTCGGCGCGCGCGGCCAGCTCGGCCAGGGCTTCCGTCAGCTCGCTCGCTCGCGCCGACGCGTCCGCCAGCCGCGCCGCCGTCCCCGCCCGGGCGGCGGCGAGACGATCACGCTCGGCCTCGACGTCGGCCTGCTCGGCCCGGAGGCGCTCCAGCCGGCGCCCGAGCTGCTGGCGGCGCTCTTCCTGACCGCCGAGGGCCTGCCCCAGCTCGGTCCGCCGGGCAGCGAGGACGACCTGCTCGCGCCGCAGCCGCTCAGCCTCCTCCCGCGCGGCGCGGAGTCGGCCCCGCGCGTCGTCGAGGGCGGACTCCTCGGCGGCGGCTCGGACCCGCCCGGCGTCGAATTCGCCCTGGAGCGCGGCGACCAGCGCGCGGCGGGCTGCCCGTTCCTCGCCCAGAGCCGCGAGCCGGGCGGCGAGCGCCGCCGCCTCGTCGGCCAGGCGCGCCCGCTCGGCGGCGACCTCCTCCTCCGCCCGCCGGAGTTGCTCGGCGCGCGTGAGGCAGGCTTCCAGCTCCAGCTCGGCCCGCTCGCGGGCGTGGCGCAGGTCCGACGCCCGGTGCTCGGCGGCCAGCGCGTCCGCCCGCGCCACCTCCTGCTCGGCGTCGAGGACGGCGACGCGCGTCCGCAGCGCCTCGGCCCGGCTGGTGGCCTCGGCCTCGGCGTCCGCCAGCCGCGCGCCCTCGGCCAGCAGGGCGGCGTGCTCGGCCGCGGAGAGGGCGAGGGCGAGCCCCCGCCGTTCGGCCTGGAGGGCCTTGTACTGCTGGGCCTTCCGGGCTTGCCGCTCGAGCGAGTGCAGCTGGCGCTTGACCTCGTCCATGACGTCGCGCACGCGCAGGAGGTTCTGCCGGGTCGCTTCCAGCTTGCCGAGCGTCTCCGCGCGCTGCTGCTTGTAGCGGGTGATTCCGGCCGCCTCCTCGACGAAGAGCCGTCGGTCGAGCGGGCGCGCGGTGAGGATGTGCGCGAGCCGCTCCTGCTCCATCAGCGCGTAGGCCTTGGGGTTGACGCCGGTACCGAGGAAGAGGTCGTGGATGTCCTTGAGCCGGCAGACCTGCTTGTTGAGCAGGTACTCCGACTCACCGTCCCGGTACAGCCGTCGGCCGACCGAGATCTCGCTCCACGGAACCGCCAGCTCGCCCTCGTTCGAGAAGGTGAGCAGCACCTCGGCGAGGCCGAGCGGCCGCCGGGAGCCCGAGCCGTGGAAGATCACGTCTTCCATCCGGTGGCCGCGCAGGGCCTTGGGGCTCTGCTCGCCGAGGGCCCAGCGGAGGCCGTCGGCGATGTTGGTCTTGCCACACCCGTTGGGACCGACGACGGCCGTGATGCCCGGGAGGACTTTGACGTCGGTGCGGTCGGCGAAGGACTTGAACCCGAAGAGGGTGACCGCTTGAAGGCGCATGACCGCTAAGAACTTCTAGCACACGACGGGAGGTCCGCCAAGAAAAAAATACAAGGGGTAGTCGCGGGCCCGCCGCCCCGGCCCTAGATGTAGGGCCCCCCCCCCGGGCCCGCCTAGGAGCCTGTCGGGATGACCGCGCGCAACGCATGAGCCGCACGCCACGCGATTGATGGTCCACTCCGAGAATCTAGCCGACGAGGACGGCCAGCGTGTTCACCACCGCGTGGCCGAGCATGCCG
The DNA here is from genome assembly GCA_036001225.1 of Candidatus Methylomirabilota bacterium. Lineage (GTDB taxonomy): Bacteria > Methylomirabilota > Methylomirabilia > Rokubacteriales > DASRDR01 > DASYUM01. The sequence goes on along the minus strand of DASYUM010000278.1, from coordinate 15,420 downwards.
GGAAGGAGCGAGCCGCTCAGCTCGGCGAGCAGCGCGAAGACGAGGCCGACCGGCAGCACGGGAAGCCAGGCACCGGGCTCCAGGCCGTGGACCACGGCAAAGAGAAGCGCGCTCCCCCCGACGGCGACGGCAACGCCCAGCCGCGCCCGCAGGAGGCGGTAGGCGTAGCCGCGGAAGAAGAGCTCCTCGCCGATCGCCACTGGGACCGTGACGGCCAGCAGGACGAGGGCCAGGTCGCGGGGGCTCTGGGCCCGGGCCAGCAGTGTTTCGATCGGATGCGGGGGCACTGGCGTGCCCCACTGCTCGAGCCCGACTCCCGTGAGCCAGGCGAGGATCGCCGCCAGGCCGCCGCCGGCCGCGCCGATGAGCCACCAGCGCGGTCCGACCGGGCGCAAGCCGAGTGCCCACCAGGAGCCGGGATAGCGAAATCGCCCGAAGAGGAGGGCGACCGCGGTGAGCAGGGCGTCGTCCAGAGTCTGGATCCAGAGGAACGTCCAGGGGTCGGCGTCGGCCCGCTCCAGGAGCTGGGTGTCGGTCATGCTCACCAGCGCCAGGAGGAGGCCCGCGTAGAGGCCACCCGCCGAGACCAGATACCAGAGGCTCGGCTCCGGCGCGGCGACTTCCGGGATCGACGGCGCGGCGGAGGGCGACGGGAACGCGTCAGGCGTCGGCGGGACCGCCGAGGGGACTCACCCGTTCAGCGGGTAGCTGAGAACTCACCGCCGACCTGCGGTGGGACCGGGCCGAGGCCCGAGCCCCGGTAGGACGCAGGGAGGAGGCGGCCCGAGGCGTATGCCGCGTATGCGAGCCACCGGACGTCGCGGGGCTGGGGCCCCGCCGTCCGGGGCGAGCCACCCGAAGTTGAGGGCCGCCGACGACCGAGGACGACCCGGGGCGACGGGCATCGGCCCGGGCCGGCTCACCCGTTCTTCAGGAGGCAGCACTTCTTGTACTTCTTGCCCGAGCCGCAGGGGCACGGCTCGTTCCGGCCGACCTTGGGGCCCGTCCGCGCCGTCTCGACCCGGCGCTCGGCGGGGCCGTGCGAGAGGCGGACGTCGGCGGCCGCCCGGGACGACTGGGGCGACGCCGCCCGGGGAGCGGCGGCCAGCCGCGGCGACTCGGCTCCGCTCTCGCGGGTGACCTGGAGCTTGAACAGCCACTCCACCACCATCGCGCGGACGCGGCCCACCATGGCCTCGAAGAGGTCGAAGGCCTCCCGCTTGTACTCCGTGAGGGGGTCGCGCTGGCCGTAGCCGCGGAGGCCGATCCCTTCCTTGAGGTGGTCCATCGAGAGGAGGTGGTCCTTCCACTGGGCGTCGATGATCTGGAGCATGACCCACCGCTCGAGGTGGCGGAGCACGTCGCTTCCGATCTCCTGCTCGCGGGTCGCGTAGCGAGCCTGGACGGCCTCCCAGAGCTTTTCGCGGATCGCGTCCCGGGAGATCAGCTCTCGGGTCTGGACCTCGGCCGGCAGCTTCACGTCGAACTGCCCGTGCATCCTCTCGGCCAGCCCGGTCAGGTCCCAGTCCTCGGGGTGGCTGTCGGCAGCGGCGTAGGTCTCCACCACCTCGTCGAGCAGCTCCTCCAGCCATTCGCGGATCGTCTCCTCCTGGCTCTCGCCGTCGAGGATCTCGCGCCGCATCCCGTAGACGACCTCCCGCTGCTTGTTCATCACGTCGTCGTACTCGAGGAGGTGCTTGCGGATCTCGAAGTGGTGGTTCTCGACCCGCTTCTGGGCGGTCGCGATGGCGCGGGTGACCAGTCGATGCTCGATCGGTTCGCCCTCCTCCATGCCGAGCTTGTCCATGATCTTCTGGATCCGCTCGGACCCGAAGATCCGGAGGAGGTCGTCCTCCAGGGAGAGGTAGAAGCGCGAGGAGCCGGGGTCACCCTGGCGCCCCGATCGGCCTCGCAGCTGGTTGTCGATCCGGCGGGACTCGTGGCGCTCGGTCGCGAGGATGTGAAGGCCGCCCAGCTCGACGACCTTCCGGTGCTCGTCGTCGGTCGTGCCCCGGGCCTCCTGGGTCACCCGGCGGCGCTCCTCATCGGAAGCCGTCAGGGGATCGAGGCCGCGTTTGCGGAGAAGCTCCTTGGCCAGGAAGTCGGGATTGCCGCCCAGGAGGATGTCGGTCCCGCGGCCGGCCATGTTGGTGGCGATGGTCACGCCGCCCAGGCGGCCGGCCTGGGCGATGATCTCGGCCTCCTTCTCGTGGTACTTGGCGTTCAGGACCTGGTGGGGGATGCCGTGCCGCTTGAGGAGCTTGGACAGCCGCTCGGACTTCTCGATGGACACGGTTCCGATGAGGACCGGCCGCCCCTTCTCGTGTAGCTCCTTGATCTCGCCCACCACCGCGTCGAACTTCTCCCGCTCGGTCTTGTAGACGACGTCGGGATGGTTGGTGCGGATGAGCGGCCGGTTGGTGGGGGCCACCACCACGTCGAGTTCGTAGATCTTGGCGAACTCGGCGGCCTCGGTGTCGGCGGTCCCCGTCATGCCGGCCAGCTTGTCGTACATCCGGAAGTAGTTCTGAAAGGTGATGGTGGCGAGGGTCTGGTTCTCCCGCTCGATCCGGACCCCCTCTTTCGCCTCCACCGCCTGGTGGAGACCGTCCGACCACCGCCGGCCGGGCATGAGACGGCCGGTGAACTCGTCCACGATGATCACCTGGCCGTCCTTGACCATGTAGTCCACGTCGCGCTTGTAGAGGGTGTGAGCCCGGAGCCCCTGGTGGACGTGGTGGAGGGAGTCGATGTGGATGGGGTCGTAGAGATTGGCCACCCCCAGGAGCTGCTCGCAGTGGGCGATGCCGCTCTCGGTGAGGGTGACCGTCTTCGACTTCTCGTCCACGATGTAGTCGCCGGTCCGCACCTCCTCGATCTCGTGGAGCTTCCCCTCGGTGATGGTGGCGGCGCGCGTGAGTCGGGGGATGATGCGGTCGATCTTGTAGTACTGGTCGGTAGACTCCTCGGCCGGCCCCGAGATGATGAGGGGCGTGCGGGCCTCGTCGATGAGGATCGAGTCCACTTCGTCCACGATCGCGTAGTGGAGCTCCCGCTGGACCAGCTCCTCCAGCGAGAAGCGCATGTTGTCGCGCAGGTAATCGAAGCCGAACTCGTTGTTGGTGCCGTAGGTGATGCCAGCCAGGTAGGCCTCCCGCCGGGTGCACGGCCGCAGGTTGGCGAAGCGAGCGTCGGCCGACGGGTAAGCCGGGTCGTAGAGGAACGAGGCCTCGTGCTGGATGACCCCGACCGAGAGGCCGAGCAGGTGGTAGAGGGGCCCCATCCACTGGGTGTCACGCCGGGCCAGGTAGTCGTTCACGGTCACGATGTGGACCCCCCGCCCGGTGAGGCCGTTGAGGACGGCGGGGAGCGTGGCGACCAGAGTCTTCCCCTCGCCCGTCGCCATCTCGGCGATCTTCCCCTGGTGGAGGACCATGCCACCCATGAGCTGGACGTCGAAGTGGCGCATCCCGAGCCGGCGTCGCCCGGCTTCCCGGACCAGGGCGAAGACCTCGGCCAGGACCTCGTCCAGCTCGCGGCCGTCCTCGATCTCACGACGGAGCTGGTCGGCGCGCCTGCTGAGATCCGCGTCGGCCAGCGCCCCCACCTCGGGCTCCAGGGCGTTGATGGCCTCCACGTCCGGGCGGAGCCGCTTGATGTCGCGGTCGTGTTTGGAGCCGAAGATCTGGCGGAGGACGAACTCGATCATGGCGTCATTTTAACATTCGCCCCAGGCCACGGGTCCTGTCGCGGCGAACAGCCCGCCGGCCGCCCGTTCGCCGCGCCACCCGTGGACCCTCGCTCCGTCGGGGGTGGAAAAAGAAAACCCCCGGTCGGCACTGCCGGCCGGGGGTGGATGAATCGAAAGGAAGGGAGCGCTAGAGCTTCACCACCCGGGTCGCCTGGAGGCCCTTGGGTCCTTGGGTGACGTCGAACTCGACCTTCTGTCCCTCGGACAGGGTCTTGAAGCCCTCCCCCTGGATGGCCGAGTAGTGGACGAAGACGTCCTCCCCGTCCTCCTGCTCGATGAAGCCGTACCCCTTGGCGTCGCTGAACCACTTCACCTTACCTGTCTTGCCCATCGTCTCCCTTCCCCTCCTCGGCAACTGGTGAAAGCCACGAGCAAAAACCGGCGCGATTATAATTGCGGGCTTTTTCGGGTGTCAAGAAAAATGGATGGCGGAGCCGAGTCCAAGAAGTCCAACCAACTGGCAGTTGCGGAGCGTCAGCGGCCGCGGGCCTGGCCGATGAGCTCGGTGGCGTGCTTGAGGCTGGTCTCGGTGATGGACTCCCCGCCCAGCATCCGGGCGATCTCGCGGACGCGCTCCTCCTTGCCGAGGGCCGCCACCGAGGTGACCGTCCGCTCCGCCTCCACCCGCTTCTCGGTCCGGAGGTGGTGGTCGGCGTAGCAGGCGATCTGGGGAAGATGGGTGATGCAGAGCACCTGGCGGGTCCGCGCCACCTGGCGCAGCTTGCGGCCGACCGTGTCGGCGGTCTTCCCGCCGATCCCGGCGTCCACCTCGTCGAAGATGAGGATCGGCACCGCATCGGACGTGGCCAGGATGACCTTGAGGGCCAGCATCGTCCGCGACAGCTCACCCCCGGAGGCGATGCGGGCCAGCGGGCGGGGCTCTTCCCCCGGGTTGGGCGAAAAGAGGAACTCGATCTGGTCCACGCCGCGGGGCCCGAGGCGCCAGCGCTCGGGACCGACGGCGACCTCGGCGTCGCCGGCCGGCTCCCTGGTCAAGCGGACCTTGAAGACCGGCTTGTCGAGTCCCAGCTCGGCCAGTTCGGCGGTGACCAGGTTCTCCAGCCGGCCGGAGGCTTGCTCGCGGCGGGTGGCGAGGTCGGCGGCGCGGGTTGCCAGCTCGGCGCGCAGTTTTTCCAGGCGCTCCCGCAGCTGGCGGCTCTGCTCGTCGCCGCGGCCGAGCTGGTCGAGGTCGGCCGCCATCTGGGTCCGGGCCGCCCGCACCGCCTCCACGCTGTCGCCGTACTTCCGCTTGAGCCGCCCGATCTCGTCCAGGCGCCGCTCGATCCCGTCGAGTCGGGGCGGGTCGAAGACGACGCCGTCGCGATAGCCCCGCACCGCCCGCACGGCCTCGTCGAGCTGGACGGCCACCACGTCGAGCGCCTGGACCGTCGGCGCCAGGGTGGCGTCGATCTTCGCCAGCTCGCGAAGGGCCCCGATGGCCTGGCCGAGCCGGGCGGCCGCCGCCGCCGGATCGTCGTAGAGATGCTGGTACGCGGCCCCGGCCCCCTCGGCCAGCCGTTCGGCGTTCTGCAGCCGCTTCCGCTCCTCGCGGAGCTCGTCTTCCTCGCCGGGCCGCAGGCGGGCGGCGTCGATCTCGCCGATCTGGCTCTGGAAGCGCTCGAGGCGCTCGGCCTTGTCCCGAGCCGTATTCTCCAGCCCGGCCAGCTCGGTGGCGACGCCCTGCCACTCCTCGTATCGCTGGCGCAGCTTGTCGCGCAGGATGGCGAGGCCGCCGAAGGCGTCGACGAGGTCGAGGTGGCGGCTCGGCCGGGTCAGTGCCTGGGACTCGTTCTGGCCGTGGACCTCGACCAGCGCCTCACCGAGCTTCTCGAGGACGGGGAGGGTGGCGTTCGAGTCGTTGAGGAACACGCGACCCCGGCCGCTGCGGACCAGCTCGCGGCGCACGATCAGCTCGCCGTCCTCGGTCTTGAAGCCGTGTGCTTCCAGTAGCCCGGGGATGAGGCTCTTTTTCGGCAAGGCGAACACGGCTTCGATGGTGGCGCTGTCGGCTCCGGTGCGGATGGTCTCGGCCGGTTGGGCGCGCTCGCCCAGGAGAAGGGTGAGGGCGTCGATCATGATCGACTTGCCGGCACCGGTTTCGCCGGTGAGGACGTTCAGCCCGGCGCCGAAGGGGACGGTGACGGCGTCGAAGATCGCGAGGTTCCGGATCCGGAGTTCTTTCAGCACCGCGTCAGTCCCTCCCCCGGGGCCGGCGCCCTGGCCCCCGGTCTGCCCGACCGGTGCGCGTGCTCCGGGCGGCCCTGGTCCCTGCTCGGCCGACGCCCCGGAAGCTCCTCAACGTTCGCCCCATTTTAGCTTGGTCCTCAACACCTGGAAGTATGTTTTCTGTGGATCCCGGATCAGACGGATGCGCGCGCTCGACCGCTGGACCCCGATCACGTCCTTGAGGGTAAGGGAAAGCCCGGGCAGTCCGTCGAGCGACAATACCACGTCGGGGCTGTCGGTGAGCAGGCTCACCTCGAGCCGGACAGCGCCGGGGAGGACGATCGGGCGGTTGGTGAGGGCGTGGGAGGAGATCGGCGTCAGGACCACCGCGTCCATGGTCGGAAAGAGGATGGGGCCGCCAGCGGAGAGGTTGTAGGCCGTCGAGCCGGTCGGCGAGGCGATGATGAGGCCGTCGGCGCGGTACGCGGTCACCATCTGGCCGTCCACCGCGACCTCCAGGTCGATCAACCGCCCGAGGGCCCCCTTGGCGATCACGACGTCGTTGAGGGCGAGGTACTCGGCGAGGAGCTGGCCGCCTCGGCTGTGGGTGGCGGCGAGGAGCATCCGATCCTCGGCGGTGTAGTCGCCTCCCAGCACTGCCTCCAGGGTCGGGAAGAGCGCCTCCTGGGTCGTGGCGGTGAGGAAGCCGAGCCCGCCCAGGTTGACGCCCAGGATCGGGACGTCCCGCCCGTCCACGAGCCGGGCCACCGACAGGAGGGTCCCGTCACCCCCGAGCACCACGATGAGGTCCACCCGCCCCGGCAGCTCGACCCGCTCGACCGCGGCGGCCCCGTCGGGGAGCAGGGCGGCGGTCTCGGGGTCGACGACGACCTGGCGACCGCGCGCGCGGAGCCAGCGCGCCAGGTCGCGCACGACGGTGGCAGCGTCGGGGCGGTCGGCCCGCGCGATCACGCCGATCCGGGCCATGGACAGCGTCACGGGACCCCCCCGGCGGTGACCGCGGCCTGGACGGCGGCCGTCAGGGCCGACTCGTCGAGGGGGGCCGCGTCGCCCGGGCGGAGGTGGAGAAAGAACTCGCGGTTGCCCTTGGCGCCTCGTAGCGGCGAGGCCGCGACCCCGCGCGGCCCCAGGCCGTGGGTCCGGGCGAATGTGGCGATCCGCACGATGACCTCGGCCTGCCGCTGGTGATCGCGTACGACGCCCCCCTTCCCCACCCGGCCCCGCCCGACCTCGAACTGCGGCTTCACCAGCGCGAGGATCTCCGGTCGGGCGCGCGTCCCCACGCTCCCCGCCAGGGACGAAGCGATGGCCGGGAGGACCTTCTCCAGCGAGATGAAGGCGACGTCCACGGTGGCGAGGCTCGGCGGCTCGGGGAAGCGCGCGGGGTCGAGATGGCGCGCGTTCACGCCCTCGATCACGATGACCCGCGGGTCGGAGCGGAGCCGGGGATGGAGTTGGCCACGGCCGACGTCCACCGCGTAGACGCGCCGGGCGCCGCGCTGGAGGAGACAGTCGGTGAAGCCGCCGGTCGAGGCGCCGACGTCGAGGCACACCCGGTTCCCGGGGTCGATGCCGAAGGCGTCGAGGGCGGCAGCCAGCTTCTCGCCGCCGCGCCCCACGTAGGGCGATACCATCGCCAGCTCGGGGCGGGCGGTGGGCCTGACCAGCTGGCCGGCCTTCGCGGCCGGCCGGCCGGCCAGGCGCACGCGCCCGGCCAGAATGAGCCGCGCCGCCTCGGCCCGTGTCGGGGCGAGGCCCTGCTCCACCAGCAGTTGGTCGAGCCGGCGGCGGGCGCGATCAGGTCGCGCGCTCGCCGAAGAAGTGGGCGTATGCCGCATCGCGGAGCCGCTCGAGGGTCGCGTCGTCGCGGGCCTCGACGTACAGCCGCGCCACCGGCTCGGTGCCAGAGGCCCGGACGAGCACCCAGGCGCCATCGCCCAGGTGGAGCTTCAGGCCGTCGGTCGTCTGGACGCGTACGACCCGGCGGCCGCCGAGCGCCTCGGGCGGTGCGCCGATTCGTTTCGGCAGCGCGGTCCGCACCGCGTCCGAGAGCGGCACGTTGATGCGGACGGAGACCAGCCGGCCGACCTCGCCGTAGAGCCGCTCCAGGAGGGCGCCCAGCGCCATCCCCTCCACCGCCGCCAGCTCGGCGACCAGGAGGCCGGCCAGGATGCCGTCCTTCTCGGGCGGGTGGTCACGCAAGCTCATCCCGCCCGACTCCTCGCCGCCGAAGATCGCGGTGCCGCGCGTGATGAGCTCCCCGATGTACTTGAAGCCGACCGGCGTCTCGTGGAGTGGACAGCCATGGGCGGCGGCCAGCGCATCGAGGAGGTGGGTCGTGGCCACGCTCCGCCCCACACCCCCGCGCCAGCGGCGGTGACCGAGGAGATGGCGGAGCACCAGGGCCAGGATCGGGTTGGGGGCCACCACCGTCCCGTCCCGGTCCACGATGCCGAAGCGGTCGGCGTCGCCGTCGGTGGCGAGCCCCAGGTGCGCCCTCCGCTCCCGGACGGCGGCGATCAGTGGCCCCAGATGGGCTTCGGCCGGGTCCGGGGGGTGGCCGCCGAACGTCACGTCGCGCTCGCCGTGCAGCAACGTCACCTCGGTCCCGGCGTCGGCCAGGAGGCGGTCGAGATAACCACGGGCGGGCCCGTACATGACGTCGACCACGACCCGCAACCGCGCGCGGCCGATCGCGGCGAAGTCCACCAGGTCGCGGCAGTGGGCCAGGTAGGCGGGGGCGAAGTCGGCGTCCTCGACCAGGCCCCGGCGGCGCGCCTCGGCCAGGGCCAGCGGCTTCGGCTCCGCGATCCGCGCCACCCGGGCCTCGACCGCCTTCGTCGCCTCGGGGAGGGCGGGGGCGCCGTTCGGGCCCGAGAGCTTGAGCCCGTTGTCCTCGCCCGGGTTGTGGCTGGCGGTGATGGTGATCCCGGCGGCGGCGCCGCGCACGGTGACCGCGTGGGCCACGACCGGCGTCGGCACGTCGCGCACCGACAGGAAGCTGCGGATCCCGTAGGCGGCCAGGGTCTCGGCGGCGGCGGCGGCGAAGTCCTCGGAGAGGAAGCGGGTGTCGTAGCCGACCACGACCCCCCGCCCGGCCTCGCCCGACTCCGTGAGGTGCTCGGCGATGGCGGCGGTCAGGCGGCGGACGTTGGCGAAGGTGAAGTCAGCCGCGATCCGGGCCCGCCAGCCCGAGGTTCCGAACTTGATCGGGGTGAGCTCAGTGGCCATCGCGCCAGCTCACGATGAGGCCCTTGTAGTGCTCGGCCAGCTCCTGGGCCCGCGACCGCGTCCCCGCCTCGGCGATGACGTGGAACAGGGCGCGGTCGGGATCGGGGATAGCCGCCACCCAGTCCTCGCCGAGCCGGACGCGGACCCCTTCCACCAGCTCGATGACCTCGTCGCGGGTGGCCTCGATCAGGCGCCGCATGATGGCGCCCTTGCGCTCGTGCGGGCACGGGACCTGCTCGCGCAGCAGGTAGCTCGAGGGCACGGAGCGGGCCAGGGCGTGGAGCCGCACTTCCAGCCGCGCCATCATCTCGAGCAGCTTCACCGTCCCCAGCATGGCGTCGAACGCCGGCTGGAACTCCGGGAAGATGTAGCCGCCCCGCTCCTCCCCCACGAAGACCACCCCCCGCTGGCCTGCGTGCTCGGTCAGGGCTCGGGGGCTGGCCCGGGCGTGGAGCAGCGTGAAGCCGTGGGCCGCGGTGAGCTGCTCGAGCACCCGGGAGGCCGTCACCGGCACGGCGATGATGCCGGGCGGGTGGGTCTGCATCGTCAGCAGGGCGACCAGGGCCAGGCTGAGGTCGCCGGTGAGGATTTCCCCTTTGTCATCCACCAGGAAGAGCTTCTCGCCGCCGGTGTCGAGGAGGATGCCGAGGTCGGCGCTCAGCGTGCGGACGATGTTGGAGAGCTGCTCCTGCGAGCGGTGGAACTCGTCGGCCGTCTTGGAAATCCGGGCTTCGTCGAGGTAGGCGTTGAGCGAGATGACGTCCACGCCCAGCTCCCCCAGCACCGAGGGGAAGATCGCCGAGGCCGGCCCGAAGGCGTAGTCGAGGACCAGCCGGAAACGCGCCCGCCGGATCGCCTCCCGGTCCACGAAGCGGAGGAGGCCGTCCCGGTAGCGCTCGGTCCCCTGGTGGGGAAACGACAGCGTGCCGACCTCGGCCATGGGCGCCCGCTGGAAGTCCTCGCGGAAGAACAGGCGCTCGACCGACTTCTCGCGGTCGGGGGCGAGGTCCATCCCGCGCTGGTCCATGACCTTGATGTCGAGCAGCTCGGGATCATAGGGCGACCGCCGGACGTGACTGCCGCCGGCCAGGTTGAGGGCCGGGATCTGGTAGCGGACCACCGGGAGAGGGGCCACGCCGAGATCCTGCACGTCCACCCCGGCCGACATGAGGCCCGCCATGAGCGCGCGGTTGATCATGCGGGAGGCCTTGTGGTGGTCGCGGCTGGTGATGACGGTCCGGTGGCGGCCGAGCGCGGCCCCCACGGCGGCCCCGACCTTGGAGGCGAACTCGGGCGAGATCTCGTGGCTGCCCAGGCCAGTGATCCCGTAGCGACCGAAGAGGTTGCGGGTCCACCGCTCCCCCCAGACCAGGCTCACGGCGAGGGTGGCACCGTCCTCGACTTCCTTGGACGGCCAGATCTTGACGTTGGCGCGGATGACCGCCTCGGCCCCCACCCGGCAGTCATCGCTGATGACAGCGCCCTCCTGCACCGTCGCGTCGGCCCGGATGATGGCCCGGTGACCGATCACGCACTCCTTCAGCACCGCGCGCGGCCCGATCTCCGCCCCTTCCCACACCACGCAGCCATCCAGCACCGCCCCCTCGCCGATGACGCAGGCCGGGCCGATCACCGAGTGGGCCACGCGGGCGTTCGGCTCGATCCGGGCTCCCCGCCCCACGATCACCGCGCCGGTCAGGTGGGCGGTGAAATCCACCCGCGCGCCCTCGTCGAGCCAGATGTCGCGATCGAGGCCTTCCACGCGGCGGCCGGAGGGTGTCACCCGCACGCGCCGGGCCAGAAGGTCCAGGTGAGCCAGGCGGTACTCGACGAGATCACCGACGTCGCGCCAGTAGCCCTCGGCCACGTGGCCGGCCACCGTCCGCCCTTCGCGGAGGAGGGCCGGGAACAGGTCCTTGCCGAAGTCGTACTCGCAGCCGGCCGGGATCATCCCGAAGATCGCGGGCTCCAGCAGGTAGATGCCCGTATTGATGGTGTCGCTGAACACCTCGCCCCAGGTCGGCTTCTCGAGGAAGCGGGTCACCCGCCCGGCCTGGTCGGTGATCACGATCCCGTAGGCCAGCGGGTTCTCGACCCGCGTCAGCACGATGGTGGCCTCGGGCTTGGCCGCCTGGTGAAACGCGACCGCTGCCGTCAGGTCGAAGTCGGTGAGGATGTCGCCCGAGATGACCAGGACCGGCTCCCCCAGCGCCTCGGCCGCCAACTTGACGGCACCCGCGGTCCCCAGGTCGGCGGCCGGCGTGACATAGCGCATGTGCACGCCCCAGCGGCTGCCGTCGCCGAAGTGCCGGGTGATGGCCTCGGGCAGGAAGTAGAGGAGGACGACCACGTCGTCGAAGCCGTGCGCCTTGAGCAGCTCCACGGTGTGCTCCATGATCGGCTTGTTGCCGAGCGGCACCATGGGCTTGGGCACGTTGGCGGTGAGCGGCCGCAGTCGGGTCCCGAAGCCGCCCGCCATCAGCACCGCTTTCATGGAGGGATTATAGCCCCGGAGGGCCTGCGGCCAGGGCGTGACTCAGTGCCGGCGGTAGGCGAGACGGTCCCGCTGCCGGAATACGAAGACGAGGACCATGCCGGCCACGAAGCCCCCGACGTGGGCGAGGAAGGCGACCCCGCCCCGCTCGCCGCTGCCGAACGTGAAGACGCCGTTCAGCACCTGCACGACGATCCAGAAGCCCAGGACGACCAGGGCGGGGATCGGCACGAAGCGGATCAAGAAGCCGATGGTGACCAGCGTCCACACGCGGGCGCCCGGGAAGAGGACGAGGTAGGCTCCCAGCGCGCCCGAGATGGCGCCGCTGGCTCCCACCATGGGGATGGTCGAGCGGGGGTCGGCCAGGTACTGGGCGCCCGCCGCCGCCACGCCGCACAACAGGTAGAAGATCAGGAACCGGACCTTCCCCATCGAGTCCTCGACGTTGTTGCCGAAGATCCATAGGTAGAGCATGTTGCCGCCGACGTGGAAGAGCCCGCCGTGGACGAACATCGAGGTGAAGACGGTGAGCCAGGGCGCGGGGGCGCCGGCCAAGGCGGTCGCCAGCCGGGTCGGGCACACCTGGTGGATCCGGCACGGGAGCAGCCCGAACTCGTAGATGAAGGCCTGATAGGCGCGCTCGGCCTCGACGGCGGCCGCCCGGGACGGCTCGGCCGGGATTCCGAGGAAGAACTCGTAGAGATAGACGAGGATGTTGGTCACGATGAGCGCGACCGTGATCAGCGGAAACGATTGGGTCGGGATGTCGTCCTTGAGCGGGATCACCGGCTGCCTACGCCGGGCCGACGACGGCGGCGGCCGGCTCGCTCAGGTAGCGGCGGGCGACCCGCCGGACGTCGTCGCTGGTCACGGCCTCGATCAGCTGGTGGTAACGCTCCACGTAGTCGGGGCCGACGCCCATCAGCTCGAAGAAGCCGCGGTAGAAGCTCTGGCGGGCGTTCGTCCGGAGGTCGAGATCCAGGACACCGCCGAGGAAGGTGCGGGCTCGCTCCAGCTCGTCGGCCGGCACCATCTCCTCGCGGAGCCGGTCCACCTCCTGCAGGATCCCGCGCTCGGCGCGCGTCGCGTTCCCGGGCGCGGTCCCGACGTGGATCACCAGCCGGCTCCCCTCGCGCCGGGTCGGGTAGAAGGAGCCGACCGCGTAGGCCAGCCCGTGCTCATCGCGGAGCACGCGGAAGAGCCGGCTCGACATGCCGCTGCCGAGGACGGCGTTGAGTACCTTGAGCGGCGCGTAGTCGGCGGCGGCGATCGGGGGGGCGAAGAACCCCACCAGGACGTGCGTCTGCTGCGTGGGCCGGACCTCGGCCAGCCGAGCCTCGGCCGGACGGGTGGGCGGCGGCACCAACGGGATCCCGGTTGCCCGGCCGTCCATCGAGCCGAAGAGGCGTCCGGCCTGGCGCAGAACCTCACCGGTCTCCACTTGCCCCGACACGGCCAGGACCATGCGGTCGGGCGTGAAGAAGCGCTCGAAGTGCCGGACCAGGTCGGCGCCGTCGAGCCGGCCCACCGTCGCCAGGGTGCCCGCGGTCGGCAGGCCGAACGGGTGCTCGCCGTAGAGCGCCCGGCTCAGCAGGCGGTTGGCGACCTGGAACGGCTGGTCCTCGAGTCCGCGGATCTGGGCCAGCAGCAGCCCACGCTCCCGCTCGACTTCGTCGGGCGCGAAGCGGGGGGCGGTGGCCACCTCGTGGAGGAGCTCGAGGAGGGTCGGCCAGTGTCGGGCCAAGCCCCGCCCCCGCAGCTCGGCGTACTCCTGATCGGTGGCGCTCTCCAGCGTGCCGCCGGCATCCTCGGCCGTCTGGGCGAGCTCGAGCGCCGAGCGCCGGCGCGTCCCCTTGAGGAGGACCCGGCCGACGAGGGCGGTCACGCCGTTCGTCTCCCGCGTCTCGTGGCGGGACCCGACGCCGACCAGCAGGGTCAGCGCGACGACCGGCGCCCCGGGGCTCTCCCGAACGACGACGGTGAGGCCGTTCGGGAGCAGCTCGCGGACGACGGGCCCGGCTGCCATCGCCGAGCCTGTCGCCGCCAGTGTCATGTCGGATCCCGGCCGGTCAGGAACAGACCTCGATCGGCTCCAGCGTCGCCGCCGTGAACCGGTCGGGCACCAGGTATCGGCGAGCCGCCGCCGCGATCTGCTCGCGCGTGACCTTGCGGATCTCGTCCAGGTAAGTCAGCTCGAAATCCAGGGTCCACACCGTTTCGGCGAGGCCGTAGGAGTAGGCGACCCCCTCGGCGGTCTCGTGGCCGAAGGCATAGCCGGCCTCGACGTTGGTCAGGGCCCGGGCCAGCTCGGCCTCCCCGACGGGACCCCCGCGCAGCCGCTCGATCTCGGCGAGGACGGCGCCTTCGACCTTCCCCTGCCGCTCGGCGTCGGTCCGCGCGGTGACGATGATGGTGCCCGCGCGCTGCTGGGCGTAGAAGCTGGCCCCGATGCTGGAGACGAGGCCTTGCTCCTCCTTGAGGGTCTGGTTCAGGCGCGAGGTGCGGCCGCGGCCGAGGATCGAGACCAGCAGCTCGACCGCGTAGACGTCGGCCGCCGGCACCAGCGGCCCCCGCCAGGCGACGCCGAAATAGGCTTGCTGCAGCGGCCGGGCCTCGGTCGCGCGCCGCACCGCGGCGAGGTCGGGGGCGCCGGGCGTAGCCGACGGCGGGACCGGTCCCGGCGTCCACCCGCCGAATGCCCGCTGCACGGCCGCCAGCGCGGCTTCCGGCTCGAGGCTGCCGACCACGACCACCGCCGCGTTGTTGGGCAGGTAGTGGCGCCGATAGTAGTCCACGATCCGCTCCCGAGGCGCGCCGCCGAGGCTTTCCGGTGTCCCCAGGACGTCGCGGCCGTAGGGGTGATCGGGGAAGTGGTGACGGGTGAGGATCCGCCAGAGGTAGGCGTTCGGGTCGTCGCGGGCGCGCCGGATCTCCTCGAGCACGACGAGCCGCTCGCGCTCCACCTCCTCGGGATCGAAGGAGGCGTGGCGGGCGGCGTCGGCCAGCACCTCGAGCGCCGTCTCGACGTGACGGGTCGGCAGGACGATGTGGTAGTAGGTGAAGTCCTGCGAGGTGGCGGCGTTCATCTCCCCGCCGAGACCGGAGATGGTGCGGTCGATGGCCCCGGGGCCGCGGGTGGGCGTGCCCTTGAAGAGGAGGTGCTCTATGAAGTGAGAGAGGCCCGACTCGGCGTCGCTCTCGTCGCGGGCGCCCACCCGCACCCAGAGCTGGACGGCGGCGACTTCCGCTGCCCGGTGGGCCTGCTGGATGACGGTCAGTCCGTTGTCCAGGCGCCGGCGTCGGGGCTCCACCGCAGCCGGCGGAGCGGCGGCCGGGCGGCTCACCGCGCCGCTAGCGGCCACGGCGGAGACAAGAGGAAACCGGACGAGGGGGCGCGTGGCGGTTCGGCATCGGGCGACGAGCGGTCGAGCTCAGCGTAACAGAAGCCCGCCCGGCCAGCAAGGCGAGGGCGAGCTCACGAAGCCTGTCGGGTTAAAAGGGCGCGGCGCGCTGCTGAACCGCCAAGGGTGGGTGGTCCGCTCCGTGCGCCGGATTTTGCCGGCGCATTTCTCCTGGGGGAGGCCTCGGAGGGGGCCGTCGTGGCCCCCTCCGATATTTTGCCGGCGCAACCGAATTCTTGGGGGGAGGCTTCGGAAGGGGGGCCAAGCCCCCCTCCGAGTGCTTACTCCTGGCCGTGGAGCAGGAGCTTCACCACCTCCGGCGCGATCTCACGCGCCCGCTGGTCGAGCTGGGCCTC
>DASYUM010000277.1:0-18736 GCA_036001225.1 Candidatus Methylomirabilota bacterium | reverse complement strand
CACGGCCGACACCTTGAACGGGTCGGTCACCGCGACGGTCCATCAGCGCCGCTGCTAGTTCATGGGAGGGGGCCTCGACGGCCCCCTCCCAAACCTCCCCCCAGAGGGGTTGCGGCGGCGAAGCCGCCGCTCGGAAGGCTCTCCGACGCGCGGCGCTCGAGCGCCTGTCTTACTCGGACACACGCTAGGCGAACTTGCAGGCGGGCGGGAACATCGTCTTCTCCTTGGGGACGATGTCTATGATGCGGTGCTTGCCATCCTTGATCTCGAAGATGAACTCCCGGAGGAACGCCTGGTGGTCGTCCTTGCGGAGAGTCTTGTCGCCCTGCGGGAAGTCGTCGCCTTCCTTCATCTCGAGGCCTTCCAGCGCCTCGATGAGCTTCATGGTGTCCTCGCGCCCGCGGAAGCCCGACTTCTGAATGCCGAGCTTCAGCGCGTTCATGGCCTCGAAGTTCGCCTGCACGTAGCGATCGGGCAGCGGCCCCGAGGGGTCGATCTGCTTGAGGCGCGCCACCGCGTCGTCGAAGAACTTCTTGTGGGCGGCGGTGTTGAAGGGGGGATCGAGGACGGGCACGTAGCGGTTGATGCCGACGAAGCCCTCGATCTTGTTGCCGAGGGCCGGCAGGTTGGTGGATTCGGCGATGGCGCCGTCGCCGGCCCACTTGTACTTCTTGGTGAGGCCGAGGTCGAAGGCCTGGTTGCCGATGGTCACGCCATCCTTGCCGAAGAAGATCCCGAACAGCCCGTCGAAGCTCCCGCTGATCTTGGACAGGAAGGAGGTCATGTCGGCGGTGCCCAGCGGGATGCCGGTGGTCCCCACCACCTCGCCGCCGGCCTTCTTGATCTGGTCGGCGTAGGCGTCGCGGGTGGACTGCCCCCACGCGTAGTCGGCGTAGGCGAGGTGCCACCGCTTCCCCAGCTTCCCGACCAGGTAGGGCGCGAAGGCCACCGCCTGCGCCGGCGCGTAGTCGAAGGGCCGGAAGGTGTACCGGCTGCACTTGGTCGTCGTCATGGTCGTGTCCAGGCAGACGCCGATCATGTTGACGACCTTGTGCTCCTCGAACACCGGCATGCAAGCCAGGCAGACGTTGGAGAGGAATCCCCCCTCGTGGGCGTCGATCTTGTCTTCCACGAGGAGCTTCTCCGCCTTGCGGCGGCCCACGTCGGGCTTGGACTCGTAGTCGGCGATGATCAGCTCGATGGGCCGGCCGTTGATGCCGCCGGCCTTGTTGATGCGGTCCACCGCCATCTGGGTGCCGACCAGGGCGGTCTTGCCCCCGGCGGCGGCGGCTCCCGACAGCGGCTGCATCGTCCCGATCTTGTAGGGCTTGGCCTGGCCGAAGGCCTCGCGCCAGGGCGGCGGGACCAGCATGGTCGCGCCGAGGGCGCCGGCCGCCGCGGCCGAGAGGCCGAGGAAGCGCCGTCGGGTCGTCTTGCCGCGCCACCACACGTCCTGGGCCCAGGGTTCGTCGTGCCAGCGTTCGGTCATGGTCGTCCTCCTCAATTGGCGGGTGTTCCCTATCTACACCAACCGGTGGGAGCCCGCAAGGGGCCCGCGTGGCGGCCCTGCTCGGCACGGAGTAGAGTGATCCCGGAGGTCCGCATGCTGAAGCCGATCGCCTTCGCCACCTCGCTGGCCGCGCTGACCGCGATCGTCTACCTGGTGTTCACGCTGCTGGCGCTGATCTCCCCGGCCGCCTTCCAGCTCGTCTTCAATGCCCAGTTCTTCGGCGCCGACGTGGCCTCGCTGTTGCCGAGGGTCGCCCTGCACCCGGGCTTTCTCGCCACCTTCGTCATCCTGGTGGCCATGGCCTGGGTGTTCGGATTCCTGTGGGCCTGGCTCTACAACGTCTTCGCCGGGCAGGGGTAACGGTGTCGCATCGCCGCCTGCGCTTCGGGATCAAGACCGCCCAGATGGGCGGGCCGTTCGAGGCGATGCGGGAGGCCTGGCTGGAAGCGGATCGGCTCGGCTTCGACACCGCCTGGGGCCACGACCATCTGCTCAACCAGACCGACCTCGCGGCGCCCGAGGACGAAGGCTGGACCGCGCTGACCGCCCTGTTGACCCTCACCCGACGACTCCGGGGGGGCCTCATGGTCACCGCCAATACCTTCCGCCATCCCGCGGTGCTGGCGAAGATGGCCACCACGGTGGACCGGATCTCGGGCGGCCGGCTCGAGATGGGCCTGGGCGCGGGCTGGTTCGAGGCCGAGCACGAGCAGTACGGTCTGTCGCTGCCCGCGGTCGGGGAACGGCTCCAGCGGCTCGAGGAAGCCTGCCAGGTCCTGAAGGCGCTCTGGACCACGCCGCGCGCGACCTACGAAGGGCGGTACTACCGGCTGCGGGAGGCGGTGCACGAGCCCAAGCCGGTCCAGCGGCCACACCCGCCGCTCGTCATCGGCGGCAAGGGGGAGCGGGTCCTCCTCCGCATCGCCGCGCGATACGCCGACGAGTGGAACCTGCCGGCCGGGACGCCCGAGGAGTTTCGGCACAAGAGCCAGGTCCTCGACCAGCACTGCCGCGCGGTCGGCCGCGATCCGGCCGACATCGCGCGCTCGATCCAGTTCCTGCCCGAGGCGATGGACGGGGACGTCGTCGCGCGGGCGCGCGCGTTCATCGCCGCCGGCGCCAGCCATCTCGTCTTCACGTGCCCCATGCCCTACAGCGCCCAGGGCGCCCGATGGCTCTGGGAGGAGGTCGTCGCGCCCCTTCGCGGGTCGTGACGGGCGGACGCTCGAATCGAGCGGCCACCCAGCGCCCGCGCCGCGCATCGCCGAGGCCCGGCGCCAGTTCCATCTGGAACACGTCGGGCGCGGGGTGACGCTTTTCGGCGTCGCCCCCGACGAAAATCGCGCGGCCCGCCTGGTCCGGCACCGGTGAGAGGTACGCGGCGGCGCGCACTTACGACGCTGGCCTCGTGGCACTCCGATTGCTCTGCCAGGCGTCGGCGGGCACGGGGCTTCCAAACGGGAGCGATGCCCCCAGGACGATACCTCAACCCGATGGCTATCGAGGGCGAGCAATGATCGGTAGAGCGATGATCGACGCCTGGAAGGTCGAGGAGGTCCGCGGGTACCTCGGAAAGAAATTCCCCGCCGCCCGGCTCGACGATTACCCGCGCGGCATGGCGGTCGCACACCTGTTCGTCGTGACGTCGTCCGGCCTGGACCGCAAGAAGCAGGAGCGCCACTACCTTCTGATCACCCGCCAGTTCTTCGATCGGTACGGCGCCGGCGGCGGGATCAAGGAAGCCCTCGACTCGGCTGACGTCCCGCGCTCGCTGGCTCACGCGGGCGAGCGCACCGTCGAGCTGTACTAGATTCTTCGGAGGGGGCCTCGACGGCCCCCCTCTCCCCGGCCAGGTCCTCGACCAGTCACTGAGCGGGACCGGGTCGATGCCCACCACGGCATCGGCCTCGCGCCCGGCCCTTGACCGACCTCGGTCGCCTCGCTACGCTCGTCGTCCAGCGACGCGTGGAACGGGCAGGATCTCGCCCCGACGGGACACTCCGCGACCGGCTGCGCGGCCTCTACCCGGAGGCTTCCGGCCGCCGCCTCAAGCAGTGGCTCGCCGGCGGGCGGGTGCGTGTCAACGGCCGCGTGGTCCGGCGCGGCGATGTCCCGGTGGGTCCGGATGACCACGTCGAGCTGGGCCGGCCGACCCCCGCCTTTCCCGCACCGCTCCGGCTGGTGCACGAGGACGAGCACCTCCTCGTGATCGACAAGCCCGCCGGACTCCTCACCATCGCGACCGAGACCGAGCGCGAGCGGACCGCGTATCGCCTGCTCCGGAACTGGGTGGCCGCGCGGGGGGCGGGGCGGATCTTCGTCGTCCATCGGCTCGATCGCGAGACCTCCGGGCTGCTCGTCTTCGCCCGGTCGCCGGCGGTGAAGCGGGCGCTCCAGGCCCAGTTCGAGAGGCGGACGCCCGAGCGCGTGTACATCGCCCGCGTGGAGGGCATCGTGCGCGAGGAGGCGGGTGAGCTGACCTCCCGCCTCGTCGAGGACCGCACCTTGCGGGTCCGACCCGTCGGCGGCGGCCGCGGCGGGAGGGCGGCGATCACCCGGTATCGCGTGCGGGAACGCTACCGGGGGGCGACGCTGCTCGAGGTGGCCCTCGTCACGGGACGGCGGGGCCAGATCCGGGCCCAGCTCGCCGCGCTCGGCCACCCGATCGTCGGCGACCGCGCCTACGGGAGTCGGCGCGACCCCTTCCGGCGCGTCTGCCTGCACGCCACCCGGCTGGGCTTCGTCCATCCGAGCGGCGGGCGGCCGGTCGTCTTCGAGAGCCCGCCCCCGCCGGACTTCCGACGGGCATGAGTCGGCGGCGCGAAGATGATGATCGCTAGCCCGCTGTCGGCCGGGCAGCCAGGAGATGGCGGACTGTCGGGAACCAGGTCGAAAGGAGATCCCGGAACGCGGGGGTGGAAGCTCGTGACTGGCGCCATCTGATGTGGCGCTCGATGAACGGGTAGTGCCGGTCGCGGTGTCGGAGTCCCCGGAGCGCGAGCACGGTCAACCCCGGATCGAGCGTGATAGGCCGGCTGTCGTACGGATCCATCGACTTGCCTCCCGACCTTGCGGGTCTCGAGAAATGTGAAGGATGAGTCCTCTCCCTTAAGACGGCGGGCGGGCGGGCATCGTTGCACTCTCGCTAAAACCCCGGACTGTTTGCAGCTATTGCCATCCGAGGCCCGGGCTCCTTGACACCGGGGTCATCAGGCCGAGTCCGCTGTAGCGCTGCGCGACGGTGTCGCACGTCAGCCGGCGAGCGCTGACGTCTGCCACTCCGGGGCCGGCTTCGACCGCCGGTCGCGCTCTTGACGCCGGGCGGCGGGTCAGGCCCAGGCGCCGACGAACGGCGAGTGGTAGTGGTCGGCGGCCGCGAGGAGGTCGGCCTCGGCCGCGGGGTCGAGGGGGCGGGCGCGCTCGGCGGCGTCGAGGAGCTTGGGCAGGACGGTGACGTCGCCGGTGCTGCACAGCGTCGTCACCGGACGGGCGAGGACGAAGGCCGCCGCGCGGTCGATGGTGGGCTGGTCGGTGAACGGCTCGTACCACGTGGTATGCGTGTGCGGGCGATCGCCCCAGGGGTCCTTGGCCAGCGCCTTGATCACGTGGACGCCGATGTCGCGGGCTCGGCACGCCTCGAGCAGCGCCTCGGCATCACGCCGATAGGCGGGGTCGGCCCACAGCACGAAGTTCAGCGGGAACATCACGGTGTCGAAGTCGAAGCGGCGGAGCGCCTCCAGGTGCGTGCGGGGCGCGTCGTGGGTGTGACCGGTAATGCCGAGCCAGCGGACGAGCCCTTCGTCGCGCGCTTGGATGAGCGCTTCCAGCGCCCCTCCGCGCGCGGTGCAGGCGTCGAGGTCGGGAAGCTTGCCGACGGAGTGGAGTTGGTAGAGATCGAACCGATCGGTTCCCAGCCGCTCGAGCGAACGGCGGAGCTCGGCTCGGGCCGCCTCCCGGGTGCGCTCCCGGGTCTTGCCGCCGAGGAAGATCCCCTCGCGGATCGTCGCCATCCACGGCCGGAGCCGAAGCTCGGCCTCGCCGTAGCTCGGGGCCACGTCCACGTGGTTGACGCCGTGGTCCAGCGCGGTCTGGATCGCGCGATCGGCGACGTCCTGCCCCACGCGGCCGATGCCGGCCGCGCCGAAGGTGACGACTGTGCTCGAGTGTCCCGTCCGGCCGAGGCGGCGTCGCTCCACGGTCAGGCCGCGCGCGTGCGGGTGCGGAGGTGGAAGCTTTTCGGCCGCGTCAGGTGGCCGAACCCGAGGTGCGAGAGGGAGCAGCCCTTGCCGCTGTCCTTGACCCCCACCCACGGAAGCATGGGGTCCAGGTAGTCGCAGCGGTTGGCGTAGACGGTGCCCGCGTCCAGCTCCGCCATCAGCCGGGTGGCGCGGTCCATGTCCTCCGTCCACACCGACGCGGTGAGGCCGTAGGGGCTGTCGTTCATCAAGCGCACCGCCTCGGCGTCGTCCCGCGCGGGCATGATCCCGACGACGGGGCCGAAGCTCTCCTCCCACATCACCCGCATCCCGTGGTGCACCTGGGTCAGCACCGCCGGTTCGACGAAATAGCCCCGGCCCCGCCGCGGCCCGCCGCCGGTCAGGACCCGCGCCCCGGCCGCGCGCGCCTCGGCCACGTGCGCCTCGACCAGGGCCGCCCCCTTCCGGTGGGCGAGCGGCCCCAGCGTGGTCGCCGGGTCCTCGGGATCGCCGACCCGGTACTGGCGCACCAGCGCGACGGCCGCCTCCACGAAGCGGTCGAAGATCGCCGGCGCCACGTAGACCCGCTCGATGCCGCAGCAGCTCTGCCCCGCGTTGTAGAAGGCGCCATCGACCACGTTCTCGACCGCGAACTCGAAGTTGGCGTCTTCGCACACGTACGCGGGATCCTTGCCGCCCAGCTCGAGCCCGGCGTCGATGAAGCGGTGCGCCACGTGGCCGTAGATCTCGCGGCCGCCGGCGACCGACCCGGTGAAGGAGACGTAGTCCACCCGTCCCGAGCGGATCAGCTTGGCGGTCGTCTCGTGGTCGAGGGTCACCGCGGCGATCAGGCCCTCGGGCAGCTCGGTGCGGGCGAAGGCGTCCGCGAAGTGGCCGCCGCAGAGCGGGGTGAGGCGGGCGTGCTTGACCAGCACCGCGTTGCCGGCCAGGAGCGCGGGCACGATCACGTTGACGGCGATGAGGAGCGGGTAGTTCCAGGCCGCGACGTCCAGCACGACGCCCAGCGGCTCGTGGCGGATGAACCGCGCGAAGCCGTCCTTGGGCGCGAGGGGCTCGTCGGCGAGGGCGCCGGCGGCCAGCCGGCCCATGGTCTCGGCGCGGTCGATCATGGTGTTGATCTCGTTCCGCGCCTGCTGAAGCGGCTTGCCCATCTGCCGGGTGATGTCGAGCGCCACCTGGTCGGCCATGGCCCGGAAGGCCGGGACCATCTGGCCGACCACGCGCGCGCGCTCGGCCACCGGCGTCCGCCGCCACGCCCCCTGGGCGGCCCGCGCGCGATCGACGGCGGCCTCGAGCTCGGCCTCCGTCGTGTAGGCGACCTCGCGGAATGGCTCTTCGGTCGTTGGGTTGATCAGCGTGTAGCGGGCGGGCACGGAGCCTTCCTCAGCGGACGTAGGGGTTGGACTTCGGGCGCAGGAGGAGCCGCTGGCCCTCGTAGCGGAGGACCGCGCCCTCGACGGTGATCGCCTCGACGACGAACTTCCCCTCCACCCGATCGCCCTCGACGTAGCGCTTGCTGTTGATGAAGACGAGCCGCTGCGCCGCGGTCTCGGAGTAGACGAGCACGTCCAGGGTGAGCCCCTCGACGGGTCCCCGGACTACCGCCGAGTCGCGGGCCGGCGGGGCTCCGGCGACCCGCGGCCCCGCCGGCGCGGGGGCCGGCGCCTCATCCTCGTTGTCGCTCTCCGTCCCGCTCGGGGCGGCGGGGGACGCCGCCGCCGGCGCGACGGCGCCGCTCATGGTCGGCGGCCGGGCAGGTCCGGCGGCCGGGAGCGGCGCCGGTTCGGGCCGCGTCCGCGCGATCGGAGGGCCGGGGCTCGCTGGGCCTGGCGGCTCGAGCGCCGGCCGCCCGGGGGCCGGGTGGACGGGCGCGGTGGGTGCCGCCGCGCGGACCGTCGGTGTCGACGCCGCCGGCGCCGGAACCGCGGCCGCGAGGCTCGGCGCCGGCTCGCGCGCCCGTCCCGGCGAGTCGCCCGCCGGCGCCGGGGGGGCGGCCGGGGAGTACGCGACCGGGCTCGGTGCCCGGCCGCGCCCGATCGCCGCCAGGTGGAGGATTCCGGCCAGGACGGCGGCGTTCACGAGGATGGCCAGCGCGACGACCCACGGCCCCACGCGGGGACGGGGCTTCGGGCCGGGGGCGTACACGTCCTCGAGCGTCGGCACGCGCAGGAGCCGGCGCTGCTGCTCCGCCTTCCGGAGGGCGTCGAGGATGTACGACATTCCTCTCAGGGCCTCGATCCCGAGAGCGACGGCGTGCCGGGCTCCCGGGCAGCCAGCGCGACAAGCGCCAGCGTCTCCTCGCCGGCGATGCCGTCGTCGGTGAGCTGGCGGCTTCGCTGGAAGGCGATCACCCGCTGCTTCAGGGCTTCGTCGTAGAGCCGCGCGTCGGGCCCCGGGACCGAGCTCCCGTCCAGCGCGGCGAGCCGGCCGCGGAGCCAGAGGATGTCCTTGCCCCGGGTGCCGGGACGGATGAGGAAGCTCTCGAGCGCGGGCGGCTTCCACAGCAGGACGAAGGCGCCGGTCCAGTAGCGGTCGATCTCGGCGAGCGCGAACGGGCGCGGCCGGTCGTCGAGGTCGAGCGTCGCCGTGTCCTCGGTCAACCGGATCACCGTCGCGTGGTGCCGGTCGCCGGCCGGCGTCACCAGCTCGATGACGGCCGGGACATCGAAGGGACGGAGTCGGGTCCAGGTGCCCGCCCGGGTCAGGCAGCGCAGCTCGCCCAGGCGCTCCTGCTCGCAGGCGCCCGCCGGCGCGCCGGCCCGCGTGTCCGGACGCCATCGCGCATAGAGGCGGGCCAGGGCCGCCGGCCGGTCGCTCCGGAGCCCCGGCGTGGCCAGCAGGTCAGCCAGCCGGGAGGCGGTCGGCCGCGCCGCGATCGCGGGCGGCGCGACGGGTCCCCGCGGGGAAGCCGGCGCGGCCGTCGGCCTGGCGCGTTCCGGCACGAGCCTCGGAAGAAGCGGTCCCAGCCGTCCCGGGCTCGCCACGAGCCAGACCGCGGCGAGCGCGGCAGCCAGCGCCGCGCCGGCCAGCCACGACGCCGGCCGGGCGGACGCGGGCCGCCGGCCCCGACCCAGCACCTCGCGGGCCGCCCGCCGGACGGTGGCCGTGTCGATCCGCGTGCGGTCGTGGGCGTAGGCACCGAGGAGTGCGCGGTCGCAGATCACGTTGATCAATCGCGGCACGCCCCCGGCGGCGCGGTGGACTTGCTGGATGGCCCCCCGGGTGAAGAGGGGTCCGGCGGTGGCGGCCTCATCGCGGCCGGCCACCTTCAGGCGGTGGCGGATGTACTCCCCGGTCTCCCGGGCGGAGAACGGGCCGAGGTGATAGCGCGCCGTGACCCGCTGCCCGAGCTGGCGGAGCTCCGGGCGATCGAGCAGGGCCAGCAGCTCCGGCTGGCCGATCAGGATGATCTGGAGGAGCTTCTCGCGCTCGGTCTCGAGGTTGGTCAGCAGCCGGACCTGCTCGAGCACGTCGGGCGCCAAGTCCTGGGCCTCGTCGATGATGAGGACGGTGCGCCGGCCGGCGGCGTGCGCGTCGAGCAGGTGGCGGTCGAGCTCGTCGACCAGCTCCTTCAGGCTGATGGTGTCGCGCCGGTAGGGGATGCGCAGCTCGTCGCAGACGGTGGCCAGCAGCTCGAAGGCGGTGAGCCGGGGGTTCAGGATCAGGGCCACGTCCACCTCGGGCGGAAGCTGCTCGAGCAGGGCCCGGCAGAGCGTGGTCTTGCCGGTGCCCACCTCGCCCGTCAGCTGGACGAAGCCGCCGCCCTCCCCGCTCCCGTAGAGGAGATGGGCCAGCGCCTCCCGGTGCCGCTCGCTCATGAAGAGGTAGCGGGGATCGGGCGCGATGGAGAACGGGGCTTCGGTCAGCCCGAAGTACGACGCGTAGAGCGCCCGGATGGGCCTGGCCTCGGCCGAGAGACGGGTCTGCACCATGGTCGGGCTGCCGCTTCGGCATATTGGCACCGTAGCCGCGGGGAAGGCAAGCCTGGAGATCGGAAAGGCCGCGGCTGCCGTGCCGCCGCCATCGCGCGCGGCGCGCCGCGCGACGAACCAACGGACCGGTGGCAGTGATCCAGCGGCTGGCGCCGTGTCGCCGACCGCGCTCAGCGCCTGGTCATGGAGTCACCGCCCGGCAACGACTTGACCACTCGTTTCCGTCCGGTCCTGCGCTGCCCGCCCCGCAAGTAGCGGCGCTTATGGGTCTCCGGCTCTTGGCAAGTCCGTTGCCCTGGACGGAGGCCGCTTCTATCTGGTCCGCGTCGCTGTCGCCAGCTTTACGTGAGGTTCAGTAAGGGTCGCGACTGCGCGCGTCGATGAGACGGACGCGGTGCCGGCAGTGACACGACGTGCCACGGGGCCGACGGGTTCGGCCGGGGCGCAGGGGCCGACGGGCGCAGCGGGGGCCGTGGGGCCGACCGGTCCGCAGGGGGTTCCGGGAGCGATCGGGCCGACCGGCGCGGCCGGCGCGCCAGGGGCCGTTGGGCCGACCGGTCCGCAGGGGGTCCCGGGAGCGATCGGGCCGACCGGGGCAGCGGGCGCGCCGGGGCCGACCGGTCCGCAGGGGGCCGTCGGGCCGACGGGGCCGACCGGCAGCCAGGGCATCGCCGGGTCGACCGGCCCTACGGGCGCGGATGGCGCGACTAGACTGACGGGCGCCGGCGTGGCCGGCCCGACCGGACCCACCGGCCCGGCGGGGTCGGGGGGTGGCTCGTTCATCGTCGGCGGCGGCACCGGGGGCGCGAACCTCGTCGCGAACGCCCTCAACTTCGTCCCGATGTTCCATGGCGGCGACTTCTCGACGGAAGCCGAGGCGGATCAGGTGGTACCCGTCACGGGGACGTTGTCGTACTTCTCCGTCCGCCTCGAAGGGAGTCCCGGGGCGGCGGCCAGTGCGAAGGCGTATACCTTTACTGTCCGCAAGAACGGCGCGGACACCACGATCACGTGTATGACTTTCGAGGTCACCATGAACTGCTCCGACACGACCAACTCCGTCGGCTTCTCGGCCGGCGACCTCATCACGATCGGGGTGCAGCCGAGCCTGGCGAACCCCGCGCCGCTCGCGATGCGCTGGACCGCCAAGTTCGCCCCCTGAGCACTCGGCCGGCGACCGCCGCCGGCCCTTCTTAGGGACCTCAGCGGTCAGCCACCGCTGGCCGCTCGGGGTCCCACCGAAAGACCCGGCCCCTCCAGGGCCGGGTCTACGACTCTTCGAGGGCGGCTCGCGCGCGCTCCGGCGGTTTGACCGGGTTCCGCCGGCCGCGTACAGTAGCCGGATGTGAGCGCGGACCGCGGGATCAACTGCCCGGGATGCGGGTTTTCCGCCGCGCCGGACTTCGCCTTCTGTCCCAAGTGTGGCGCCCGCCTGGCTCCGGCCGCGGCCGCGGCGCCCGCCGCCGCGGTGACTCGCGCCGAGCCGGGTCGCGGCGAAGCCCCCGCCGCCGACGCCGACCGGCGCCCGGTCAGCGTCCTGTTCGCCGACCTCGCCGGGTTCACGGCGCTCGGGGAGCGGCTCGACCCCGAGGACGTCCGCGCCTTCCAGGACGACCTCTTCCGCGAGCTGAGCGGGCCGATCGAGCGGTACGGCGGCTTCGTGGAGAAGTTCGTCGGCGACGCGGTCATGGCCATGTTCGGGGCCCCCACCGCCCACGAGGACGACCCGGAGCGCGCGCTCCGGGCGGCCCTGGCCATGCACGACGGCATGACCGCGCTCAACCAGGCCTGGGCGCGCCGACTCGGGCGCGCGCTCGCCCTCCACGTCGGGGTCAACACCGGTCCCGTCGTCGCCGGGACCCTCGGCCCGACCGCGCGCGGGGCGTACGCGGTCACCGGCGACACCGTGAACACCGCGGCGCGGCTGCAGAGCGCGGCGGCCCCCGGCCAGACCCTGGTGAGCCGGGCCACCTATCTCTTGACCGAGCACGCCTTCGCCTTCGAGCCGCTGGGAGCGGTCTCGCTCAAGGGCAAGGCGGAGCCGGTGCCGGTCTTCCGGCTCCTCGGCGCGCTGGAGACGCCACGCTCGCGCGGAGGCCTCGGAGCCCGCGGCCTGGTGGCGCCGCTGGTGGGGCGGGACGCCGAGCTCGGGCACCTGCTGGCCGCCTTCGACCGGGCCGCCGGTGGCCAGGCGCAGGTCGTGAGCCTGGGGGGGGAGGCCGGGGTCGGCAAGTCGCGGCTGCTGGAGGAGTTCCTGGCGCGCCTCGACGGGACGGGGCGACTCGAGAAGGCGACCGTCCGCCGCGCGGCCTGCCGGTCGGTGGGCGAGCGGACCTACGGCGTCGTGGCGGATTTCTTCCGCGACGGCTACGGCATCGCCGCCACCGATGCGCCGGCGTCGGTCCGGGAGAAGCTCACGGTCGGACTCCGCGGGCTGGAGCTCGGCGAGGAGGCGGGCGCGCGCATCGCGACGGTGGCGGGTTACGTGCTCGGCCTCGAGCCCGACGACCCGATCCCGCACCTCGATCCCGAGCAGCTCAAGCGACAGATCTTCCTCGCGATGCGGACGCTCTTCGAACGCCGCCTGGCCCGCGGGCCGCTCTTGCTCGTGGTCGAGGACCTCCACTGGGCCGACGCGGCCTCGGTGGAGCTGCTGAGCTTCATGGCCGATCGCCTGGCTGACCGCCGGCTGCTCCTGGTCTTCACCCACCGGCCAGGCCTGGACGCCGGAGCCGTGATGGGGGGCCGAACGCGGCATACGGCGATCCGCCTGGGGACGTTGTCGGCGCGCGACTGCGAGACGTTCGTCGGCGGTCTGTTCGGGCCGTCGGGCGACGCGCTGCCCGCCAGCCTGCGCGACCTCGTCGTCGGCCGGGCGGGAGGCAACCCGTTCTACCTCGAAGAGATCGTGCGCGAGCTGATCGACGCGGGCGTCCTGGTCCGGCGTGACGACGGGTGGGCGTGCGCCGCCGATGTCTCCGGGGTGGACGTGCCGGTCACCGTTCAGGGCCTCATCCTCTCCCGGCTGGACCGGCTGCCGGCGGCGGCGCGGCGGCTCGCCCAGGAGGCCGCCGTGGTGGGACCCGAGTTCGAGCTGGGTCTCCTCCGGCTGGTCGCCACCGACGGCCCGGAGTGCGACGACGCCCTGACGCTCCTCGAGGACGCCGAGCTGGTGCGGGCGCTCCCGGCGCCGACAGGCCCCGCCGGCTCCTCGGCCGGTGACGCCCGCCGGTACGCCTTCACCCACGGGCTGGTCCAGGAGTCGGTCTACCAGAACCTCTTGCTGCGCCGCCGCCTGGAGCTTCACGGACGGACGGCGCGCGCCCTGGAAACGCTGGCCGAGAGCGGCGAGCGGTCGGCCCGGCTCGAGGATCTGGAGGCGCTGGGCCACCACTGGAGCGCGAGCGCCGACAAGCTCAAGGGCGCGCGCTATCTCACCCGGGCCGGCGACTGGGCGCGGGCGATGTACGCGAACGCCGACGCGATCCGGCACTACGAGCGCGCGCTGCGGACCCTCACCGAGTGCGAGGCCGATGGCGCCGAGCGGCTCCCGGTCGAGGAGCGGCTGGCCGACGTGCTCGGGCTCACGGGCCGGCGCGAGGCGGCCCTCCCACACTACGAGAGCGTGCGGGAGGCCGCCGCGGCGGCCGGCGACCGCGCCAGTCAGGCCCGGGTCGATCGCAAGGTGGCGGCCCTCTACTGGGACGCCGGCGAGCGCGAGCGCGCGCTCGGCCGCTTGCGGAGCGGGCTCGCGCTGCTGGACGGGCTCGAGCACATCGAGCTGGCCCACCTCTACCAGGAAATGGGCCGTCTCGCGTTCCGCAGCGGCGACAACCAGGCCGCCCTCGAATGGGCCGACCGGGCGCTCGCCCACGCCGAGCGACTCGGGGCCGGCGCCGGCGGGGGCGCGGGGGCGCCGGAGGACGAGCGGGAGCGGGGGGCGGCGATCTCCCACGCCTGCAACACGCGGGGCATCGCCCTGGCCCGGCTCGGGCGCCTCCCGGAGGCGGTCGCGGAAATCGAGCGCAGCGTCGAGCTGGCCCGGGCCCACGACCTGCTCCAGGTCGCCGTTCGCGGGTACGCCAACCTGGGCGTGCTCTACAGCACCCTCGATCCGGGTCGCGCGATCGAGACGTGCCGGAGCGGTCTGGAGATCGCGAAGCGGACCGGCGACCTCGGCTTCCAGTCGCGCCTCTACGCGAACCTCGCCGTCGCCTACTGCGCGCTCACCAATCGGTGCGACGACGACGGGGTCGCCGCCGCCCAGGCGGCCATCGACCTGGACCGTCAGCTCGGTCAGCTGGACCACTTGGCCGTGCCCCTGATCGTCCTCGGCCAGATCTACCAGTGTCACGGCGAGCCCGAGCTGGCGCGCCGGCATTACGAGGAGGCGCTCGCGCTCGCCGAGGAGGTCGGCGAGCCCCAGCTCTTGTTCCCCTGCTACGACGGGCTGGCCACCCTCTGCCTCGACCAGGACGACCACGCTCGGGCCGAGGAGTACATGCGGAAAGCCCAAGCTGTCTGCGAACGCGCGGGGGTCGAGCCCGACGCGCTCATGGTGCTGCCCTTCCTGTGTTAGAGAAGAAGACCGGCAAGACACTCAACAGAGGAGAATAGACGGATGCCAGAGAAACTGAACCTCGAGTTGCCGCCCTCGCTTCAGCCGGGCCAGCCGGCGCCGGAGTTCACGCTGCCCGCGATCCACCGGGAGGGCACCGTGTCGCTGGCCGACTATCGCGGCCGGACCCCGCTCCTGCTGGCGCTCTTCCGCGGGATCTACTGCCCGTTCTGCCGCCGGGGGATCGCCCAGCTCGGCATGACGGCCGAGAAGCTCAAGGCCCTCGGCGTCGAGACGCTGGCCGTCGTCGCCTCCCAGGTCGATCGGGCCCGCCTGTACTTCCGCTACCGGCCGACGCGCCTGTCGCTGGCCGCCGACCCGGAGCTAGCGACCTTCCGCGCCTTCCAGGTCCCCAAGCCGGAGGCGACGCCCCAGCTCATGGAGAGCCTGCGGACGACCCAAAGCGACGCCGGGGGCGAGCTGCCCGAGCGGGTGTCGATCCTGGACGCCGTCAACGCGCTCGACGAGAAAGACCGGTTCGAGCACACCCCCACCGACACCGAGGAGATGGAGAAGCAGTTCCCGCAGCTGCTGGGGCAATTCTTGCTGGACCGGGCGGGAATCATCCGCTGGGTGAACATCGAGACCGCCCGGGAAGGCCTGGCCGGGCTCGGAAACCATCCGACCGACGAGGAGTTCCTCGCCGCCGCCCGGGCCCTCAAGACCTAGGAAACTGTCGGACTGATCGAGCGCAGCGTGACGCCGAACCGCCGCGCGTGGGGTGTTCCGCTCCGAGCGGCGGCTGTTGCCGCCGCAATTTCTCCTGGGGGAGGTCTCGGAGGGGGCCGTTGAGGCCCCCTCCGATGACCTAGTCCGCCGCGACGCTCGCCGGTCGCGGCGCGGGTTGCCAATGGAGCTGCCGCTGGCGCTGAAGCTCGTGTACACGGGCTTCCTGGCGGTCCTGGTGCCGGTCTACTGGAAGGCGTACGGGCCGGGCAACTTCCTCTGGCTCTGCGACGTCGCGGTGCTGGGGACCGGCGTGGCGCTCTGGCTCGAGAGTCCGCTCCTGGCCAGCATGATGCTGCTCGCCACGCTGCCGGAGCTCGGCTGGAACCTCGACCTCTTCACCCGGCTCCTCACCGGCCGCCATCCGATCGGCATGACGGCCTACATGTTCGACCGGACCCTGCCGCGTCATGTCCGGGCCCTGTCGAGCTTCCACATCGTCTTGCCGGTGCTGCTCGCGTGGCTGGTGGCGCGGTGGGGATACGACCCCCGGGCGTGGCCAGCCCAGAGCGTCCTGACGTGGGGTCTCCTGCTCGCGAGCTACGCCCTCACGCGCCCCGCCGACAACATCAACTACGCTTTCGGCCCCGGCGCCAAGCCCCAGACCCGCCTGTCGCCGCGGGTGTATCTCCTCCTGGTGATGGCCATCATTCCGCTCGGCTATTGGCCGGCCCACGCGCTCCTGAGGTGGCTCGTCCGCCCGCCCTGATCCCGCCGCTTCACCCCGATGCCGCCAGCCGACCGACGGCCGCCGCCGCCTCGTCGGCGAGCCGCGCGACGAGGTCCCCCGCCGACTGGCGGCGCGCGAGCCGGACACCCTGACCGGCCCACAGCGACAGGAACTCCGCCCGGCCTTGCTGGGCGGCCGCGCTCCGCAGCGGCCGGGTCAGCGCGTTCTGGAGCGGGAACGGGAGAATGGCCCCGGCGGCGCCGGCCCGGTCGACTTCGGTCATGAAGCGGTTGACGATGCCCCGGGCCGGACGACCGGAGAAGGCCCGCGTCACCCGGGTCTCGTGCTCGCGCGCGGCCAGGATCGCCTGCTTGTGCACCTCGGGGACGCCGGACTCGTCGCAGGTCAGGAAGGCCGTCCCCATCTGGACCGCGCTCGCGCCGAGGGCCAGCGCGGCGGCGATCCCGCGGCCGTCCATGATGCCGCCGGACGCGATCACGGGCACGCCGACCGCGTCGGCCATCTGGGGCACCAGCGCCATGGTTCCGATCATCGCCGCCTCGAACTCGGCGGCAAACGTCCCCCGCTGGGCGCCCGCTTCGCTGCCCTGGGCCACCACGGCCTCGACGCCCGCCCTCTCCAGCGCGATCGCTTCCTCGACCGTCGTCGCGGTGCCGATCAGGAACAGGCCGCGGGTCTTGATGGCCTCGATCGCACTCGCCGGGGGAACGCCGAAGGTGAAGCTGAAGACGGCGGCCCCGCTCTCGAGCGCCGCCGCCAGCTGGTCGGGGAACGCATCCCCGGTCACCGGGGGGAGGGTCGGCGGCGGCAACCCGAGCTCGGCGTGGTACGGGGCCACGCGGTCCAGCGCCGGGCCGGGATCCGGTGGCGCCGCGGGCGCGGGCAGCGGCGCGAAGAGATTGATCCCGAAGGGCCGAACGCCTCGCGCCTGCAGCGCTCGCGAGACCTCGGTGATCTCGCGCGGCGTCAGGTAGGCGGCGCCGATGAAGCCGAGGGCGCCGGCCTGGCCGACCGCGGCGACCAGATCCACGGTCGTCGCGCCACCGGCCATGGGGGCCTGGATGATGGGATGGCGGATTCCGAACCGCCGAGTGAGGACCGTCGGGAGCGGCATGCACACCTCCGGCAGGTCATCGGCAGGACCGACCTCGAGACAAGGCTAGGGCGGCGAGGAGATCGGGGAAAGCGGTTTTAACTGATAGGGGGTATCTGGTTCATCGATGCGCGCGGACGCAGTCCAGGAAGGCGGCCAGCGCGCTCGCGACGAGGGCGTCGCGCCGGCGCACGAAGAGGGTCTCGACGCCGGCCTCCGCCGGCGGGAGCTCGTGGATCGCGATCCGCCCCTCGGAACCGGCCGACCCGACCACACTCTTCGGCAGCAGCGTCACGCCCAGTCCGGCGCTGACGCAGCCCAGGATGGCCTCGAGCGTGCCGAACTCGAGCCGGCGCACCCCCACGACGCCGCGGGTCGCCAGGATCGCCTCCAGCCGCTGCCGATAGGAGCAGCCGGCGCGGAGGACCACGATCTTGAGGTCCCCCTTGCCGAGCAGCTCGTCGGGCGTCCGCACCGACGGGGCGGTGACCATGACCAGTTCCTCGCGGAAGACGACCTCCGCCTCGAGCTCGGGGTGGTCGACCGGCCCACAGACGAAGGCGCCTTCCACCCGGCGGGCCAGCACGTCGTCGACCAGCTCGGCGGTGGTGCCGGTCCTCAGCACCAGATCGACCGCGGGGTACTTCGCGACGTAGGCCGAGAGCAGGGGCGAAAGCCGCAGCGCGGCCGTGGTCTCGAGCGAGCCGATCGTCAGCGGCCCCTGCGGCGTGCCGTCGTCGTCCACCGCCCGGCGCGCCTCCTCCAGTAGCTGCCGCACCCGGACCGCGTAGGGCAGGAGGCGCTGGCCGGCCGGCGTCAGCGTCACCCCCCGGGGGTGGCGCTCGAAGAGCGGCGCCTGCAGCTCGTCCTCCAGCAGGCGGATCCGCGCGGTCACGTTCGATTGCACCGTGTTCAGCTCGGCGGCTGCCCGGTTCATCCCGCCCAGCCGGGCCACTGCCTCGAAGACCCTCAGATCGGCCGCGTCCATTGCCGCCTCCCGCCTCTCGAGTCGTCGGCCTCTAGCTCATTATCGCGCGGCTGGCTACCCCTTCAGCCCGCTGAGGACGACCGCCCGCACGACCCAGCGCTGGAGCGCGAGGAAGATCACCAGGATCGGCAGGATGCTCAGCACGGCGGCCGCGGTGGCCATGTGGTACTCGGTGAAGTACATGTTGGTGAAGCTCATGAGGCCCATGGTGACCACCTTCATGCCCGGCGAGTTGATGACGACCAGGGGCCAGAAGAACTCGTTCCAGGTCCACATGAACTTGATGATCACCAGGGTCGCCAGCGCCGGCTTCACGGTGGGCAGGATGATGCGCCAGGCGATCGAGGTCGTGCCCAGCGACTACATCGACGCCGCCCGGATCGACGGCTGCGGCGAGTTCGGCATCTTCTGGCGGGTGATCCTGCCGATGGTCAAGCCGGCGCTGGCCACGCTGGTCATCATCAAGTTCATGTGGACCTGGAACGAGTTCTTCTGGCCGCTGGTCGTCGTCAACTCCGAGGCCATGAAGGTCGTGACCATGGGGCTCATGAGCTTCAGCAACATCTACTTCATCGAGTACAACCTGCTCACGGCCGCCGCGGTCGTGAGCATCCTGCCGATCCTGGTGATCTTCCTGACGCTCCAGCGGTGGATCGTCCGAGGGGTGGTCCTGAGCGGGCTCAAGGGCTAACGGCGTGGCCGATACCCGTCGCATCCCGTCGTCCTCGGTCGTCGCCGATCCTCGGCGTACAGGAGTACGCCTCCGGTCGGCGACTCCCTGCGTCCTCGGGCTGCTCGGGTCTCGGCCACGCCCCGAGACGGTGGCGATGAAACTTGACTCATTCGCGACACGTTGGGCAGCTCAAGGAGTCTAGCCGACGCCGGATTCCCTCTTTACGCGCCGCTCCAATCCGGCTAGGATGGCCCGACACCGTAGATATGGTGGTACCTCGGGAGCTAG
>DASYUM010000276.1:0-7922 GCA_036001225.1 Candidatus Methylomirabilota bacterium | reverse complement strand
ACGACGTCGTCGAGCTGGGACGCGAGGTGCGCGGGCAGGGCTATACCGCGCTCAAGACCAACGTCTTCGTCCTGAAGCCGCCGCCGGGCGGCCCGCCCTACCTCCACTCGCCGGGGTTCGCCCGCGCGGGCCCCGGCTTCCCCGAGCTGAACGCCGACCGCCACGTCCTCGACGCCGTGCGCGAGCAGCTGGCCGCCTTCCGCCAGGGGGCGGGGCCGGCGGTGGACATCCTGGTCGACCTCAACTTCAACTTCAAGACCGAGGGCTTCCTGCAGGTCGCCCGGGCCCTCGAGCCCTACGACGTCTTCTGGGTGGAGATCGACACCCGCAGCCCGAAGGCCCTCCGCTACATCCGCTCGCGGGCGGCGATCCCCGTCGCGTCCGGCGAGTGCCTGTTCGGGCGGCGTGACTACCGCCCGTACTTCGAGGAGGAGGCGATGGACGTCGCGATCATCGACACGCCCTGGAACGGCGTCGCCGAGTCGGTGAAGATCGCGGCGATGGCCGACGCCTACGAGGTCAACGTGGCGCCCCACAACTTCTACGGCCACCTGGCGACGATGATGAACGCCCACTTCGCGGCGGTCGTGCCGAACCTCCGCATCATGGAGTACGACCCCGACGTGGTGCCCTGGCACGACGAGCTGGTGACCGTGACGCCCGCGATCCGCGACGGGCACCTCCACCTGCCGCCCGGCCCCGGCTGGGGCACCGAGGTCAACGAGGACGCCGTGCGCGCCCACCCGCCGCGGCGCCGGTGACCCGGAGGGTGGCGCCGCCGCGCGGCTGACCGCCCGGCGTCAGCTGAGGGCCAGCCCCGTCGCGGCGGCGTGGGCGCGGGCGGCGGTGAGCTGGGCCTCGGTCCCGATGTCCGCCCAGTACCGGCCGTCCGCGCGGAAGGCCTGAATCCGGCACCCCTCGGCGGCCAGGCGCAGGTAGGCCCGGTGGATGGGGAACGCCCCGGTCTCGGAGAGGTTCGCGAAGATCGCGGCCGAAATGACGTGGATGCCGGTGAAGGCGAGCGCCACCGCCTCGTGGTCCGGCTCGCCGACCCAGCGCGTTTCCGCCGGGGAGGCCGGGCGCCAGCCCCGGAGGCCGCCGTCCGATCCGAAGAGCAGGGCGCGGGCGCTCTGGCGGGTCTGCACCGCGAGGGTGGCGAGGGCGGGATGGGTCTCGTGGAAGCGCCGCAGCTCGACCAGGTCGATATCGGTGAGCACATCCACGTTGTGGAGGAAGAACGGACGGTCGTCGTCGAAGAACCAGGACGCCTGCTTGAGCCCGCCTCCGGTGTCCAGCAATGCCTCCTCCGGAGAAAGCTCGATCCGAAGCCCGAAGTTCCCTCGTTCCTGGAGGAAGCGGGCGATCCGGTCAGCCTGGTGAAAGACGTTGACGACGATTTCCCGTACGCCGGCCGCCATGAGCCGGCGAATCACGATC
This sequence comes from Candidatus Methylomirabilota bacterium, assembly GCA_036001225.1. Classification (GTDB taxonomy): domain Bacteria; phylum Methylomirabilota; class Methylomirabilia; order Rokubacteriales; family DASRDR01; genus DASYUM01. The sequence goes on along the minus strand of DASYUM010000276.1, from coordinate 6,485 downwards.
TCGAGCATCGGCATCCCGCCGACCTCGATCAACGCTTTGGGACAGCGGTCGGTCAGCGGCCGCAACCGGTGGCCGATGCCGGCGGCGAGGATCATGGCCTTCACCCCGCCCCGCTCCCGTCCGCCCGCTCCGCCTCCAGATGCCGGACCTCGACATCGACGTCGTATCGCTCGCGCAGGTGCCGGGCGAGCTCCTCGGCGCAGTAGATCGAGCGGTGATGGCCGCCCGTACAGCCGAAGGCGACGAGGAGATCCGTGAAGTTGCGGCTCTGGTAGGTCTCGACCGCCTGATCGACCAGCCCATACACGTGCGCCAGGAACCGCTGGACCGCGGGCTCCTGCTCCAGGAAGGCGATGACGTCCGGGTTGCGGCCATCGACCCGCGAAAAGCGCTCGAACTGGCCCGGGTTGGGCAAGGCCCGGCAATCGAAGACATAGCCCCCGCCGTGCCCCTTCTCGTCGGTCGGCACCCCGCTGCGGTAGGAGAAACTCTGCACCCGGACCGTGAGCTTGAGGGAGGCGTCCCCGAACTTCCGCAGGGTGGAGGCCGCGACGAGGCGCTTGAAGACGGCGCTGAGCTCGGGCAGCTCGACCGGCAGCTCGGTGGTGCGCACGAGGTACTCCAGGTTTCGAATCGCGTACGGGATGCTCTGGAGGAAATGACTCTTGCCCTCGTAGAACCCCCGCAACCCGTAGGCGCCGAGCGCCTGCATGATTCGGATAAGGACGAAGGCCGGGTAATACGTGAGGAAGGCCTGGCGATCCAGCGGGGCGAGGGCGCCGGCGGTCTCGAGGTAAAGGCCGAGCAGCTCTTGCCGGAGGTCGAACGGCAGGTCCGCTTTCGCGTCGAAGAGGAGCGAGGCGATGTCGTACTGGAGGGCGCCGCGGCGGCCTCCCTGGTAGTCGATGAACCAGGGGCGGCCGCCTCTGACCATGACGTTGCGCGACTGAAAGTCCCGGTAGAGAAAGTAGTCGCCGGGCGCCTCCAGCAGGAACTCGGTGAATCGCTGGAAGTCGTCCTCGAGGGCCTGTTCGTTGAACGGGACCTTGGCGAGCCGAAGGAAGTAGTACTTGAAATAATTGAGGTCCCACATCATGGACTGGCGGTCGAAGCTCGAGCGGGGATGACACAGACCGTAGTCCAGAGCCCGGTGGGCGACGATCTGGAACCGCGGCAGGACGCGGACCGTTTGCCGGTAGATGTCGACGACCGGCGGGTCCAGCTTGTCGCGGGAGCGGTTGGCCGAGAGGAACTCGAAGAGCGTGGTGTCGCCCAGATCCTCCTCGAGATAGACGCCGCGGGCCGGCTCTTCGGCATAGATTTCAGGGACGGACAAGCCGACGGTCCGGAACTGCCGGGAAAAAGCCAGGAAGGCCCGGTTTTCGCGGGCGTCCGGCCCGTGCACCCCGATGGCGGAGCTGGTCTCGCCCGACAACCGGAAGAGCCGGCGGGCCGATCCGTCGCTCTTGAGCGGGGCGACCGCCCGGACCGGTTCCGCGAACCGGCCCTCGAAGAGCCGTTTGAGCGCCGCCTCGACCGTCTCCATCGGCGTCTATTGTTTAACAAATCTCGCCGCCCCGCGACAGGCCCCGCGCGAATTCAAATTGAGTGGCTCTCGGGAGCTCTGGTCGGGCTGGCCTTCGCGGTCGCCGGCGCGGCGCAGGCGCAGACCACCCGGCTCGGGCAGCTCATCGTGGCCAGCGGGAACAGCTACGACACCGATCGCCTGTTCGTGCCGATCGTCGTCCTGGCCCTCGGCGGCGTCGGGCTCACCCGGGTGGTGGAGGCCGTCGAGGCGCGACTGGCCCGGTGGAAGCTCTCCGAGCGCGCGGGAGCCTGACCCGCCGATGGGCCCACGCTACCGCGCCGATCACGTCGGAGATCGAGCGCGCGTGACCTGAACGAACCGGTCGAGCGACCGAGACGCCTCCCATGTAGGACGCAAACCTCCTCGGTCTGTGACGCTTTCGGACACCGCGCCTCCGAGATCTGCCACAAAGTCCGCCCGCACGACTCCCGCCGCTCGGTCCCGAGCCCGTGGCGGGAGCCATAACGATGCGCCGGCAAATGCCAGGCCCACCTGGGCACTCTCGTACGGGAATGGCAACCGACTTGCTGCGATCAATAGGGAACCAACCACTCGACAGCAAAGAGGACTCCCGTGCCCCAGCCCACGTCCGAGTGCTGTCTGGCCGTTCGCAGCCGCCGCCTCTCGCCGGATGCCGCGATCATCTGATTCGGCCGAGCGCCGGCAGTCAGCCCGCTTCCCGGTCGCTGGCACCATCAGAACCGAGAAGGGAGCGGGCATCGCGCGGGACGTCAGCACCACGGGGCTGTTCTTCGAGACAGATGAGCCCTACACCGTCGGGGAGTCGGTCAGCCTGTCCCTCGTGCTGGAGCGCCCCTATTCGGCGGTTCCGGTGCGCCTGCAGGGCACCGGCCGCGTGGTGCGCGTCGAGCAGCGCGGCCGCAAGACCGGCATCGGCGTCGCCGTCACCTGGGGTCTGATCGAGCGTCACGAGCCGCCCCAGTAGCGCGCGGGGCTCAGCCGGACGGGGAGGGTTCACCGGGCCGGCGGACCGGCCGGAAGAGAAGGCCGGAGGTCGAGACCCGAAGCTCGAGCTCCATCCGCCCGCGCACCGGCACGAAGGTCGCCGAGCCGTACTCGGCGTCCACGATGGGCTTGAGGAACGGAAGCCGCCGGGCCAGGCGGGCCACGTCGATGGGCGTGGGCTCCGCCAGCGCGAAGACGGTTCGCGGCCGGGCCCGCTCCTCCCCGATATCCGCGTACCGCCCGGCCACCCGGTCGAGCTGGTAGGCGGTGTGGAGACCGAGGATGTTCGCCAGCGGATGCCACTTGACGATGTGCGCATCGACGTAGACGGCGTCGCCGGCCAGGTCGAAGCTCGTCATCGTGCCGTCGGGGAACCGGAACGTCGTCCGGACGCGCTGGGGGCCGATCGGCTCGGCGACGACGGTGGCGGCGACCTCCTCGCGGGTGAGCGCGCGGTAGCCCTGAGTGGCCACGCTCAGCGTTCCCGCGAGTGCGGCGAGCGCGAGGAAGACCAGCCCCAGGAACCAGCCGAGCGTGGTCCCGGCCCAGTGCCGCCGGCGGATCGCGGCCACCCCGGCCAGGAACAGGATCCCCGCGAGGAGGGCGCAGGTGAGCATGGCGATCGTCAGCGGTCCCGGCATCGCTCCACCCGGCATCGCTCCACTCTACCAGGGGCGCTCGGGCGGGATGGGCTTCCTCACGACGGCCGGGCGGCCCAGCGGAGGCGGCGGCCGGCGGCGTTGAGGACGCCCTCCGGCAGCAGCAGGCCGATGCCGAGGAGGATGAGGCCGTAGACCGCGAGGGCGGGGACGGCCAGGTGGAGGTAGTTCTTCAGGACCACGTCGATCGCGCGCACCAGCAGGCCGCCGACCACCGGCCCCGCCACCCGCCCGCTCCCGCCCATCAGCGCCATGATCACCGGCAGCAGCGTCTTGTCCACGCCGAGCGCGGCGTCCACGTCGATGTAGCCCGCCTGGAGGCCGAAGACGCCTCCGGCCAGCGCCGAGGGCAGCGCGCTCAGCACCAGCACGCGGCGCTTCACCCGGAAGAGGTCGAGGCCGATGGTCGACGCGGCCAGCTCGCTCTCCCGGATGGCGGTGGCGGCCAGGCCGAGCCGGCTCTTGGCGATGGCGCGGTTGAGGGCGATCGAGGCGAGCAGGAGGGCCAGGCCGGCGGTGTAGGCGACGGGCAGGCTCAGATAGTGGCGCGGATTGACATAGACGCCGTAGGAGCCGCCGGTCCAGTCGGACAGGTTCAGGATCAGGTGACGGACCAGCAGGACCATGGAGAAGGTGGCCATGGCGAAGTAGGCGCCGCTCAGCCGGAAAAGGGGGTAGGCGAAGCCGAACGCCACGGCGGCGGTGACGACCACGGCGATCAGGATCGCCGCCGGCATGTCGGCGGGGCCGAGCGCGTCGAGCCGGCCGCCGTTGAGGAGCAGCACCGTCACGTAGGCGGCGAGCCCGAAGAAGGCGCCCTGGCCGAGGTTCATGTACCCGAGGAACCCGCCCAGGATGTCGTAGTTGAGGGCCAGGACGATGTAGAGGAAGGTGAAGAAGGTCGCCGTGACCAGGTCCCGCGTCCCGACGAGCGGGATCGCGACCGCCGCCACCAGCGCGAGGACCGCGGCCCCCCGGATCAGGCCCGGCGCCCCCACAACCCCTCCGGACGCACCACCAGCACCGAGAAGAAGACGAGCAGCGAGACCACCGGCGACCAGACCGAGCCGAGGGTGTAGGCGGTGAGCACCTCGGCCATCCCGAGCAGGCCGCCGCCCAGCAGGGCCCCCGGCAGGCTCCCCACCCCGCCGATCACCACGATGGTCATGGCCACCAGCGTCAGCCGCAGCCCCGAATACGGCTCGAGCGGGATGGCCAGCGCCAGCAGGACGCCGGCCCCCGCCGTGGCCACGATCCCGGCGAGGTAGATCACCACCGAGACCCGCCGTGGGTTCACGCCCAGGATCACGGCGCCGGCGTAGTTCTGGGCGACCGCCCGCACCGCCCGCCCGAGCGGGGTCCGGCGGAGGAAGAGGTGGAAGCCGGTGATGGCGGCGGCCGCCGCCAGGAGGATGGTCAGCCGCGTACCGGAGACCGCGACGCCGAGCACGGTGACGCGCGCGAACGGAAACGCCAGCGAGAAGGCCGGCTGGGGGTCCACCCATCGCGCCCAGCCGTAGCCGAGGAGCGCCTCCACGGTGAGGGCGAAGCCGAAGGTCACCAGGATGGACCCGACCAGGATCTGCTCCGGGGACTTGGCGGCGAACGGCCGCACGAACGCCGCTTCGAAGAAGAGCCCGAGGGCGGCGAAGGCCAGCACGAGGATCAGGACGGCGAGGGGCCAGCCGATCGGCGCGAACCGGAAGAGGAGCGTGGCCAGCGCCGCCCCCAAAACCATGAAGGTGCCGTGGGCGACGTTCAGCACGTGGGTGGTGGCCAGGGAGAGCGAGAGGGCGAAGGCGACGAGCGCGTAGATCCCGCCCAGCGAGATGCCACCGAGCACGAGATCAATCACCGTCTGCAGCGTCATCCGCTCGAAGCCGTCATTCCCAGGTATGCCTCCTTGACGTGCGCGTCGGCGAGCAGCGCCCGGCCGGGCCCCTCCTGGCGGATGCGGCCGGTCTCCAGGACGTAGGCGCGGTCGGCCAGCTCGAGCGCGAGAAAGACCTGCTGCTCCACGAGGAAGATCGTCAGCCCCTCGCGCTTGAGCCGGGCCACCGTCTCGTAGAGCCGATCCACCACGAGCGGGGCCAGGCCGAGCGACGGCTCGTCGAGCACGAGCAGCCGCGGCCGGGACAGGACGGCCATCGCGATGGCGAGCATCTGCTGCTCGCCCCCCGACAGGGTGCCGGCGAGCTGACCGCGCCGGGCGGCGAGGATGGGAAAGAGCGCGCAGACGCGCTCGATCGCCGCCCGCAGTCCGTCCGGCGGCGGCACCGCGAAGCCGCCCAGCTCCAGGTTCTCCCGCACCGTCATCGCCGGGAAGAGGCCCCGGCCTTCGGGCACGAGGGAGAGGCCCCGACGGATCCGGGTGTAGGGCGGCTCGTCGAGGAGGGAGACGCCGTCGAGCGTCACCCGGCCCGCCTCCGCCGGGATCAGCCCGGCGATGGCCTTGAGCGCCGTGCTCTTGCCGGCGCCGTTGGGGCCGATCAGCGCGACCAGCTCGCCGGCGGCGACCGTGAAGCTCACGCCCCACAGCACCCGGAGGTCGCCGTAGGAGACGGTGAGGTCGGCCACCTCGAGCACCCGGGTGCGCCCCCTCACCCTGCCCGCTCCCCCCAGGGGGGAGAGGGAGGCACGCGGCGCTCGCCGAGGTAGGCCGTGATCACCGCCGGGTCCCGCGCCACCGCCGCCGGCTCGCCGCGCGCGATGACCGTGCCGTAGCTGAGGACGACGACCCGCTCGGAGAGGGCCATCACGGCCCGCACGTTGTGCTCGATGAGGACGATGGCCAGGCCGAGGTCGCGAGCCAGCCGCCGGACGATCGCCGTCATCTCCTCGGTCTCCTGCGGGTTCAGCCCGGCCAGGACCTCGTCGAGGAGGAGCAGATCGGGGCCGGTGGCCAGCGCCCGGACCATCTCCAGGCGCTTCCGCTCCGAGAGCGTCAGGGTGCCGGCGGGGCGGCCGGCCTTGGCGGCGAGCTTCCCGTGCTCCAGCAGCTCCCGCGCGCCGGCGTCGGCGGCGGCCCGGCCGATGGAGGCGCCGGCGCCGCGGCGGCCGAAGAGCCAGCCGGCCGCGACGTTCTCCAGCACGGTCAGGCGCGCGAAGGGCTGGACGACCTGGAAGGTGCGGGCGATCCCCGCGTGACAGACGGCATGGGGGGGGAGCCCGGTGATCTCCTGGCCGCGGAAGACGACCCGGCCGCCGTCGGGGCGCAGCACGCCCGAGACGACGTTGAAGAGGGTCGTCTTGCCGGCGCCGTTGGGGCCGAT
>DASYUM010000275.1:0-2287 GCA_036001225.1 Candidatus Methylomirabilota bacterium | reverse complement strand
GCAGAGCGTGACGGCCGGCGGCCGGGTTGTCGGCGACGACCGTGAAGGTGAGGTTGGCGGTGGCTCCCGGCTCGAGCGGACCGAACGCGGGCTTCTTCGGGTCGATCGTGAGGCCGACCGGAAGCTCGAACTCGAGCCAGCCCCACGCCGGATCGCTCAGGACGTTCGTGATGGCCAGCGTCATGACGCGTCGATCGCGGGAGGCGACCCTGGCGACGGCCGGCGACAGCTTCACCGGGAACGGGTTCTCCGGCTCGGTCACGACGGGCGGGGCGGCGCGGCCGGAGATTCTGCCGAAAGACACGTAGCCGCCCGCCCGCGAACTCGTCGCGCGCTGACCGTTCAGCGTCAGAGCACCCCCGCCCCCGGGAAGGGTGAAGCCGGTCCAGCCGCCCCAAGCCGTCATCGTCCGGTCGGGGGCGACCCGCAGGTAGCCATAGTTCTTGAAGGCGACGCGCAGGCGTGCGTCGGCCGTGGAGACCAACACGTGCTCGGGTTGCCCGGTCTGGGGCCCGAAGGCGGCCGCCGCGTAGTCGGTGTAGTCCCGAGCGTCCACGCGGACCACGACCGCGTCCCGGCTCCGGGCGAGCGTCGTGATCCGCGAGATGCCGGGCGTCTCGACGCCGGCGAACGGCTCGTGAGTGGCCACGAAGAGCGTGTCGCGCCGGCCGGCGCGCCGGGCGACAAGCATGGGGACATCTTGCCTGCCGACGCCGTACGCCACCAGCGTTCCATGGTCCGCCCCCATGGTCAGGCGCACGGCCGCCGTGTGCTCGTACCATTCCCTGCCATACAAGGCCGGCCGGGGCTTCTTCTTCAGGGTCTCCTCCAGCCACCGCCGATCGGCCGCCTCCTTTTCCCGGGCGGTCGCCCCGTCGAGAACGAAGTCCATCGGCCACTGGTCGTCCGTGGTCGTGCCCTGAGGACGCGCCATGAGCCAGTAGCGCCTGAGCAGCGCGCTGGTAGACTTGTAGCGCTCCGGCTCACCGGGACGCGGCCGGCCGAAGCTGTGCAGGAGATAATCGTAGACGTGCGGCACCGCGCTCATGGCGTGGAAGAAGTCCAGGAGGTACTCCCCTGTCAGCATGAGGACCCGGGTCTGGTCCACGCCCTCGAACACGCCGGAGGCCGACGTCGCCAGAAACTTCACGCCGGGGGTGAACTCGTACCGGATCCCGGTGGGCGCCGCGTCCCGTGTGTCTTTCTCGTCGACTACGAGCGTATTGTGGGCAACCGAGTTTCGGGTCCAGCCGATGGCCGGGTTCTCGTACTGGATCGCGTTGTAGTCCGGATAAAGGAGTCGGCCGGCGCCGTGCAGCGTGAGGCTGAACTTGTCGCGGTGATCGTGTCCGTAGCCCTGGCTCATGATCTGAGATACCGCGAGGGCCCGGCTGCTGGTCCAGTAGGCAGGGGACTCATCGGAGCGCAGCATGGCCAGGCCGTGGCTCGGCCAGATCCGGGAGGGCGCCGGTGGGAAGCGTGGGTCCGGCGGCAGCGGGCGGCGATCCACGAGGTTCGGCCTGTAGTCCGGGACCATGGCGAGAAAGGCGGCGTATCGCGGATCGCCGGAGGCGGCGTAGGCCTCGGCTACGGCTTCCTGAAGGTCGAGCCCGGAACCGGCCGGATTGACCAGGAAGAGGTCCCCCTCGGCGCTGGTGGCGCCGTCACCGTAGGTGGCCACCCGGATCTGCCCGGCGCCGCGGCCGGTGCGCTCGATCGGATAGGCCGTGTCGACGTAGTACTCGACCAGCCCCTTGGGGCTGCCGCTCCCGCTCGGGGTAACCCGGCCGAACCAGTCCTGGCCGGTCAGCAACTGGAGGTGGCGCGACATCCGGGTCATCAGCACGAGACTGCTGATAGTCGGATAGATCGGCGCTTCGCCCCAGGGGCCCCCGTCTCGGAGCATGACGTCCAGTACCGAGAAGTAGCCCCCGCGGGAAGACCCCGGCTTTCGATAGAACCCCCAGTCCACCAGCTCCTTCTGGCCCGTGACCAAACCCGCGGTCGCCACCATGTAGGTCGGCGTGAAGACCAGGTTCGCGGTCTGGCTCCAGCGGTCCATCGCGCGCATCCGAAAGCGCGCCGACGCCAGGATGCCACCTTCGATGATCTGGCGGTCGCCGGAACTCAGCCCGGTGTAGACCCAGTCGTAGGCGATCAGCGGCGCCGCGTCGATGCCGTAATACACTTCGGGCAACCCGGGCTGGCCGCCCTTGAAGAATTCCGGGCCTGCGTCCAAGGCCCGCTTGCCAATGTCCCCGCCCTGCCGTCCGTACTCGAGCAGCCA
>DASYUM010000274.1:0-22190 GCA_036001225.1 Candidatus Methylomirabilota bacterium | reverse complement strand
GCACCACCGGCAGGCCGTCGGTCCACCCTCGGGCGAAGCAGAGCTCGAGGGCGTCGGTCGCGTCCCGGACGGCGTGGCGGGGCGATGTCAGCGGGAGAGGCACCTCAGCGTCCCTGGTCGGCCTCTCGCACCGCCTTCTCGGCGGCCTGGAAGCCGAGCTTGGAGTGGGTGCCGTCGCAGAACGGCTTGGTGGTGGAGCCCCCGCACCGGCAGAGCGCGATGGTGTCGCGGTCGACCGTGAACTCGTTCCCGTCGGCGTCGATCAGCCGAATTCCTTTGGCGCCCTTGATGAGGTACGGGCCGTTGAGCCGGGTCTGGATGATGACCTTATCACCGTCCACGTGTGCCTCCCGCAAATCGCGTAGCGCGAAAATGAACTACACGAGAACCGTATCAGATCGGCTCCCGAGCCGCAACCGCGGCCGCGGGCCGGCAGTGGGTCAGCTCAGCCGCCGACCCCCAGATAGGTGCTCAGCGTCCGGGAGTCGACCCGGAGGGCGGCCGGTGTTCCCGCGAAGACGATGCGGCCCTGGTCGATCACATACACCCGATCGGCCAGGCCACAGGCCAGCTCTACGTTCTGCTCGACCAGGAGCATGGCCACCCGCTCGCGCTTGAGGTCGGTGATCGTCCCCACCACCGATTCCACCACGAGCGGGGCCAGCCCCTGGGAGGGCTCGTCGAGGAGGATCAGCTCCGGACCCGTCACCAGCGCGCGGGCGATGGCGAGCATCTGCTGCTCGCCGCCGGAGAGGAAGCGGCCGCGCCGGTCGCCCAATTCGCGGAGCTTGGGGAAGCGCTCGAGCACGGCGTCCGGGCTCCACCGGGAGCTGTCCCGCCGGGCGATGTCGAGGTTCTCACGAGCCGTGAGGTAAGAGAAGATTCCGCGCGTCTCGGGGACCAGGGCGACGCCGGCCCGGCTCATCCGGTAGGGTGGCCAGCCGGTGACGTCGGTGTTCTTGTAGACGACGCGCCCGCGGCGCGGCGGCACCAGGCCCACGATGCTCTTGAGGGTGGTCGTCTTGCCGGCCCCGTTCCGGCCGAGGAGGGCGACGATCTCGCCCTCGCCCACCCGGAGGGAGACGCCTTGCAGGATGTGGGCGGTGCCGTAGTAGGTGTGGAGCTCCTGACAGTCGAGCATCAGGGGCCCGTCGGCAGCGCCGTCGCCGTCCCCAGGTAGGCCCGGCGGACGTCGGCGTTGCCTTGAATCGCGGTCGGCGGCCCCTCGGCCAGGACGCTCCCGAAGTGCATGACGGTGATGCGGTCGGAGACCGTCATCACCAGGTCCATCTTGTGCTCGATGAGCAGGATCGTGTAGCGGCCACGCAGCGTCCGGATCAGCCCCATCATCCGGCGCGTCTCCTCGGGACTGAGGCCGCTGGTCGGCTCGTCGAGGAGCAGCAGCCGGGGCCGGCTGGCCAGCGCGATCGCGACCTCGAGGAGCCGCTGGTCGCCGTGGGACATCTCGCGCGCCTTGCGGCCACCGTGGCTGGCCAGCCCGACTTCGCCGAGGGCCTCGGCCACCGCGGCGGCCACGTCGGCGAAGCCGACCGCCGACCGCCAGAGCCGGAGACCGTGCCGGGCCCGCGCGAAGGCGGCCGTCCACACGTTCTGGGCGACGGTGAGGTTGGGGAAGAGGTTGTTCCGCTGGAACGAGCGGGCGATGCCCAGTCCCGGCATCGCGTGGGGGGCCCGCCCGGTGATGTCGTGGCCGTCGAGCGTGATGCGCCCGGCGGTCGGCGGCAGCTCGCCGGTGATGAGGTTGAAGAGCGTTGTCTTGCCGGCGCCGTTGGGTCCGATCACCGAGTGGAGGGAGCCGGCTTCCACCGCCAGGTCCACTCCCGCCACCGCCCGGAGCGCGCCGAACGTCTTGGTGAGTCCCTCGGCCTCGAGCAGGGTCGCCATCAGGGCGAGCGGCGCCTGCGCCATCCGGCCGTCGCGATTCGCTCCCACGCCTCCACACAGCCGCCCCGGAAGAAGAGGACGACCACCACGAAGGCCAGCCCGAGGAGGATCGGCCACCGGTCCCAGTAGCGGCTGACCGACTCCGCCAGCACCGTGTAGACGGCGGCGCCGATGATCGGGCCGTAGAGGCTGCCGCTCCCCCCGATCAGCGTCATGAAGACGATGTCACCCGATCGCAGCCAGTGAACGGCGGCCAGCGGCACGATCCCGAACAGCATGGCGTAGAGGACGCCGCCCAGCCCGGAGACCGCCCCCGCGATGGTGAAGGCGAGCCACTTGTAGCGCTTGACGTCGTAGCCGACCGCCGCCGCCCGGCCTTCGTTCTCGCGGATCGCCTGCAGGACCAGGCCGAACGGGGAGTCGGTGATCCGCTTCATGAAGGCGACCGTGATCAGGAAACAGCCGGCGGTGAACGCGTAGAAGGCGAGGCCGCCCTCGAGCCCCGGCGGGCGCGGCACGCCGGGAAGGCCGTCCTCGCCGCCGGTGAGGTCGGTCCACTGATAGGCGATGAAGTACGCCATCTGGTTGAAGGCAAAGGTCAGCATGATGAAGTAGAGGCCGACCCGCTGGATGCAGAATGCGCCCACGACCCCGGCCGACAGGGCGCCGGCCAGGACACCGGCCACCATGACGACCGGCAGCGACAGGCCGTAGTGCTTGAGGAGGAGCCCGGCCACGTAGCACGCGATCCCCGAGAACGTCGCCTGGCCGAACGAGAGGAGGCCCGTATAGCCGAGGAGGAGGTTGAAGGCCAGGGCCAGGATCGCGAAGATCCAGATCTCGGTCGCGATCGTGTTGCGGAGGAGGAGGGGAAAGAGGAGGCAGGCGGCCAGCAGCGGGAGCAGGACGCGGAAACCCATCAGCGGGTCCCGAACAGGCCCTGGGGCCGGAGCAGCAGCACCACTGCCATCACGGCGAAGATCACCACGATGGAGGCGACCGGCCACACGAGGGCGACCAGGCTCTGGGCCAGCCCGATGATGATCCCGGCCAGCATGGCGCCCGGCAGGTTCCCGAGGCCGCCCAGGGCCACCACCACGAAGGCGATCCCCAGGATGTCGGCGCCCATGGTCGGGGTCAGGCCGCGAATGGGTACCATGAGCGCCCCCGCCACGCCAGCCAGCCAGGCCCCCAGGGCGAAGGTCAGCGTGAACACCCGGCTGACGTTGACGCCGAGCACGGCCACCATGTCTTTGTCCTCGATCCCCGCCCGGATGATGGCCCCCAGGCGGGTCTTCTCGAGGAAGAGCCAGGTGGCGAGGATCAGGAGCCCGGCCGCCAGCATCGCGAACAGCCGGTAGCGCGGGTAGAAGGTCACGCCCAGGTCCACCGCGCCGCCGAGCCCCCGCGGCGGGAGCAGGCTCATGCCGATGGGGCCCCAGATCAAGATGATGACTTGCTCGAGGATGAGGGCGAGGCCGAAGGTGAGCAGCAGCTGGTAGTCGTGGCCGGCCGCGTAGAGTCGCCGCATCCCGCCCAGCTCGATCACCGCGCCCAGCAGGGCGACCCCGAGGGGAGCCACGAGCAGCGCCAGCCAGAAGCTTCCTGCCCATGTCGCGGTGGCGAAGAGGAGGTAGGCCCCCAGCGCGTACAGCGTCCCGTGGGCGAAGTTGGGGAGGTTGAGGATCCCCAGGATGAGCGACAGCCCCACGCCCATCAGGGCGTAGAGCATGCCGGTGACGACGCCGTTGAGGACCTGCCCGAGGACGAGGGAAAGGTTCATACTTCGGAGGGGGGCTGCGCCCCCCTCCGACGGCCCTTTGGGCACAGCCCAACCGTTCGCCATCCGGCGAACGGGTCGGGCCTGCCTCCCCCCGTCACGCCACCCCGGGTATTACAAGCTCCCGATGTCCTTGCACTCGTTCAGCTCGCGGGGCTGCGGCGTGTCGCCGGTGGCGATGATGTCGGCGAAGTCCATCGGGTCCTTCATCTGCGCCTTCGACTTGCAGCGCATGAAGAAGTAGGGACGGAGCGTCTGGTGCGTCCGCGGCTCCACCTTCATCTTGCCGACGAGGTCGTTGACCTCCAGCCCCTCCAGGGCCTTGATGACGTCCGGGATCTCGGCCGAGTTGGCCTTCTCCATCGCCTTGAGGGTGAGCCGGGTCATCCCATAGGCGGCGGCCGGCGCGTAACCGGGCGGGTTCCCGTACTTCTCCCGGTACTTCCTGGCGAACTCCTTGGCCACGGGGGTGTCGGCGGTGTAGTAAAAGTTCGAGCCGACCCACATGTTCTCTCGGATCTCCGGCGTGAGCTGGATCAACTCCTCTACCCCCGACGACCAGGTGAGGATCAGGGGGAGCTTCGGCGTGAGCCCGAAGTTGAAGATCTCGCGGGCGGCCTGGACGGTGTCGAGCCCGAAGTTCACCATACAGACGACATCGGGCCGGGCGCCGGCGGCGCGGTTGACGTAATTGGAGAACTCGCGCTCGCCGAGGGGATGGCGGTCGGCGCCGATGATCTCCACGCCGTGGGTCTGGGCGGCGAGGGTGAGGTACTTCTGGACCGACCACCCGAAGGCGTAGTCCGCCACCAGCAGGTACCAGCGCTTGGCCTTCGGGTTGGCCTTGACGAAGTTGTCCATCACCGTCTGGGCGGCCGTGTAGGGACTGGCGGCCCACTGGAACGAGTAGCGGTGACAGCGCTTGCCGGCGATGTCCTCGGTGCCGCCCGAGAAGTAGTGGAAGACCTTCCGCCGCTTGGCGACCTCGGAGACGGCCAGCGCCACCCCCGAGGACCAGGGGCCGATGATGAACTTGACCCCCTCGGTCTCGATCGCTTCCTCGGCGCGGCGGGTGGCCGCGTCCGCCTTGGTCTCGTCGTCACGGGTGACGTACTTGACGGGCCGGCCGGCGGCCTTCATCCCGTGCTCTTCGAGCGCCATCTTCATGCCGCGGTCGAGCACCGGTCCCACGTCGGCGAAGGCGCCGGTGAGCGACCACAGGCCGAGCATGACCACGTCCTTGGGCTGAGCGCGCAGGATGAGGGGGCCGGCCAGTCCGGTGCCGAGGCCGACGGCGCCGGCCGTGCCGAGGCGGAGGACGTCGCGGCGGGACAGACGGGTCTCCTTCATGAGAGGCTCCTCCTTCCGAGTGGCGGACGCGTGTCGGTGGGCGCTGGCCATACATAGCGCGTGCCGCGTAATGCCGTCAAGGGCCGGGCCGATACCCGTCGCATCTCGGCGTCCTCGGCCCTCGCCGCCCCTCAACGTATGCGGCATACGCCTCGGGGCGGCTCGGGCCTGCGTCCTTGATCTGCTCGGGTCTCGGCCCGGCCCGCCGGGCCAGGGCCGGGCCGCTTCGCGGCGACCGGCGTCAGCCCGGCAGGTTCATGATGATGATCCCGGCGGCGACGAGGGTGGCGGCCAGCACGCGCCGACGACCGAAGGATTCGCGGAGCAGCGCCGAGCCGATCACCGCCGCGAAGATCACCCCCGTCTCCCGGAGCGCGGAGACGTAGGCCATGGCCCCCAGCCCGAGGGCGAACACGACGAGGCCGTAGGCGGTGGCGCACATGACGCCCCCGGCGAGGCTCGCCTGCCAGTGGGCGCGGAAGTACGGCAGGATGCGTGCCCGCCGGGTGGCCAGGGTATAGAGGCCGAGCGGCACGCCGTCGATGACGAAGAGCCAGAGGATGTAGCCGAGCGGGTGCCCGGACAACCGGACCCCGAGGCCGTCCACGACCGTGTAGGCGCCGATGAACACGGCGGTGCCGAGCCCGAACAGAAACGATCGCGACAGCCCTCCCGACCAGCCTCGCTCCAGCGCGAAGCTGCTGATGGCCACCGAGACCAGCCCCAGGCCGGCGATCTGACGGAGGCCGAGCGGTTCGCCGGCGAAGACGGCCGCCCCCACCGCCACCAGGAGCGGTGCCGTGCCCCGGGCGACCGGGTAGATGTGGCTCAGCTCGCCGACCCGATAGGCCTCGAGCAGAAAGGTGAAGTAGCCGACGTGGAGCAACCCGGAGAGGAGCAGGAAGGGCCAGCTGGCCGGCACCGGGGCCGCGACGAAGGGGACCGCGAGGGCGGCGCCGAGGGAGCCGACCGCGGTCACCAGGGCCATGGTCAGAACACGGTCCTGGCCGGCCTTGACCAGCGCGTTCCAGCCGGCGTGGAGCACCGCGGCGATCAGGACCAGGGCGGCGATCTCGAGCTGGGTCATCGGTCGGACCTCGGCGATGAGCCAGGGTATCAGGGCAGGAGCGAGCGCCCGAGCCCGGCGGCGGCGCCGCCGACGATGAGCCAGACCGAGTTGACGCGCCAGGCGAACAGGAGAAGCGCGGCGGCGACCGCGAGAGCGGCGGCCAGCCAGTCCACGATGGCCGCCCTACCGAGCTGCCAGGTGACCATCGCCATCAAGGCGACGGAGGCGGCGTTGGCGCCGTCGAGAAACCCGGCGGTCCATGGAGAACGGCGAAGCTTCGGCACCAGCGGATTGGCAAGGGCCACGAACACGAACGAGGGGAAGAAGATCGCCGCCGTCGCCAGGAGGGCGCCGGGGACGCCGGCCAGCAGGTAGCCGATGAAGGTGGCGGTGGTCAGCACGGGGCCCGGCGTCACCTGGCCGACCGCGATCGCGTCGAGCAGCTCCCGATCGCCGAGCCAGCCGGTCCGCTCCACGAGGTCGGGACGCAGGAACGCGAGCAGGACGTAGCCGCTGCCGAAGAGGATCGAGCCGACCTTGAGGAAGATGAGCGTCAGCTTCACCAGGCTGACGGGGGCGCTGCCGGCGGCGACCGCCGCCGCCGACGCGGCACTGCCCCATGTGGGTATGAGCACGAGCCCGATGCCGGCTGGTGAGGCTCGTCGGGCCGCGGCGACCGCCAGGGCCGCGCCGAAGAGCAGGGCGACCTCGTTCACCCCGGCGGCCGCCAGGACGGCCACCACCGCCACGGTGGCGGCCCCGAGTGGACTGCGCAGAACCTGGCGGCCGAGGCTCCACAGCGCCTGGAGGACGACCGCGATGATGACCGGCTTCACCCCGTAGAGGAGCCAGCTCGCCTCGGGAAGCCGGCCATAGCGGCGGTAGGTGGCGGCGATGGCGAGCACGATCAGCGTCGCCGGCAGGATGAAGCAGCCCCCGCCGACCAGCAATCCCGGCCAGCCGGCGCGCACGAAGCCGATGTGAATGGCCATCTCGGTCGAGTTCGGTCCCGGGATGAGGTTGGTGGCGCCGAGGAGGTCGAGAAACTGCTCGCGCGAGAGCCATTTGCGGCGGCGCACGACCTCGTCCTCCATCAGGGCGATGTGGGCGGCCGGGCCACCGAACCCCAGCGTGCCGAGCTTGAGGAAGAGCGTGGCCACCTCGCCGACTGGACCCCACCGACTCGCCGAAGGGGGCATGATCGGGGAGAGTATACTCGGGACGGAGGACGTCGATGCCGGAGCCCACCGCCTCCGCTCGCCCACCGGACGCCGCCCGGGGCCACGACGCGCTGTCGCCGACGCTGCTCGCCTGGCTGGCCGCCGAGCCGCTGGCCCGCGGGACGGTCCTCGACGTGGGGACCGGTACCGGCCGGCTCGCTCTCGCGCTGGCCCCGCGGGCCCGGCGTGTTCTCGGCCTCGACATCGACGCCGGCGCGCTGGTGGAAGCCCGCCGGCGGGCCCGGCGGGCCGGGGTCGGGAACGTGTTGTTCGTGGTGGCCGACGCCGAGAAGGCGGACTACCGGGCCCTCGGCCGTCCCGACGTCGTGGCCGCCCACCTCTGCGTATCCGACGCCATCATCGAGCGCGCCGCCGCCGGGCTTTCCCGGGGCGGGGTGCTGGCCTTCGCCGCCTTCCACGTCGACCAGTGGCGGGAGACTGGTCGCGTCTCCCGCTTCGCCTACGACGAGGACCGGGTGGGGGAGGTGCTGATGGCCGCGGGCTTCCGAATGGAGGGGCTGGAGGTGGAGCGCGAGGTGCTCCGCTTCGAATCGGAAGACGAGGCGCGGGCCGCGGCGGATCGCTTCCGGGCGAAGTGGGAGGCCGATGGTCGCTGGGCCAACTGGGAGCGCTTTCTCGCCGAGGGCGGCCGGACGCTGACCGAGAGCCGGTTGGTCGGCCGCGCCCGCCGGACCTGAGCCGAGCATGACCCCGGCAGGTCTCGCGGCTCGGGTGAAGGCGACCGGCCGACGCCTCGGTTTCGACCTGGTGGCGATCGGGCCGGCCGACCCACCGCCGCGCGGCAGCCTGTTCGAGGCCTGGCTGGACGCCGGCTACGCCGGGACGATGGGCTACCTCGAGCGCGGCCGGGCCAAGCGGCTGGATCCCCGGCAGGTACTGGCCGGGGCCCGCTCCCTGATCGCGTGCGCCCTCAACTACTACCAGGGCCCCCAAGCCGCGGGCCCGGCCCACGTCGCGCGGTACGCCTGGGGCGCCGACTATCATGAGGTGATGGAGCCGCGCCTGTCGGCGCTGCTGACCGACCTCGTCGGGGCCGCGCCTGGGACCAGCGGGCGCGTTTACGTGGACACCGGGCCGGTGCTGGAGCGCGAGCTGGCGGCGCGGGCGGGACTGGGCTGGGTCGGCAAGAACACCATGCTCCTCCACCCGGCGCTCGGCTCCTACTTCTTCATCGGAGTCGTCCTCACCACGGCCGAGCTGGCCTTCGACGGTCCGCTGCCAGACCACTGCGGGACGTGTACCCGGTGCCTGGAGGCGTGTCCCACCGGGGCCTTCGTGGCACCCTACGTCTTGGACGCGCGCCGGTGCATCTCCTACCTCACCATCGAGCACCGGGGGCCGATTCCGCTCGAGCTTCGGGAATCGGTGGGGACGCTGGCCTTCGGCTGCGACGTCTGCCAGGACGTTTGTCCCTGGAACCGCCGGGCCCCGCTGACCGGGGAAAGGGCCTTTGGCGGGCGCGACCTGCCGACCCTGGCCGAGCTGGTCACCCTGACCGACGAGGAGTACCGGATGCGATTGCGGGACAGCCCACTCCGGCGGGCGCGTCGCCGGGGCCTGGCCCGGAACGCGGCGGTCGCCCTGGCCAACGCCCAGGATCCGGCGGCCGTGCCGGCCCTCGCGCGGGCGCGGGGCGACCCGGATCCCGAGGTGCGCGAGCATGCCGAATGGGCCTGGGCGCGGCTGAGCGCCAGGAGGGCTGGCGATGGCGATCGACGCGAGCCGTGATGCGTTGGTGGTGACCGACGTGCAGAACGACTTCTGCCCGGGCGGAGCCCTGGGGGTCCCCGGTGGCGACGCGGTCGTCCCGGTCATGAACCGCTACATCGCGCGCTTCGGGACGGCGGGGGCGTCGGTGTTCATCACGCGGGATTGGCACCCGGCGAAGACGAAGCACTTCAAGGCCTACGGCGGGGCCTGGCCGCCCCACTGCGTCCAGGACACGCCGGGGGCTGCCTTTCATCCCGACCTGGCCCTCCCAGCCGACGCGGTGATCGTCTCCAAGGGCATGGACCCCGAAGAGGACGCCTACTCGTGCTTCCAGGCGGAGGATACAAGCGGGATGCCCTTCGCGGCCGTCCTCGGCGAGCGCGGGGTGCAGCGGCTCTACGTGGGCGGCCTGGCCACGGACTACTGCATCCGGGCGACCGTGCTCGACGCGCTCCGCGAGGGGTTCGAGGTGGTGGTCCTGGCCGACGCCATCCGGGCCGTGGATGTCGAGCCGGGAGACGGCGAGCGCGCGATAGCGGAAATGCGGGACGCCGGCGCCCGCTTCGTCACGCTCGGCGCGGTCTAGTTTTTCGGAGGGGGCCTCAACGGCCCCCTCCGAGGCCTCCCCCCAGGAGAAGTTGCGGCGGCAAAGCCGCCGCTCGGAGCGGACTACCAAACGCGCGCGGTTGGGCGTCGCGTCGCGCGCGACCAAGTCCGACAGGCTCCCACTTTTTGGGGGGGCCTCGACGGCCCCTTCGAAGCCTCCCCCAGGAAAATCGCCGCGGCGAAGGCGCCGCCCGGAGCGGACCAGCATGCGGCCGGCGCCACCCGGTCGGCCTCGGGCCGTGTGCTAAGATGGCCGTGTCGCCGAGCCAGCCCCCATTCTGGACGGATTCCGAAGGGAGACTCGATCCTCGCATGGCCATCCTGAAGGTTGCCCGTCTGGGCCACCCCGTCCTCCGCCGCGTCGCCGACCGGGTCCCGATCGAGGAAATCACCAGCCCCGAGACGCAACGATTCATCGACGAAATGGTCGAGACCATGCACGAGTACGACGGGGTGGGGCTGGCCGCCCCTCAGGTCCACGTCTCGCGCCAGATCGCCGTGCTGGAGGTCGAGTCGCATCCGCGCTACCCCGACATGTCCCCCATTCCGCTCACCGTGATCATCAATCCCGTGCTCACGCCCGTGAGTGACGAGACGGCGGCGGACTGGGAAGGGTGCCTCTCGATTCCGGACTTTCGAGGCCTGACCCCGCGGTACGTGGCGGTTCGGCTGGAGGCCTACGGACGACGGGGGGAACGGATCGAGCTCACGGCCAAGGACTTCTTCGCGCGGGTGCTGCAGCACGAGACCGACCACCTCAACGGCGCGGTCTACCTCGACCGGATGCGGGATCTCACGACGCTCGCTCACCTCCAGGAGTGGGTGCGCTACTGGACACGGCCCGAGGAGGAGGGCGACTGAGCCATGCCGAGGTCGGTGCTCGTCTTCGTGCGCGACCTGCTCTTCTCGAGCCGGATTGGCGAGACGGCTCGGCAGCTCGGCTACCCGTTCCGGGCCGCCCGGACGCTCGAGGAGCTCCAGGCCGGGCTCGGTGAGGCGCCGGGGCTGATCATGATCGACCTGGCGGCGCAAGGGCTCGACCTCGACGCGGCTCTCCAGGCGGTCGAGGCGGCCGGCCGGCCGGCGCCGGTCCTGGGCTGGACGACCCACGCGCTCTGGAAAACGACCCGCCCGCTGCACGACCGGTGCGATCGGGTGGTGACGCGCGAGCAGCTCACCGCGGAGCTGCCCGACCTGCTCCGCGGCTATCTGGAACCGACACCGAAGACCGGCTGAGGGTTCCCGCCATGGCCGCGTTCTTCAACGACCAGCGGGAAAGCTACCGGGAGAAGGAAGCCCGCGACGCCTGGGCCCGGACACTCGCCTTCTTCGGCCACCGCCTGCAGTAGGAGACCGACCATGGACAGCGAGGCCTTCGTCAAGGACCTGGACGCGCGGAACCAGGAGCTGCTCCGGCGGCTCGCCCCGGAGGCGGCGCTCGAACCCGAGGTCGAAGGCGATCTCACCGTGGTCAACCTGCTCAAGGTCGCCCTCAAGAACGAGATCGAGGCCACCGAGATCGCCGCGCGCTGGCTGGCCACCACCTCGGAGCTGGACGTGAAGCTGGCGCTGGCCCGGCAGGTCGGCGACGAGGCTAAGCACTACCGGCTGGTCGCCGACCGCCTCCAGGAGCTCGGCTTCGACGCCCGGTCCTTCGACCCGCTCGCCAAGGGCTACGGGCCGCTGTTCCAGTACCTCGACTCGCTCCGGACGACGGTGGAGCGCGTGGCGGCCGGACAGTTCACCCGGGAAGGGATCGCCATCGTGAAGAATCGCCAGTTCATCGAGTTCTGCGAGGTGGCCGGCGACGAGACGACCGCCCGTCTGTACCGGGAGATCATCGAGCCCGACGAGCGGCACCACCACGAGCTCGGGCGCCGCCTTCTCCTGCGGTATGCGACCACCCCCGAGGCTCAGGTCGCCGCCCGCCGGGCCGCCCACCGGACGCTCGAGCTGGCCGAGGAGCTGCAGGCCGTCGCGCTCAAGAGCGCCGGCATCCACCACGCGCCGGGCTGCTGATGGCGGCGAACGGGTCGGGGACCGCCTACGACCTCAAGATCGAGCACGGCACCGTCATCACGATGGACGCCCAGCGACGGATCATCAAGGACGGTGCCGTCGGCATCAAGGGCGATCGGATCGCCGCCGTCGCCAAGAGCGAAGCTCTCGCCGGCCAGCCGGCGGCCCGGACGGTCGACGCCACCGGCCGACTGGTCCTGCCGGGACTGGTCTCCGTCCACTGCCACAATGTGCAGGCACTGGCCCGCGGCCTCGGCGACGACGTGCCGCTCGAGCTGTGGACCTACGGACGGATCTATCCCTACGAGACGATGCTCAGCGAGGAGGACGCCTACTGGTCCACGCTGCTCAACTGCGCCGAGATGATCCGCACCGGGACCACCTGCCACGCCGACCCGGGGGGGTACGTGATGGACGGCGTGGGACGGGCCCTGACCGAGTGCGGAATGCGGGGCATCTTTGCCTGGGCCGGGATGGACGAGTTCCCGAAGGGCTACGAGCCGCCGGCCGACTTTCCGGGTCGCCTGACCACCGCCGAAACGCTGGCCGCCAACGAGCGGCTGGTGAAGCGGTGGCACCAGACGACCAACGACCGGGTCCGCGTCTCCTACGGCCTCCGCGTCGAGCCCAACGTCTCCGACGAGCTGTTCCAGGGCGTCAAGGCGTACGCCGAACGCGACGCGACGCTGGTTCAGTTCCACTGCCTGCTCCTCGGGTTCTCGGATGTGGTCAAGGAGCGGGTCGGGATGAGCACGGTGCAGTGGATGGCCGGCCTGGGGGTGCTGGGGCCGAACTGGCTGCTCGTCCACATGAGCGACACCTCGGACTCCGACGTCGTGATCGTGAAGATGCACGACGCCAAGATTGCCCACAACCCGGGGGCGTCCATGCACTCGACCTACGGCGCCGCCTCCCGGGGGAAGTTCCCGGAACTGCTCGAGCGCGGCGTGACGGTAGGCCTCGGCTGCGACTCGACGGCGGCCAACAACAGCCTGGACATGTTTCGAGCCATGTACCAGGTGGCGACCGTGCACAAGGAGGTCCGGCTCCAGGCCGACCTGATTCGGCCCGAGAAGGCGCTCGAGATGGCGACCATCGATGGGGCCCGGGCCCTGGCGTGGGACGCCGACGTCGGCTCGCTCGAGCCGGGTAAGCGCGCCGACGTGATCATCGTGGACACCCGGCGGACGAACTGGGTGCCCATGCACGACTTCTCGATCGTGGCCAACCTCGTCTACGCCGGCGAGGGGGCCGACGTGGAGACGACGATCGTGGACGGCCGGATCCTGATGGAGGACCGGCGGTTGACGACCATCGACGTGGACAAGGTTCGGGGAGAAGCCCAGCGCATCGCCGAGCGGATCACGCGGCGGCTCCCCTACCAGGAGACGCTACGGCCGCGGTGGCCGGTGAGCTGAGGAAGGAGAACGCGATGGCGGTGATGGCGGCCGGGTTGGGCTACGCCGTGGTCGAAGGGTGGGGGAAGCTGCCGGAGGGTTGGCGGTTCGTCGAGGGGACGTCGGTGGCGGTGGACCGTCAGGACCGGGTCTACGTCTACAACCGCGGCGAGCACCCCGTGATCGTCTTCGACCGCGACGGCAACTTCCTGCGCTCGTGGGGCGAGGGCGAGACCGCGCGGGCCCACGGGATCACGATCGGCCCCGACGACTCGATCTGGCTGACCGACGACGGCGCCCACACGGTCCGCCAGTTCAGTCCCGACGGCAAGGTACTCCTCACCATCGGGACCAAGGACCGGCCGGCCGACCCCCACAGCGGACGGCCCTTCAACCGGCCGACCCACGTCGCGCTCTGCCCGCGCACCGGCGACCTGTACATCTCCGACGGCTACGGCAACTCCCGCGTCCACAAGTACGACCCCACCGGCCGACTCCAGTTCTCGTGGGGCGAGCCCGGTACCGATCCGGGCTGCTTCAACGTCCCCCACAACATCGCCACCGACGCCGACGGCCTCGTGTACGTGGCCGACCGGGAGAACCACCGGGTCCAGATCTTCGATGCCCGCGGCCGCTACCAGAGCCAGCTCAACAACCTTCACCGGCCGTGCGGCCTGTTCGCCGACCACCGGAACGGCGGGCGGCTCTACGTGGGAGAGTTGCCGAGCCACCTCGCGGTCAACGCCGCCGTCCCGAACCTGGGCGCTCGGGTGAGCGTCGTCACCCTCAAGGGCGACCTGGTGGCCCGGTTCGGTGGGCGGTTCGCGGGCGAGGCGCCCGGCGAGTTCGTCGCGCCCCACGGCCTGGCCGTGGACTCGCGCGGCGACGTCTACGTGGCCGAGGTCTCCTACACTGCCAAGGGTCGCCACGAGACCCCGCCGCGGGAGATACGCTCGCTCCAGAAGTTCAGCGTCGCGCCGGCTGCGTAGCGACCTCGGCGGCAACCTCACCGGCCACGCGCCGCACGTGGGCGGCGAGAGCCGACTCGCCGATCCGGTCCAGGCGCTCGGCCGCCGCCAGCATGCGGCCCACGTCGGCCGCGTCCTGCGCCTCGTGGAAGGCGAGCAGGTAGGCCGACCGGGCCGATAGGCCGCTGGCTGGCGGCGCCCCACCCGCCGCCAGCCGGTCGCCGGCGGCGAGGAAGCCCGTCCAGCGATCCCGTGAATCCTCCGGCGACCTGAGGGCCACCATTCCGAGCGCGGCCAGGGCGAGTCCCGCGGCCGCCAGGACGCCGAGCCAGCCCGCCTTCCAGCCTCGAGTCGTCATCGCGTCATGCTCTCCACCGACGGTCGAGCAACCGACGTGCCACGGGCGAAACGGGCGGAAGGGGCGATTCCGCGCAACTCTCGCGGTCTGCGTCGTATCAGGCGGGATACGGCGCCTCCGTCCTGGGATACGCGGTCGCCTTGACAGCCCCCGCCGGCGGGGCATACAGTCGCTCCCACAGTCAGAGGTCCGGCCGCCGGGGAGGCAGGATGCCCTGGAGCGCGCGTTCGGACAATCCGTCGACGCCCTCGCGGACTGGGGAAGCCCGGCGAGGGCGTTCGTGTTTTCCCAGGCTGGGAGGGTAGGGAGTTGGCTCCCGGAAAGGAGCCCGACATGCTCGGTCAGCCCGACGTCGGCCGCGGCGGCGTCCCGGACGACGCCCACCCGTTGCCGGTGGACCGCCTCTACCAGGAGGGCGTCGTCGCCGGCCTGCTGGGGGCCGTGACCATCGCGATCCTGTTCCTGATCCTCGACACGATCCGGGGGCGGCCGCTCTACACGCCGTCCCTACTCGGCACCGCGCTCTTTCGCCGGGGCGAGCTGTTCGCGGCGCCGGGCAGCCCGCCGATCTCCTTCGACATGGCCTTCGCCTACACCTGGGTCCACGGCCTCGTCTTCGTGGTGATCGGCGTCATCGCCTCGCGCCTGCTCGCCGTCGCCGAGGCGAAGCCGAATCTGGGGTTCGGCATCGTGCTCCTCTTCGTCGTCTTCGAGTTCGGCTTCACCGCGGTCGCGCTCCTGTTCGCCGAGCCGGTGCTCCGCGCCCTCACCTGGCCGGCGATCCTCGTCGGCAACCTGCTGGCGGCGGCCGCGATGGCCGGCTATCTGTGGCGCCGCCACCCGGCGCTGACGATCGCGCCCTGACCGGACGCCGCTACTTGGCCGTCAGGACCGCGACCGTCGCCCCGAGGGCGACGATGACGACGACGCAGGCGAAGCCGAGGAACCCGGCCGCGGTGATGAAGGCACGGTCGCTCATGAGGTCTCCTTTCGACGTCGGGCGCCCGCCAGCCGCTCGACGAGGGCGGCATCGGCGGGGGGTAGGGGAAGGGTCCGCAGCTCGGCCGGCGTGACCCACCGAATCGGCTGGCCCTCGCGCGCTTCGACGGGCTGGCCGCCGATCCGGCAGCGATGGAAGTGGAGGACCACGCGCCGATCGGGGTAGCTCCACGGTATCAGCCGGACCTGCTCGCCGACCTCGGCGTCGACGCCGAGCTCCTCGGCCAGCTCCCGCCGGAGCGCCTCGGCGATCGCCTCTCCCGGCTTCCGCTTCCCGCCCGGAAACTCCCAGTACCCGGCGAGGTGCTTGCTCGCCGGCCGCTGCGTCACCAGGTAACGACCGCCACGCGCGATGACCGCGGCGACCACCTCGATCAGGGGGAAGCCGGCCCGGGCCGCCAGCTCGGCAAAGAGCGCAAGGACCGAGCTCCGGTACCGAGGCCACACCGTGGGGTGACGGCTGGCGTTGGCCGGGTGGAGGAGGACCACGACCTCGCGCCCGTCCACCCACAGCCGGCGGCCGTGGTCGTCGGGCAGGCGGATGGGGACGGGAGCGACGGCGCGGGCGGCGACGCCGCCGACGGCGACGATCACCTCCGGATCGAGGGCGGCGATCTCGGCGGCGAGGAAGGGGGCGCAGCGGGTCACCTCGCTCCGGAGCGGACTCCGGTTGGCCGGGCGCCGGCCCGGCGCTCGCGGCCAGCACTTGACGGTGTTGGTCAGGTAGAAGAGGTCCTCGAGGTCGAGACCGAGCCGGCGGATCTCCCGGCGGAGCAGCATCCCGCCGGCGCCGGTCCACTGGCGCGCGTTCTCGACGCTGGCGATCCCGGGCGCCTCGCCGACGAGCATGAACCGCGTGTCCCGGCGTCCGTAGGCCGTCGGCGGGAACTTGCGGTACCCGCGGACAGTGGGGCAGGCCGTGCAGGCGGCGACGCGGGCCAGGATTCGGCCGAGCGGCCGACCGGCTACGAGGGGGCCCACGGATAGGCGCGGCAGAAGCGCCGCATGGGGCAGGTGAGACAGAGCGGCTTCCGGGCCGTGCACCAGGTCGCCCCGAAGTCCATCAGCGCCTGGTTGAAGTCGTAGCAGTCGCGGCGGGGGAGCAGCAGCTCGGCCAGGCGCCAGAGCGCGGCGGCCCCGACCCGCCGGCCGTCCTCGCCGTGGAAGACACGGCCGAGGATGCGACGGACGTTGGTGTCCAGGATGGGCGCGCGGCGGCCGTAGGCGAAGGACAGGACCGCCCCTGCCGTGTAGCGGCCAATGCCCTTGAGCGATCGGAGCGCGGCCCCGTCCTCGGGCAGTCGGCCGCCATAGCGGGCGACGGCTTCCCGGGCGATGCCGTGGAGATGGAGGGGGCGCACGTTGTAGCCGAGCGGATACCAGGCGCGCCGGACCTCGGCCACGTCGGCCGCGGCCAGCGTTTCCAGGGTGGGGTAGCGGGTGAGGAACTCCCGATACTTGGGGACGACGCGCTCGACCTGGGTCTGCTGGAGCATGATCTCGGAGACGAGCACGTGGTACGGGTCACGGGTCCGCCGCCACGGCAGATCGCGCCGGTGACGGCCGTACCAGGCGAGCAGCGCGCGACGGAAGCGCCGTCGCAGCCCCGCATCGGGCGTCAAGGGCGGTGTCCGTCGCGGAACCGCCGGACCTGGAACCGGTAGAGCGTCACCACCGCGCTGGCGGGTAGCCCCGCCTTGGTCCGAGCGATGCGGACCTGGTGCTCGGCGTCCTCGACGCCCTCGAGGTCGGGCAGGAGAACGCCGCGCTGCTCGGCGGCCTCGACGAGGACGCCGTAACACTTGGGGTCGAGGTCGGCCGGGCTCGCCACGCGCTCGAGCGGCCCGACCAGGTCCACCTCGTAGTCCAGCTCGACCAGCTCGGGGCCACGCACGGGCGGGAAGCGGGGATCGCGGGTGGCGGCAGCCACCGCGCAGGCCACGATCTCGCGGCCGATGTCGGGGCGGGACGGGAGCAGCGTGCCGATGCAGCCGCGCAGCCGGCCGCAGGCGCGGAGGGTGACGAAGGCCCCGCTCCGCGTGCGGAGGTCGGGGGGGACGTCGGGCGGCGGCTCGGCGACAAGGCCGGTGCGCACGTAGCGCTCCACCGCCTCCCGCGCGATCGCGAGGGCGGCCCGCCCGGTGTCGTCACCGCCGCCGGCCACGCCAGGATTCTGCGCCCGCGTGGCGTTCGGAGACAACCCCCTGCTATAATGCGGACCAACAAGCATTTCGATTCGGTCCATGGCTATCCAGCTCCCCCTGCACGACCTCCACGCGCGCCTCGGTGCCCGGTTCGGCGAGGTGGACGGCGTCCTGCTCCCCCTCGATTACGGGGATCCGGCGGCCGAGCACGAGGCCGTCCGGGCGCGGGTCGGCTTGATCGATCGCTCCCACCGGGGGGTCATCGAGGCCACCGGGCGCGACCGGGCGAGCTTTCTGCAGGGGATGCTCTCGAACGACGTGAAGGCGCTCGCCCCTGGCCAGGGATGCCCGGCGGCGTTCCTGGACGTTCACGGGAAGATCGTCGCGCTGCTGGTCGCCCACTGTCTGACCGACCGTCTGCTCCTGGAAACCGACGTCCGGCTCGTCGCGCCGACCCTGGCTGGACTCGACCGGTTCCTCTTCTCGGAGCGGGTCGAACTGGAGGACGCGAGCGGTGCCCATGGCATCCTGACGCTGGCCGGCCCCGCCGCGCGGGCGACGGTGGAGAAACTCGCCGAGCAGGCACTGCCCGACCTCCCGCTCGCCCACCACGTGGAGCTCACCGTGGACGGGATCGCGGTCCGGGCCGGGCGGAGCGAGGAGACGGGCGAGGAAGGCTACGACCTCTGGGTCGGGCGCGCGGCCCTGGGGACCTTGTGGGAGCGGGTCTTGGCCGCGGGGGCCCAGCCCATCGGCCGTGAGGCCTGGAACGTCCTCCGCGTCGAAGCCGGCGTCGTCTGGTACGGCGTGGACGTGGACGCCTCCACCCTCCTCCTGGAGGCGCCGCTCGACCACGCCTTCGTCTTGACCAAGGGGTGCTACATCGGCCAGGAAGTCGTCGCCCGGATCACCTACCGCGGGCACGTCAACCGCAAGATCGTGGGCTTCGTCTTCCCCGACCGCCGGCTGCCGGTTCCCGGGGCGCCGGTCGTGGTGGCGGGCAAGGAGGTCGGGCGGATCACCAGCCCGGTGGTGTCGCCCGCACTCGGACGCGGCGTGGCCCTCGGCTTTCTGCGGCGCGAGCACTGGGAGCCGGGCACCCGCGTCGAGGTGCCCGGCCCGGACGGCGCCCTCACGGCCGACGTCCAGGCGCTGCCGTTCTACCGGCGGGCGTGATGGGCGCCGGCGATCGGCCCACCGGCGGCGCGTCCAACCGCCTGGCCCAGGAGACCAGCCCCTATCTGCTCCAGCACCAGCACAACCCGGTGGATTGGTATCCCTGGGGTGAGGAGGCATTCGCCCGCGCGAAGGCGGAGGAGAAGCCGGTGCTCCTCTCGGTGGGCTACTCGGCCTGCCACTGGTGCCACGTGATGGAGCACGAGTCGTTCGAGAACCCCGAGATCGCCCGGCTCATGAACGAGAACTTCGTCAACGTCAAGGTGGATCGCGAAGAGCGCCCCGACGTGGACGCCATCTACATGCAAGCCGTGCAGTCCATGACCGGCCACGGCGGATGGCCGATGACGGTGTTCCTCACACCCGAGGGCGTGCCCTTCTACGGGGGCACCTACTTCCCGCCCGCCGATCGGCACGGGCTGCCAGGGTTCCCGCGGATCCTCCAGGCGATGGCCGAGATCTACCGCGAGCAGCGTGATCGGGTGGAGGAGGCGGGCCGGCAGCTCCTGGACCAGCTTCGGCAGAGCGAGCGCATCCGCGCGGGGGCCGATCTCCTCACCCCCCGGCTGCTCGACGCGGCCTTCCAGGGGCTGCGGGCCGAGTCCGACGCGCGCCATGGCGGCCTCGGCCGGGCCCCCAAGTTCCCCCAGCCGATGACGTGGGATTTTCTCCTCCGGTACTGGCGGCGCACGGGAGCCCCCGACGCGCTGGCCATGGTTCGGCTCACGCTGACCCGGATGGCCCGGGGCGGTGTCTACGACCAGCTGGGGGGTGGCTTCCACCGCTATTCGGTGGACGAGCGGTGGCTCGTCCCCCACTTCGAGAAGATGCTCTACGACCAGGCCCCGCTGGCCCTCCTCTACCTCCAGGCCTGGCAGGTGACCGGTGACGCCGAGTACCGACGGGTCGCCGTGGAGACGCTCGACTACGTGGTGCGGGAGATGACCGACCCCGCCGGCGGCTTCTACTCGACCCAGGACGCCGACTCGGAAGGGGAGGAGGGGAGGTTCTTCCTCTGGAGCGAGGCGGAGCTCAGGGCCGCCCTCGACGCCGAAGAAGGCCGCGTCGCCGCGGCCTACTGGGGCGTGAGCGACGGGCCGAACTTCGAGGGGCGGAGCATCCTCCACGTGCCTCGCGAGGCCACCGAGGTGGCCGGCGCCCTCGGGCTCGAGCGCGCGCGGTTGGAGGAGCTGCTCGCGACCGCGCGCGCGAAGCTGTTCGCCGCCCGCGAGCGGCGGGTCAAGCCGGGCCGCGACGACAAGGTGCTGGCCGGGTGGAACGGGATGATGCTCCGGGCCTTCGCCGAGGCCTCGGTGGTCCTCGGCCGACCGGACTATCGGGCGGTGGCCGAGCGGAACGCCGGCTTCCTGCTCCGGGCGCTCCGCCGCGACGGGCGCCTCCTGCGCACGTGGAAGAGCGGCGAGGCCAAGCTCCTCGGCTATCTCGAGGACTACGCCATGGTGGCCGATGGGCTGGTCGCCCTCTACGAGGCGACGTTCGAGCGGCGATGGCTGGCGGCGGCGCGGGAGCTCGCCGACGAGATGCTCCGGCTGTTCTGGGACGCCTCGGCGGAGGCCTTCTTCGATACCGGGACCGACCACGAGGCGCTGATCGTCCGTCCCCGCAACCTGTTCGACTCGGCCGTCCCCTGCGGGACGTCCGTGGCCGCCGACGTCCTGCTCCGCCTGGCCCTGCTCACCGGCGAGGGCGCCGACGAGCGGATCGCGGTTGCCGCGATCCGGCCGGTGGCGCCGCTCATGAGCCGGCACCCGTCGGGGTTCGGCCGGTTCCTGGCCGCGCTCGACTTCCACCTCGGGCCCCCGGTCGAGGTCGCCCTCGTCTGGCCGGGCGGCAGCGATGGGGCGGCGCCGCTGGCCCGGGAAGTCTTCGGGCGCTATCTCCCGCGGCGGGTCGTGGCCGGCGCCGTCGAGGGCGAGGCCGCGGATCTTCCGCTCCTTGCCGGCAAGAGCGCCCGCGACGGGCGGCCGACCGCCTACGTCTGCGAGCGCTACGTCTGTCAGGCCCCCACGACCGACCCGGCCGAGCTGGGCCGCCAGCTCGACGACCGCGGCGGCCAACCCGTGCGGTAACCCTTCCCCAAGGAGGCATGTCTATGCGACTCAGCAGAGCGGTCCTGCTCATCACCGTCGGCCTGCTCGCCGGGTGGGCGGCGCCGGCCCTCGGCCAGACCTTCGTTTTCGGCGCCCAGGGCGAGCCGGTCCAGCTGGACCCCGCCGTCATCACCGACGGCATCTCCTCGCGGATCACGCGCCAGGTCTTCGACGGGCTGGTGAAGTACAAGGGCACGACCACCGAAGTCGAGCCGGCCCTGGCCGAGAAGTGGGAGGTGTCCGGCGACGGGACGGTCTGGACCTTCCAGCTCCGCCGCAACGTGAAATTCCACGACGGGGAGCCCTGCGACGCCAACGCCGTCGTCTGGAACTTCGAGCGGTGGTGGAAGTCGAACCACCCCCAGCACGAGAACCAGATCAAGGCCGGCCAGACGTTCGAGTACTGGGAGGGCCAGTTCGGCGGCTTCGACGACACGTCCATCGTGACCAAGGTCGAGGCAGCGGGCTCCCACACGGTGCGGATCACGCTCAAGCAGGCCCAGGCACCCTTCCTGGCCAACCTGGCGATGTTCGTCTTCGACATCGCCAGCCCCAAGGCGGTGGAGAAGCACGGGACCGACTTCGGCAAGCACCCGGTCGGCACCGGTGCCTTCAAGTTCGTCGAGTGGAAACCCAACCAGGAAGTCATCCTGGAGGCGAACCCCGACTTCTGGGGGCCGAAGCCGAAGGTGAAGCGGGTCGTGGTCCGCAACATCAAGGACAACTCCCAGCGGCTGGCCGCCCTCAAGGCGGGCGAGATCCACGCCATGGAGGGGCTGAACCCGGACGACGTGCGGGTGGTCAAGGGCGATCCGAACCTCCAGATCTTGCTCCGCCCGACCAACACCACCGGCTACATCGCGTTCAACTACAAGGTCAAGGAGTTCCAGGACAAGCGGGTGCGCCAGGCGTTCGCCCACGCCGTCAACAAGAAGGCGCTGGTGGACGCCCTCTACGGGGGAACGGGCCTGGTGGCGACCCAGTTCCAGCCCCCGGCGCTCTGGGGGTACAACAAGGAGTTGAAGGACTACGAGTACAGCCCGGCCAAGGCGCAGGATCTGTTGAAGCAGGCCGGGTTCGCCAACGGCCTCAGCGAGATCACCTGGGATGACGGCAAGAAGGAGCCGCTCGTCTTCTGGTACATGTCGCGCTCGCGGCCGTACTTCCCGTCGCCCAAGGAGATCGCGGAGGCCATGGCCGCCGACCTGGCCAAGGTCGGCATCAAGGCGAGCCTCCAGACCGTGGAGTGGGCCAATTACCTCGACAAGCGGAAGAACGGGCAGCTTCCGCTCTACATGCTGGGGTGGACCGGCGACAACGGCGACCCCGACAACTTCCTCTATTACTTCTTCGGGCC
>DASYUM010000273.1:0-8772 GCA_036001225.1 Candidatus Methylomirabilota bacterium | reverse complement strand
GGGGGTGTCGGAACACCCCCTCCGATGCCTCCCCCGAAGAAATTGCGCGGGCGAAGCCCGCGCTCGGAGCGGAACACCTGGCGGTCGGCGGTACTTTCAGCGGTATGCGCCCGAGTTCTCCGGCAGGCAGTTAGCCGTCCCGCCCGCCCGCGGCTCCTGACCGCGGGATTTGTCGCTTCCCTCCTCGCAAACCCCGCCGCTATAATGCTTCATCTATGCGCAGGCCGCGCGGGCGGATGCGGGCGCTCGCGGCCGCCTTGGGGCTGACTCTTGCCCTCGCCGAGCCGGGGTGGGCGGGGCCGCTCCGGATCTCGAACCTGGTCGTCACGAACTCGGACAAGACGCTGCTGGTCAACATGGTCTTGCTGGGGTCGCTGCCCGAGGCGGTCGTGGAGGGGCTGGGGACGGGTATCCCGGCGACCGTGCGCTTTCAGGTCGAGCTCTGGCAGTACAACTCGTGGTGGGTGGACCGCCGGATCGCGGCCACGATTCTCGAGCGGCAGGTGGTGTACGACGTGTTGACCAAGGAGTACCGGGTCTCGGCCGTCCAGGGTGAGGAGCGGGACCCCTACGTGACGCGCGACATCTGGGAGGCCGAGCGGATCCTGTCCGAGGTGCGGACCCTCCGGCTGGCGCCCATCTCGAGCCTGCGCGGGCAGGACCTCTACTATGTGCGCGCCCGGGCCGACGTGCGGACGGGCACACCCGATTCGCTGTCGAAGATGGTGCCGTTCTTGTCGTCGCGGGTGGAGACGGTGTGGGAGCAGTCCCCGCTCCTAACCGTGGGTCGCACCCGCTGAACGCCCATGCGCGCCCCTGATCCGCGAGCGGCCGATCTCGCCACCGACGAGCGCGAGAAGCGGAAGCGCAACCTCGTCGTCATCGCGGTCGTCCTCTTCCTGCTCGTCACCGCGACGGCGGTGGAGGTCGGCATCAAGGCGCCCGAGTTGCCGGTCGCCTCCAACGTCGTCGTCATGGCGCTGTTCAACCTCAACCTGATCGTATTCCTCCTCCTGCTCGTCCTTCTCTTTCGGAACCTGGTCAAGCTCTCCTTCGAGCGCCGCCACAAGATCCTCGGCTCCAAGTTCAAGACGAAGTTGGTGGTCGCCTTTCTCGGCCTCGCCCTGGCCCCCTCGATCCTGATCTTCCTGATCGCCTCCAACCTCATCAACACGTCGATCGAGGGGTGGTTCAAGCTCCAGGTGGAGCGCCCCCTCGACGAGTCCATGCGAGTGGCCCAGACCTTCTACGAGCGGATGCAGGACGTGGCCCTCCGCCACGGCCAGCACGTGGCGCGCGCGGTAGCCCGCGACCGTCTCCTCGTCGAGGACAAGCGGGATCGGCTGATCGAGTTCCTCCAGGAGCAGCAGGAGCAGTACGGCCTGGCCGGAATCACCGTCTTTTCGGCCGCCGGCCAGGAGGTGGTCCACGTCAAGGACCCGGTGCTGGCGCCCTCCATCACCAGCGCCGTCAACATGGAACAGGTGCGGATGGCGCTGGGCGGCCGCGAGCTCTCGACGCGGCACGAGATCGCCAACGGCGACCTCATCCAGGGGATGGTGCCCATCGTCGCCGCCAGCGCCGATCCCCGGGTGGTGGGCGCCGTCGTCGTCGCCATCCACGTGCCGCAGCGCCTGGAGGCCCAGGTCCGGGGGATTTCGCAGGCCTTCCAGGAGTACAAGCAGCTCAAGCTCCTCAAGCAGCCGATCAAGGGGATCTACATTCTCCTCTTCCTCCTCATGACGCTGGTCATCGTCTTCTCGGTCACCTGGTTCGGCCTCTACCTGGCCAAGGGCATCACGGTCCCCATCCAGCGGTTGGCCGAGGGCACCCGCGAGGTCGCCGCCGGCAACCTCGACTATCGGGTTACGGTGGAGGCCGACGACGAGGTCGGCATCCTGGTGACGTCATTCAACAAGATGACCGAGGACCTGGCCTCGTCCCAGACCCAGCTCGAGCGCGCGTACACCGACCTCCAGGCCAAGCACGCCGAGCTGACCGAGCGCCGGCGCTACACCGAGACCGTGCTGGAGGCGGTGGCGACCGGGGTGGTCTCCGCCGACGCCACCGGCGTCATCACCACGGTGAACCGGGCGGCGGCCGGCATGCTCGGCCTCGACCCGACGGCCACCGTGGGCCGTCGCTATGCGGTGGCCTTCGCGGGCGACGAGTACGCCGACCTGGTGGCCCTCATGCAGCGGATGGACCGGCTGCGGGAGGGGAGCCTGGAGCGAGAGGTCCAGGTGCCACGCGACGGACGCAGTCTCACGCTGCTGGCGAGCCTGACCGCGCTCCAGGGCCCGGGCCACGACTACCTCGGCATCGTGCTCGTCTTCGACGATCTGACCGAGCTGCTCTCGGCCCAGCGCCTGGCCGCCTGGCGGGAGGTCGCTCAGCGCATCGCCCACGAGATCAAGAACCCCCTGACCCCCATCCAGCTCTCCGCCCAGCGCCTGCGCCGCCGCCTGACCGGCCGCCTCCCTGACGACGGCGGCGTCCTCGAAGAGTGCACCGGCACCATCATCGGCGAGGTGGAAGGCCTCCGCCGCCTGGTCGACGAGTTCTCGCGCTTCGCCCGGATGCCGAGCCTGGCGCCTCAGCCGACCGACCTCCACCGCTTGCTCGACGGCGTCGTCGCCCTCTACGGCGAGACCCATCCGGCGGTGACGCTCCGGACCGAGTTCGCCGCCGAGCTGCCGGTGCTGGAGGCCGACCCCGACCAGCTCAAGCGGGCGATGCTCAACCTGATCGACAACGCCGTGGAAGCGGGGGCGACCGAGGTCGTCATCGAGACGGGCTGGGAGCGGGCGGCCGGGCGCGTCCAGGTCGTAGTGGCCGACAACGGCCCCGGCATCGCCCACGACCTCCGGGACAAGCTCTTCCTCCCCTACTTCTCGACGAAGACAACCGGGATGGGGCTGGGTCTGCCCATCGTCCACCAGATCGTCACCGACCACGGCGGTCACATCCGGGTGGACGACAACCGGCCCAAGGGCAGTCGGTTCATCATCGACCTGCCGGTGATCCGGCCCGGCAACGGCGGCGGCCTCGGCGAAGCGGCGAGCGGGGCCGACGTGGCGCCCGTCCAGCGCCCCGGCTTCCCGGGCTGACGGGCTCCCACCATGGCTGGGGAGCGAGTCCTCATCGTGGACGACGAGAAGGGGATCCGCTCCACGCTGGCCGCCATCCTCAACGACGAGGGCTACCGCCCGCTCGCGGTGGCCAGCGGCCCCGAGGCCCTGGCCCGGATCGGCGAAGAGGTGCCCGACCTCGTCATCCTCGACATCTGGCTCCCCGGGGCAGACGGCATCGACACCCTGGCCGAGATCAAGCGCCAGTGGCCCGAGCTGCCGGTGATCATGATGTCGGGCCATGGCACCATCGAAACCGCGGTCAAGGCGACCAAGCTCGGGGCCTACGACTTCATCGAGAAGCCCCTCTCGCTCGAGAAGACGCTGCTGGTCATCGACCGGGCGCTCGAGTACGCCCGCCTCGAGTACGAGAACCGCCTCCTCCGGGAGCGCATCGAGCGGGCCCACGAGATCATCGGCACCAGCCCCGCCATCATGGAGCTGCGGCGCCAGATCGCGACCGCCGCCCCCTCCAACGGCCGCGTCCTCATCTTCGGCGAGAACGGGTCGGGCAAGGAGCTGGTCGCCCGGGCCGTCCACGCGCTGTCCGGGCGCCACGAGCGGCCGTTCGTCGAGGTCAACTGTGCCGCCATCCCCGACGAGCTGATCGAATCCGAGTTGTTCGGTCACGAGAAGGGCGCCTTTACCGGGGCCATCGCCCGGCGCCGCGGGAAGTTCGAGCTGGCTGACCGGGGGACGCTCTTTCTCGACGAGATCGGCGACATGTCGCTGCGCACCCAGGCCAAGGTGCTCCGTGCGCTCGAGGAGCAGACCGTGGAGCGGATCGGGGGCCGGGAGCCGATCCGGGTGGACGTCCGGGTCATCGCCGCCTCCAATCGCCCGCTGGCCGACCTCATCACCCAGGGCCAGTTCCGGGACGACCTCTTCTACCGCCTGAACGTCATCCCGATCGAAGTGCCGCCGCTCCGCCGGCGCAAGGAAGACATCCCGCTGCTGGTCGAGCACTTCTTCAAGACGTTCTCGGCCGAGTACGGGAAGCGTCCGAAGGCCCTCTCCGGCGACGCCATGGTCTACGTCATGGCGTACGACTGGCCGGGGAACGTGCGCGAGCTGCGGAACATGGTGGAGCGGCTGGTCATCATGACGCCGCGGGACATCATCACGCCCGAGGACCTTCCGCCGCCGCTCCGGCCCCGGGAGGCGGTGGCGGTCGGGGACGGGGGACCCCAGAGCCTGCGGGAGGCGCGCGAGGCGTTCGAGCGGGCCTTCATCCTGGCCGAGCTGCGCGCCAACGAGTGGAACATCACCCGCACCGCCAAAGCGCTCGGCATCGGCCGCGTCAACCTGTGGCGGAAGGTGAAGGCCTACGGCATCACGCCGCCCCGCAAGAGCGAGGAGGACAGAGACGGCTCTCCCTCTCCCCCGTCGGGGGAGAAGGCAGGGTGACCGGGCAGTCGCTCGATCCCAGCCTCACCCTCGCCACAGGGTAGGCCAGTGACCGACGCGGCGCCGAGGACCCGCTGGCCGGCGGCGCTCGGCCGCCGCGGGGTCCCGTCGAAGGGGGGCCCGGCCCCCCTTCGAGCTACCCCCCGGACTTGCGCGGGCAAAGCCCGCTCGCGGAACGCTTCGGCCCTGGTCGCGCGATCCGTCGAGCCGTCGCGTCGTCACGGCGCGAGCCGAGGATGACGGAGCCGCACGCGGCCACCCGCTGGCCGGCGGCGCTCGGCCGCCGCGGGGTCGTCGCCTCGCCGCACCCCCTGGCCACCCTCGCCGCACTCGGTGCGCTCCTCCGGGGCGGCACCGCGGTCGATGCCGCGGTCGCCGCCGGGGCGACGCTCGCGGTCGTCTACCCCCACATGACCGGCCTCGGCGGGGACAGTTTCTGGCTCTGCTGGGACGCCCGCGGCCGGCGTCTCCGCGGCCTGGCCGCCGGCGGGCCGGCGGCGCGGTTGGCGACGCCGGCGCTCTACCGCGAGCGGGGACTCGACGCGATCCCGGTGCGGGGACCCCTGGCGGCGCTCACGGTGCCGGGCGCGGTGGACGGGCTGTGGCAGGCACATCAATGGAGTCGGGCCGAGCTGGGCTCGCCGCTCGGCTGGGCCGACCTCCTGGCCGACGCGATCCGCCACGCGGCCGAGGGGATCGCCGTCTCGCCCTGTCAGGCGCGGGTCACCGCGGGGGCGACGGACCTGATCGACCGCGCCGGGGAGCCCGCCTTCGCTTCCTTCGGGGCCATCTACCTCGCCGGCGGCGCGGCCCCGGCCGCCGGCACACGCTTGGTCCAGCCGCAGCTGGCGCGAACCCTCGAGCGCCTGGCCCGCCAGGGCGGCCGCGCCTTCTACGAGGGGGAGGTCGCCGCCCTGATCGCCACCGCCTGCGAAACCGCCGGCAGCCCCCTGCGGGCCGGCGATCTCGCCGCCTATCGAGCCCGCTGGGTCACGCCCCTGACCGTCGCCTATCGGGGCGGCCTGGCCGCGTCCCTGCCGCCGCCCTGCCAGGGCATGGCGGTGCTCGCCATCCTCGGCATGCTCGACGCGGTGGACGTGGGCAGCCATGCCGCCCACTCGGCCGACTACGTCCATCTCGTGGTCGAGGCGACGAAGCTCGCCTTCGGCGACCGCGACCGCTGGCTCGCCGATCCCGACGTGGGCCCGGTGCCGACGGATCGGCTGCTCGCCCCCGACTATCTCCGCGAGCGCGTCAAGCGGATCCGCCCCGACACCGCCGCGCCGGCGCCCGTCCCGGCCGGGCTCGGAGACACCGTCGCGTGCGTCACCGCGGACGGCGCCGGCAACTGCGTGTCGCTGATCCAGAGCCTCTACCACGAGTGGGGCTCGGGCATGGTGGCCGGGGAGACCGGCGTCGTTCTCCAGAACCGCGGCGCCTTCTTCAGCCTCGACCCCGCGCACCCGAACGCGCTCGCCTCCGGCAAGCGTCCCTTCCACACGCTGACGCCGTTCATGTGGCTGCGCGATGGCGAGCCGGCCCTGGTCGCCGGCACGATGGGCGGCGAGGGCCAGCCGCAGACGCTCGCCGCGGTGGCGACCCGGGTCCTCGACTTCGGCCTCGACGTTCAGGCCGCCGTGGAAGCGCCGCGCTGGCTCTACGGGCGGACCTGGGGGCGGCCGACCCGCGCCCTCGCGCTGGAGGCGCGGTTCGAGGCGCGGGTGGCGGCCGACCTGCGCGAGCGCGGTCACGCGGTCAACATGATCGAGGCATGGAGTGACACGATGGGGCACGCCCAGGCGGTCTGGCGCGACCGGGCCAGCGGGCTCCTGATCGGCGCCGGCGACCCCCGCGCCGACGGCCCCGCCCTCGGGCTGTGACCGTCGCCGTGTCGGTGAAGGCGGCCAATGCGGAGGCCGTCCGCCGACTCGGCGAAGCCCAGCCCGTGCTCGTCGACTGCGTGCCGGCCGCGAGCGCGCTCGGTCTCGAGCCCCACACCGTGCTGCACGCCGGGCCTCCCATCGCCTGGGAGGCCATGTGTCCCATGCTGCAGGGCGCCGTCGTCGGCGCGCTGCGCTACGAGGGCTGGGCCGGCAGCGACGGCGAGGCCACGGCGCTGGCCGCTGGCGGCGGGGTCCGCTTCGAGCCCGGCCATCACCGGGGTGCGGTGGGCCCGATGACCGGCCTGATCACTCGCTCGATGCCGGTGCTCGTGGTCGAGAACCGGGCCTTCGGCACGCGCGCCTGCGTCACCCTCAACGAGGGGCTCGGCAAGGTCCTCCGCTTCGGCGCCACCGACGACGCGGTTCTCGTCCGGCTGGCCTGGCTCCGGGACGAGGCCGGGCCCCTGCTCGGGCGGGCTCTCCGCCGGGTGGACGGCCTCGACCTCCGCCCGTTGATGGCCCAGGCCCTCGCCATGGGCGACGAGCTGCACCAGCGGAACGTCGCCGCCTCGGCGCTCCTGGTGCGGGCGCTGGCGCCCGCGCTGGTCCGCGAGGCGACGGGGCCGGCCCTGGAGCGGCTGCTCGACTTCCTGGTCGGCAACGATCAGTTCTTCCTCAACCTGGCCATGGCGGCGGCCAAGGCGGCGACCGAGGCTATCGCCGAAGTGCCCGGCGCCACCGTGGTCAGCGTCATGGCGCGGAACGGCACCGAGTTCGGGATCCGGGTCGCCGGCTGCGGATCGCGCTGGCTCACGGCACCCGTCGCGACGCCGGAGGGCCTGTTCTTTCCCGGCTTCGGGCCGCCCGACGCCAACCCCGACATCGGCGACTCGGCGATCGTGGAGACGATCGGGCTCGGCGGGATGGCGATGGCCGCCTCGCCGGCGGTCGCGCGCTTCATCGGGGCCGGCGGACTCGGCCAGGCGCTCCGGATCACCGACGAGATGCGGGAGATCACGCTCGGCGAGCATCCGTACTTGCGGATCGCCACCCAGGACGGCCGGGGCGTGCCGCTGGGGATCGACGTGCGCCGGGTCGTGGCGACCGGGATCACGCCCCTGATCAACACCGGCATCGCGGGGCGGAAGCCCGGGACCGGCCAGGTCGGGGCCGGCATCGTGCGAGCCCCGCTCGCCTGCTTCACGGCGGCGGTGGAGGCGCTGGCGGCGGCGCGCTCGTGACCGAACCCCGGGACGCCCGGCTGCTCGTGGTCGCCATCGGGGGGGACGCGTGGCGCGAGACGCGCCGGGTGGCCAAGCCGGACGACTGGTTCCGCGCGCTGGGGCGGACGCTGCCGCCGCTGGTGGAGCTGGTCGCGGCGGGCTTCCGGCTCGTCCTCACCCACGGGAACCGCTCCCAGGTCGGGGACGCGATGCTCCGCATGGAGCTGGCCCGGCGCTCGCTGCCGCCGCTGTCGCTCGACCTGTGCGGCGCCGAGACCCAGGGTTCGCTCGGCTACGCGATCCAGCAGGTGTTCGGGAACCTCTGCCGGGCGCGCGGGCTCGAGGTGCCGGTGGCGACCGTGGTGACCCGCGTCGTCGTGGACCCCCAGGACCCGGCCTTCGCCCGGCCGACCGCGCCGGTCGGTCCCGTCTACCCGCCGGCCAAGGCGAAGCGGCTCGCGCGCGAGAAGGGCTGGGCAGTGGCTCGGGACGGCCGGCGCGGCTTCCGGCGGCTGCTGCCGTCGCCGCGTCCCCTGCGCGTGCTCGAGGCCGAGCTGGTGGGGCGGCTCTCGCTGGCCGGCGCGGTGGCGATCGCGTGCGGCGGGGGCGGTGTCGCGGTGGTCGAGACGCCGGCGGGCTACCGGGGCGTGGAAGCGCTGATCGAGCCGGACCTCGCGACCGAGACGCTGGCCACCGGACTGGGGGCCGAGCGCCTGCTGCTGGTCACCGCCGTCGAGCGGGTGGTGGTGAGCCATGGGACGGCCCGGGAAATCGGGATCGAGCGACTGACGCTCGCCGAGGCGCGGATGCTCCTGACCGCCGGCGAGTTCCCGCCCGGCTCGATGGGCCCCAAGGTCGAAGCCGCGGCCCGGTTCGTCGAGCAGGGCCGCGGACGAGCCGCGATCGGGGACCTCGATTCGGCGGTCGCGGTCCTGGCCGAGAAGTCGGGAACAACCATCGTCTCCGGATAGCGACGCGGGATGCGGCTCAGGGTCATCGTCTACAACGTCCGGGGGTTCCGAGACGGGCTCAAACGCCTCGCGCGGCTCGTCGGTCATTTCGAACCCGACGTGCTCCTCCTGAACGAGACCGGAGGGAGGTGGCGTCTCCGGCGGTTCGGCAAAACCC
>DASYUM010000272.1:0-18244 GCA_036001225.1 Candidatus Methylomirabilota bacterium | reverse complement strand
GAGGTGATGACGGGATGTGACGCGGTGGTGAACCTGGCCGCCGAGTCGCACGTGGACCGCTCGATCCAGGACGCCGGGGCCTTCATCCGCACCGACGTCTACGGCACCTGGGTCCTCCTAGAAGCCGCGCGGGCGCTCCGGGTCGGGCGCTACCTCCAGGTCTCGACCGACGAGGTGTACGGCTCCATCGGCCGGGGCGCCTTCCGCGAGACGGATCCGCTGCGACCGTCCAGCCCCTACGCGGCCTCCAAGGCGGGCGGGGATCAGATGGTCCTCGCCTACTGGACGATGCACCGGCTCCCCGTCCTCATCAGTCGGGGCGCGAACACGTTCGGGCCCAATCAATACCCGGAGAAGGTGATCCCGCTGTTCATCACCAACGCCCTCGACGACCAGCCGCTCCCCCTCTACGGGGACGGCCGCCAGGTGCGCGACTGGCTCTATGTCATCGATCACTGCGCGGCGCTCGACCTGCTCCTCCACAAGGGCGCCGAGGGTGAGGTTTACAACGTGGGGGTCGGGTCCGAGCTGGAGAACATCGCGCTGACCCGGCGCATTCTGGCCCTGCTCGGAAAGCCGAATTCGCTCATCCGACCGGTGGCCGATCGGCCGGGCCACGACCGTCGGTATGCCCTCGACACCATCAAGCTGCGGGCGCTCGGCTGGCAGCCCGGCCACGGGTTCGACGATGCCCTGGCCGCCACGGTGGCTTGGTATCGCGCGAACGAGGCGTGGTGGCGGCCCCTCAAGTCCGGAGAGTTTCGGGCCTACTACGAGCGGCAGTACGGCGCCCGCTAGCGCGGCCCGATCCCGATCCCCGTCGCCTCTCTGCGTCCTCGGCCGATCCTCCTCGCATCCCGGCTGAGAGTCGTCTGACAAATCGCATGTCCCGCCAACGTAAATCGTCACGACAGTGCGGACAGTGCGCGCTCATATGAGACGCGACGCTGCCTAAGTGGCGCCGACGTAAACCCCCGACCGCGGGGGCGGCGCTGGCCTGGCTCTTGCTCTCCAAGAGAGGCGTCGGTGACGAGCTGAACCGCTCGAAAGAGCGAGACCGATAGAAGAACTCCCGGACCCGACCCCGGGAGACCGGCCAGGCCGCTGGAGCGACCGATGAACTCGGGCTTCGGCGGCCTGGCTTCGTTTTTTTTCCGGCGAGCCGGCGCCCCTGTCGTCGTTCCAAACGGCGTGCTATGGTGAACGGGATGACGGGCGCCGAGACCTACGGGGGAAAGGGGCTGATCGCCGATCCGATCCATCACTTCATCCTGTTCACGCGCCCCGAGGGGCGGATCGCCGGCGAGGCGACCGAACAGGACGTGATCGACACCTCCTGGGTCCAGCGGCTCCGCCGGATCCCCCAGCTCCAGTCGGCCCGCTGGGTCTTCCCGACCGCGGAGCACAGCCGATTCACCCACGCGCTCGGCGCCATGCACGTGGCCGGCCGCTTCGCCCAGCAGCTCGCGCCGTCGCTGCGGGCGGTGTTCTCCGAGGCGCCGTCGGCGCCCCTGATCGAGGAGTTGCTCCGCATGGCCGGACTCCTCCACGACATCGGCCACGGGCCGTTCGGCCATTTTTTCGACGACAACTTCCTGGCCGACTACGACCTGACCCACGAGCTGGTCGGCCAGCGCATCATCCGCGAGGAGCTGGCCGACGTCATCGGCGGCCTCCGGCGGAGCCCGAGCGGCCCGTTCGCCGATGCCGAGGCGATCGATCCCAACTGGATCTGCTACCTCATGGGCAAGACCTACACTCAGCCCGCGACCGGCGACCCCCCCTGGCTGGCGTTCCTCAAGCCGATCCTCTCCGGCATCTACACCGCCGACAACCTCGACTACGTGCTGCGCGACTCCTACATGTGCGGGGTGCCGGTGGGCGCCGACATCGACCGCATCATCTACTACAGCTTCTTCACCCGCGAGGGCCTCACCCTCGACCGGGTCGGCACCCAGGCCCTGATCATGTTCCTGACCGCCCGCTACTACATGTACACGAACGTCTACTACCACCGCACCACCCGGGCGATCGACCTTCACCTGAAGGAGATCTTCCGCCCCACCATGCGGATCGTCTTTCCGTGGGACCTCCGGCGCGAGCTGCACCCGTACCTCCACCTGACCGAGTGGACGCTCCTGGAGGAGGTGGGGCGCTGGCACGACACCAGCGACCCCGAGCGGCGGACGCTCGGACTGGAATGGCGCCAGGTCCTCGACCGGCGCCTGAAGTGGCGGATGGTCCACGAGGAGGTCCTCGACGATTCGATGATCAAGGTGTGGGCGGTCATGCGGCCGGAGTACGTGGCCGGCCAGGTCCGGGAGGCCCTGCCCCGCGCGCTGAAGGATCTGGACTTCCAGATCGACATGGCCTTCCAGGACCCGCGGCCGCTGAACCCGCTGGCCATGGGTGATCGGCAGATCTACGTGCGCGACGGCACCACCGACCGCGTGTCCAAGGAGCCGCTGGCGGTGCTCTTCAAGTACTTGCCGGCCAAGGTCGCCCAGTGCCGGATCTTCGCCCTCGACCACCGGCACGACCGGGAGCTGACCGAGGCCTTCCGTCAGGTGCTGTACGAGGACCGCCCCTCCATCCCCACCAACGTGTGAGCGCCGTGCCGATGACCATCCTCGACATCCCAAGGCGCACGCCGGCGGTGGGCGCGGGCCGGCGTCCGGGGGCGGCTCGGTTCTCGGCGGGACGCGCGGACACCTGAAGGTCCGCGGGGCGTGGACCTCCTCGACATCAAGGGGCGCATCGCTCAGGCGCTGGTGGAGTCGATCTTCCGCCGGGCCGGCTTCACCCTGACCCCGGTAGGACCCCGGGATTCGTCCTCCCGGCTCGGCCGGGAGGAGCTGATCCCGGACTTCTTCGCCGGCCGGGTGCCGCCCGACGGCAAGCCCCCCGACAGCCCGGCGCGGCTGGTCGAGGTCCGCTACCGCCCCCAGCTCAGTCAGTACCTCGCCATCGAGGATCAGCGCGGGTCCCAGTCCATCTTCGCGCACGCCAAGCGGCAGTGGCCGGGTCTCATCTTCGTCTTCGTCACCGACCACCCCGAGCCCGGCCGCTCGCCGTTCCAGGTCCTCGACCTCGAGTGCTGGAGCCCGGGCGAACCGGTCCGGCCGGTCGACCTCTTCACCCACCCCCGGCTCGACATCTATCGCCAGAACGTCGAGGAGCACGAGGTGCTGGCCCGCCGCATCTTCGCCCTGTTGACGGGCAACCCCTAGGAGACCGGCCCGCCGAGGATCCAGACGGAGGATCGCGATGGAGAAGTTCCGCGGGGTCGACTACTACGCGATCGAGGAGCTCCTCTCCGAGGAGGAGCGCATGGTGCGCGATGCCGTGCGGGACTGGGTCGAGGCGGAGTTCCTGCCGGTCGTCGCCGAGCACCACCGCGCGGAGACCTTCCCCCTGGAGCTGGCCCCCAAGCTGGGCGAGCTGGGCGTCTTCGGGGCCACCCTGAAGGGCTACGGCGGCGCCGGGCTCAACCATGTCGCCTACGGCCTGATCATGCAGGAGCTGGAGCGGGGGGACTCCGGGCTGCGCTCCTTCGCCTCCGTGCAGAGCGGGCTGGTCATGTACCCGATCCACCGCTACGGCTCCGAGGCCCAGAAGGAGCGGTGGCTGCCCGCCCTCCAGCGGGGGAGTGCGATCGGCTGCTTCGGGCTGACCGAGCCCGATCACGGCTCGGACCCCGGCTCCATGAAGACGCGTGCGCTCCGCCGGGGCGACCAGTACGTCCTCAATGGGACCAAGCTCTGGATCACCAACGGCTCGGTCGCCGACGTGGCCGTGGTCTGGGCCAAGGGCGACGACGGAGAGATCGGCGGCTATCTGGTCGAGCGGGGAACGTCGGGCTACTCGACGCTCGACATCCACGGCAAGTTTTCGATGCGGGCCTCCATCACCTCCGAGCTGTCGTTCCAGGACTGTCGGATCCCCCTCGACAACAAGCTGCCGGGCGCCAGCGGGATCAAGGGCCCCCTGGCCTGTCTGACCCAGGCCCGCTAC
The DNA here is from genome assembly GCA_036001225.1 of Candidatus Methylomirabilota bacterium. Lineage (GTDB taxonomy): Bacteria > Methylomirabilota > Methylomirabilia > Rokubacteriales > DASRDR01 > DASYUM01. Next base: position 14,230 of record DASYUM010000272.1, on the reverse strand, counting down.
GGCATCGCCTGGGGTGCGGTGGGAGCGGCGATGGCCTGTTACGACTGGGCGCTCCAGTACGCGCAGTCGCGGATCCAGTTCGCGAAGCCCATCGCGTCGTTCCAGCTCGTCCAGCGCAAGCTGGTCTGGATGGTGACCGAGATCACCAAGGCCCAGCTCCTCTGCCTCCAGCTCGGCCGGCTCAAGGATGCCGGCGACATGCGACCCCAGCAGGTCTCGATGGCCAAGATGAACAACGTCTGGATGGCCCTGGAGACGGCGCGGATGGCGCGCGACATCTTGGGGGCGGCGGGAATCGTGGACGAGCACCCGGTGATCCGTCACCTGCTGAACCTGGAGACGGTCTTCACCTACGAGGGGACGCACGACATCCATACGCTGATCATCGGCCGCGACATTACCGGCTTCGACGCCTTTTCCTAGGCCGGGCCGATAACCGTCGCATCTCGGCGTCCTCGGCCCTCGCCGCGGCTCAACGTATGCGGCATACGCCTCGCCGCGTCTCGGGCCTGCGTCCTTGATCTGCTCGGTTCTCGGCCCGGCCTGGGACGAGCCGGCCGGGGCGCACGCACCCGCCGGAACTGTGCTATAACGCGAGCCGATGCCGGGTGAAGCGCCGTTCCGGGCCGGCGAGTCCGTCCTCCTGATCGACGAGCGGCGGGGCAAGCGGCACCTCGTCATTCTCCGGTCCGGCCAGGCCTTCCACACCGATCGCGGCTACATCAGCCACGACACCCTGATCGGCGCCCCCGACGGCACCTCGGTCAAGAGCTCGCTCGGCACCCGCTACCTCGCCCTCCGGCCGACGCTCGGCGAGTACGTGCTGGAGATGCCGCGGGGCGCCCAGGTCATCTACCCCAAGGACCTGGCCGTCATCTGCTTCTTCGCCGACGTGGGAACGGGGCAGACGGTGGTCGAGGCGGGCCTGGGCTCGGGGGCCCTTACCCTGGCCCTGCTGCGGGCGGTCGGGCCGACCGGACGCGTGGTCTCCTACGAGATCCGGGAGGAATTCGCCCGCCGCGCCCGCCGGAACGTCGAGGCCCGGCTGGGGCCGGACGTGCCGCTCACCGTGCGGCCCCAGGACGTCTACGCGGGCCTGGAGGAGCGCGACGTCGATCGGGTGCTGCTCGACCTTCCCGAGCCCTGGCGGCTGGTCGAGCCGGCGGCGACCGCGCTCCGGGCCGGCGGCGTCTTCTGCGCCTACCTCCCGACCCTCCCCCAGGCCCAGCGGACGCACGAGACGCTGGCCGCCCACGCCGCCTTCGCCCTCGTCGAGACGTTCGAGGCCCTGCTCCGGCCCTGGCACATCGCCGGGCTCTCGGTGCGCCCCGTCCACCGGATGGTGGCGCACACCGGCTTCATCACGCTGGCCCGGCGCGTCCAGCCGCGGGCGGTCGACGCCGCCCGGGTCGTGCCGCTCGAGGAGGACGACGAGGAACCCGAGCCGGCTTAGCCCAACGCCGTAGCCCAGGCTGTCGAGGGGAGGGGACATGCTGGAGGCGTACTTCAAGCTGCGGGAGCACGGCACGACGGTGGGCGTCGAAGTGCTGGCCGGGCTCACCACCTTCATGGTCATGGCCTACATCATCTTCGTGAACCCGGCCATCCTCTCGTTCGCCGGGGTGCCGGCGCTCCAGGGCCAGGGGCCCCCCTTCGCGGCCACCCTGGCCGCCACGTGCCTGGTGGCGGCACTGATGACCGCCGCGATGGGGCTCGTCACCAACTACCCGCTGGCCATTGCCTCCGGCATGGGGCTGAACGCCGCGGTCGCCTTCCAGCTCATCGCCGGGCACAAACTGCCGTGGCCGGCCGCCATGGGGGTGATCTTCCTCGAGGGCGTGGCCATCACGCTGCTGGTGCTGGTCGGCGTCCGGGAAGCCGTCGCCAACGCGATTCCGATGTCCCAGAAGCGCGCGATCTCGGTCGGGATCGGCCTCTTCATCCTCTTCATCGGCCTGGTCAACGGCGGGATCGTCAAGGCCGGGGAAGGGACGCCGGTGACGCTGGGCCCGCTGGCCACCCCGCGGGTGGCGGTGGCGGTGGTCGGCCTCCTGCTCACCGTGCTGCTCCTGGCCCTCGGGGTGCGGGCGGCGCTCCTCCTCGGCATCGCCGCCACGACGCTCCTCGCCATCGTGGTGAACGCGCTGGGCGGCGGCCAGGTGTGGACGCTGCCCGGCATGGCCGTGGTGCCGGCCCACATCGTGGCGTGGCCGGACTTTTCGACGCTGGGGCAGGGCGTGAACTTCGAGGTCTTCACGCGGCTCAGCCTGGCCGTCGCGCTGCTCACCATCTTCTCGATCATGCTCTCGGATTTCTTCGACACCGTCGGCACCGTCATCGGGATCGGCGCCGAGGCCAGCTGGCTGGACGAACAGGGCCGCCTGCCCCGCCTCAACCGGGTCCTGCTGGTGGACTCGGTGGCGGCCATCGTCGGCGGGGCCGCCAGCGCCTCGTCGGCGACCACCTACATCGAATCGGCGGCAGGGGTCGCCGCCGGCGGCCGGACGGGACTGACCGCGGTGGTGGTGGCGGTGTGCTTCGCGCTCGCATTGTTCTTCGCCCCGCTGGCCGGCGTGGTACCGCCCGAGGCGACGGCGGCGGCGCTGGTCATCGTCGGCTACCTCATGTGCACGCTGGTGCGCGACATCCCATTCGCCGACCTCGAGGAAGGCTTCCCGGCGCTGCTGACGCTGACCCTGATGCCGCTCACCTACTCGATCTCCAATGGCATCGGGGCCGGGTTCATCGCCTACGTCTTCATCAAGCTGGTCCGCGGCAAGGCGGGCGACGTGCACCCCATGATGTACGCCGCCGCCGCCGCCTTCGTCCTCTACTTCGCCGCCCACTGAGAGCCGGCCGCGTGGCGAGGCTCAGACCCGTGTGATAGGCTAAATCCACCATGGCGATGATGAGCTGGATGCGGAGAACGTCGCGCTACTTCCTGGCGCTCGTCGTCATCACCTTCATCGGCAGCCTCGCCTACTTCGGCGCCACCCAGGATCGGAGCGGCCAGGCGGCGGTGGCGACCGTGAACGGCGAGGAGATCCACAGCGCCGAGTACGATCGGGCCCGCCGCGCGATCGTCGAGCAGTACCGGCAGATGCTCAAGGAGCGCTTCAGCGAGGACCTCCTGAAGTCCCTCCGGGTCCAGGAGCAGGTCCTCGATCGGCTGGTGACCGAGCGGCTCACGCGGCAACGGGCGGCAGCCGAAGGGATCAGCGTGACCGACGAGGAGCTGGGGTCCGAGATCACCCGGATCGGGGCCTTCCAGGCCGACGGCAGCTTCTCCCGTGAGCAGTACGTGCGCGTGCTCGCGCGGGTGGGGCTCACGCCGGCCGCGTTCGAGCAGGATCTGCGGAGCCAGGTCCTCCAGCGGAAGCTGCAGGCGCTGATCACCGACGGGGTCAAGGTCTCGGAGGCGGAGGTCCGTCAGCACTGGGAGGCGCGCCGGGCCCGCGTGCGGGCGGCGTACCTCCTCGTCCCGACCGAGGCGTTCCTGTCCGGTCCCGAGCCCGCCGACGCCGAGCTGGAGGCGTACTACAAGGCGCACCCCGGCGACTACACGCGGCCGGAGCGCCGACGAATCCTGGTCGCGCTGCTGCCGACGGCCAGCGTGCCGGCCCCGACGGTGACCGACGCCGACGTCGAGGCTGCCTACAACGAGCGGCGCGCCCAGTACGAGCAGCCCGAGCGCCGGCGCATCGCCCACATCCTGGCCCGGGTGGCGAGCGTGGGCGGGAGCCAGGCCGAGGACAAGGCGCGGGCCAAAGCCGAAGCGGCGCTCCAGCGCGTCAAGGGCGGCGCCGACTTCGGCCAGGTCGCCCGAGAGGTCTCCGAGGACCCGGCGACGGCGCCGCGGGGCGGGGAGCTCGGCGCGGTGGCCCGCGGCGAGCTGGTGGCGTCCTTCGAGCAGCTGGCCTTCAGCCTGAAGCCGGGGGAAGTCGGCGGTCCGATCCGGACCGGCTTCGGCTATCACGTCATCAAGGTGCTGGACGTGGCGCCGGGCTCCCGAAAGGAGCTCCGGGAGGTGGCGGGCACGCTCCGCGCGAACCTTCTCGCCGAGGGTCAGCTGAAGGCGCTGCGGGAGAAGGCCGACGAGGTCCAGCAGGCCTTGCTCCGCGCGCCCGACTTCGCCGCCGCCGCCCGCGAGCGCGGGCTCAGCGTGCGCGAGGTCGGGCCGCTGGCCCGGATCGACGCCGTGGAGGGCATCGGGCGGGTCGCCGAGGCGACCAGCGCGATCTTCGGCCTCCCGGCCGGCGGGGTCAGCGCCCCGGTCAAGGTGCCGGAAGGCTACGCCATTTTCCGACTGCTCGAGACCGAGGCGCCGCGCCTGCTGCCGCTCGGCGAGGTGCGGAGCCAGGTGGTCCAGGCCGTCCGGCGGCAGAAGGCGCAGGAGGCGGCCCAGGCCAAGGCCCGCCAGCTCGTCGAGGCGCTGCGCGCCGGGCAGGAGCCCCGGGCCCTGGCCCAGCGCGACGGCGCGACGTTCGGCGAGACGTCGGCGTTCTCCCGGGCCGAGCCGCTGACCGATCGCGACCTGGCGTCGGCGATCGGCGGGGTCGCGCTGGAGCTGCCCCAGGGCGGCGTCGGCGGGCCGGCCTCGGGATCCCGGGGCTTCTACGCGGTCAAGGTCGTCGCCCGCGAGCACCCCGACCCCGCCGAGTTCGAGAAGGCCCGCGCCGACCTCGAGCGCCAGCTCCTCGAGCAGAAGCGGAGCCGCGCCTGGCAGGCGTGGCTGGCGGCCCTCCGGGCGAACTCGACGATCGAGGTCAATCGGAAGATCCTGCCCGAAAGCTGAGGGGGCACGATGGCGCGGCTCACCAAGAAGCCGACCGAATTCCTCACCCGCGCGCGCGTCGTGCGGGTCGCGACGGCCGACGGCCGGGGCATCCCCCACGTGGTCCCCGTCTGCCCCGTGTTCGCCGACGGCCGCCTCTACTTCGGCTCCTCGAACGACGCCCGCAAGGTGCAGAACCTCCGGGCCAACCCGCAGATCACCGTGGTGGCCGACGACTACACGGAAGCCTGGGACGGCCTCCGCGGCGTCATGGTGACCGGCAAGGCCAGCCTCCACGCGCGGGGCCCGAAGTTCCGGAAGGCGCGCCAGCTCCTCTACGAGAAGTTCCCGCAGTACGAGGCCCAGGCCGCGCTCGGGGTCGGCGACTCCGTCGTCATCGAGGTCACGCCCACCCGCGTCTTCGCCTGGGGCTTCGAGTAGATTGTCGGAGGGGGTGTCGGAACACCCCCCCGATGCCCCCCCGAGGAGAGTGCGCGCCTCCGGACGTCGCGGGGCTGGGGCCCCGCCGTCCGGGGCGCGTGAACCCGACAGTTGCGCGGGCAAAGCCCGCGCTCGGAGCGGACCACCGACCCTTGGCGGTTCGGCGGTACGCCGCGCGTCTTGACCCGCTAGGTTGCTAGCGCGCCCGCGACGCTACTGCTGGTAGCCGTAGAGGCGCCACGCGCCGTTCTCGCGGCGGGCCACCTCGAGCTCCCGCTCCCACCAGAAGAGCGTGACCCACTGCCCGACGAAGGGCAGCCGGCCGGCGGCCTCGCCGGTCGAAAAGACCCAGGCGTGCTCGCCCACCATGCGGACCTCGTCGATCCGTACCTTCGCCCGCATCGCGTCGTAGATCTGGAACATCGCCGCGAGCTGGGCGCGGACGGCCGGCTTCGTCAGCGGGCCCGTCCGGTACTGCTCGGAGACGAACCCCAGGACGCCGTTGAGGTCGCGCGCTTCGAAGCGCTGGATCGCCCGGCCCAGCGTGGCCCGCAATTCCTCCACGACGGCGGCCGGCGCCGGCACGCCCGGGGCGCTCGGCGGTGGCGGAGCCGGCGAGCTGGGAGCCGGCGGGGCCGGGGGTATCGGCGGAGTCGGCGGCGGAGCGACCTGGGCCAGCGCGACGGCCGCGAGGAAGCCGAACCCCGTCGCCAGGGTGGCCGCGGCGCCTCCCCGCCGCATCAGGAGCGGCGGGGGCCGTTCATCGCCTCTTCGAGCCGCCGGCCGAGAGGGAGACGTGGCCGCCAGGCCGGGCGCCAGGCGAGCGCGCGGCGCGGCAGCCCCCGGAAGTCGTCGAAGAGCGAGTAGACCACGGGCGTGATGACGAGGGTGACCACGAGGCAGAGCGCCTGCCCGCCGACCACGGCGACGGCGAGGGCGGCGCGGGAGGCGGAGCCGTCGCCTCGCCCCATGGCGACCGGCAGCATGCCGGCGATGATGGCGAGCGTGGTCATGAGGATCGGCCGCAGCCGGGCCCGGTCGGCCTGGAGCTGGGCCTCGGTGCGCCCGAGGCCGCGCGCGCGGAGCACGTTGGTGTAGTCCACCTGCAGGATCGCGTTCTTCTTCACCACGCCCATCAGCAGGAACATCCCCATGATCGCGTAGATGTTCAGCGTGTTGCCGGTCAGCACCAGGGCGAGGAGTCCGAAGGGGAGGGCCAGGAACATCGAGCTCATGATCGTGACCGGGTGGACGAAGCTCTCGAACTGGGCCGCCAGCACCATGTAGATGAAGGTGAGGGCGAGCAGGAAGGCGACCAGGAAGTTCGAGAAGGCCTCCTGCATGAGCTTGGCCTGGCCGAGCGGAATCGCCTGGTAGCCGGGCGGCAGCTCCAGCTCGCGCACGATGGCGAGCGCCTCCTGCATCGCTTCCCCGAGCGGCTTGTTGTAGAGGTTGGCCACCACGGTGACCTGGCGCTCCTGGGCGTAGCGGTCGATCTGCCCCGGGCTCATCCCGGCCTCGACCCGGGCCAGGTTGCCGAGCCGGACGAGCTGGCCCCCGGCGGCGGGGACGGTCAGCTCGGGCAGCGCGCTGGCGTCGCGCCGGTAGGCCTCGGCCAGCCGCAGCCGCACGTCGTACTGTTCGCCCTCCTCCCGATAGAAGCCGACCTTCTCGCCCCCCACCAGCACGCGCAGGCTGTCCGCGACGTCGGCCATGCGGACGCCGAGGTCGGCGGCCCGGGCCCGGTCCACCACGATCTGGAGCTCGGGACTCCGCTGGGCCTGGCCGGTGTCCACGTCCACGAAGCCGGGAATGGCGAACAGGCGCTGGACGAGCGTCTGGGCGGAGGCGCTCAGGCGGTCGAGGTCGGCGCCGCGCAGGATCAGGTTGAAGGGTGTCTGACGGAACCCGCCGCCGGAGACGAGGCTGACCTGCTGGACGCTGGCCCGGAGGTCGGGGTAGGTGCGCAGCCGGCGGCGCACCTCCTGCATGATGGTGAACTGGTCCCGATTGCGCTGGGTCATGTGCCGGAGGCCGACGTAGATCGAGGCATCGGTCACGTTGGACACGAAGCCGCCGCGGACGCCGATGGTCGTGAAGAGCCGCTCCACCTCGGGGATCTGCCGCAGCTCGGTCTCCACCCGGCGGAGGATCGCGTCCGACTGGGTCAGCGAGGCGCCGGGCGGGGTCTCGAGCACGATCTCGAACTCCGACATGTCGTCGGCCACGATGAAATCCGTCTTCAGGTTCCGTGACAGGAAGAGCGTGACCGCCACCAGGCAGAGCGTGGCCAGGACCGTGAGGAGCCGGTGCCGGAGCCCCACCCGCAGGATCGCCTCGTAGCCGGCCTCCACCCGGCCGTAGAACCCCGACTTCGCCGCGCCGGCGCCGGCGTGGCCGGCGCCCGCGACTCGCCGCAGGACGCGGGCGGCCAGCATCGGGACCAGCGTGAAGGCGACCAGCAGCGAGACGAGGATGGCGAAGCTGACGGTGAGGCCGAAGCTCCGCCAGAACCGGCCGACCAGGCCGCCCATGAACGCCACCGGGAAGAAGATCGCGATGAGCGAGAGCGTGGTCGCCACCACGGCGAGGACGATCTCCCGGGCGCCGGTGACGGCCGCCTCCCGGGCTGGCCGCCCCTCCTCGTCCATGTGGCGGAAGATGTTCTCCAGCACGATGATGGCATCGTCGATCACGATGCCGGTCGAGACCGACAGCCCGAGCATGGTGATGTTGTTCAGCGTGAAGCCGGCCAGCCGCATGGCGAAGAAGGTGGCGATCAGCGAGGTCGGGATCGAGATGGCGGCGATGAGGGCCGGCCGCCAGTTCCGCCAGCCGAGGAAGATCCAGACGATGAGGCTGGCGAACAGGGCGCCCAGCAGCAGGTGGTGCTGGACCTCGCCCAGCGCCCGCTTGATGAAGCGCGACTGGTCGCGGACCACCTCGACGGCGATGTCGGCCGGCAGCGTCCGCTGGAGGTCGGCCAGGCGTGCCTTCACCCGATCCACCACCGCGACCGTGTTGGTCCCCGACTGCTTGCGCACGAGGAGCGACACGGCGGCCCGGCCGTCGAGACGGGAGAGCGAGCGGGGCTCCTCCTCGGCATCCAGCACCTCGCCGACGTCGCGGATCCGGACCGGCCCCCGGGGGGTCTCGGCGACGACCAGCGCCTCGAAGCCGGCCACCGACTCCACCCGCCCGAGCGTGCGCAGCCCTTCCTCCCGGTGGGCGCCGGTCAGGCGGCCGCCCGGGATCTCCACGCTCTGCTGGGCGAGGGCGTTCTTGACCTGCTGGATGGAGAGGTTGTAAGCGGCGAGGCGGTGGGGATCGACGCCGACCTGGATCTCCCGCTTGCGGTCGCCCACCAGGGTGATGGCCCCGATGTCCTTGACCGTCTCCAGCGCCCGCTTGATCCGCTTGTCCGCCAGCTCGGTGATCTCGCGCGGCGAGCGCTGGCCGGAGACGACCAGGGCCATGACCGGCGCCGCGTCCACGTCGAACTTCTCGATCACCGGCGACTCGGTGCCGGGCGGGAACTGGGAGACGATGGTGGCCACCTTCTCCCGGACGTCGTTGGCCGCTTCGTCGATGTTCCGCTCCAGGAGGAAGGAGATGAAGACCTGGGAGCGGCCCTCGAGGGTGGTCGAGCGGAGCTCGTCGATCCCGTTGATGGTGTTGACGACCTCCTCGACCTTCTTGGTGAGCTGGCTCTCGACTTCTTCCGGGCTGGCCCCGGGGAGCAGGGTCGTCACCGTCACGGTGGGGATGTCCACCTTGGGGAAGAGGTCGAGCCCGAGATCGCGGTAGGAGGCGATGCCGAGGGTGACCAGCGACACGATGAGCATCGTGGCGAAGACGGGGCGGCGGACGCAGAGGTCGACGAGCGACATGGCGGGGGCTCGGTCCTACTTGCCGGGAGCGGGAGCCGCCCCCACGATGACGGGCGCGCCGTCGTAGAGCTGGGCCAGCCCCGAGGTCGCCACCACCTCGCCCGGCTTGACGCCGTCGAGGATCTCGACTCGGCCGGCCTCGCGGACGCCGGCCTTCACCTGGCGCTCACGGGCCTTGCCGTCGGCGATGACGAAGACCTTGGTGATCCCGACGAAGTACGTGACGGCCTCGGCCGGCACGAAGGCGGCCTGGGCGTCCCGCCGGGTGAGCACGACGCCCCGGGCGAAGAAGCCGGGACGCAGGACCCCCTGGGGATTCGGCACCCGCGCCTCGAGCGCGAGCGTGCGCGTCGGGACCTCCACGGCCGGGGCGATGCGGGTGACCTGCCCGGTGAAGGCGCGGGCGCCATACGCATCCACCTGCAGGCGCACCTGCTGGCCGGTGCGGACATCGGGGGCGAAGCGCTCCGGGATCGTCCCCGTGTACTTGAGCGGGTCGGCGCTGACCAGCGTGAACAGCGGCGTGTTGTCCTTCACGAACTCGCCGACCGCGGTGTGGCGGCGGGCGACCAGGCCGCCGATCGGCGCCGGCACGGTCGTGTCTCCCAGGCGCTTCCGGCCGAGATCGAGGGCGGCCTCGCGCTGGCGGATCTGCGACTGGGCTGCCTTCACCGCGCCGAGGTCGGCCTCGAGTTGGGCCTCGGCGACGCGGACCTGATCGGCGTGCTGGGCCAGCGCGGTCTCGGACGCCTGAACCTGGGCCAGGCCCATCTCGTGCTGGAGGCGGGCGTTGTCCACGTCCCGCGCCGCGATGAGCTGGCGCGCGGCCAGCTCCCGGCTGCGCTCCAGCTCGAGGCGACGCCACTCGGCGTCGGCCCGCATCCGGGCGACGTCGGCCTCCAGCGCCCGCCGGCTCTGCCGGGTTCGCTCGAGATTCGCCCGGCTGGCCTCGGCGGCCGCCCGCGCCCGCGCGAGGTTGTCGCGGGCGGCGGCCAGATCGGCTTGGAGCTGGTCGAGCCCGAGGTCGGCCTCGCGGCGGTCGAGCTCGGCGAGCGGCTGGCCCGCGCGCACGGTGTCGCCGAGGTCGGCGTAGAGCCGGACGACGGTCCCGGTCGCCTGGGACTTGGCGACGACCTCGTCCCACGCGAGCAGGCTCCCGACCGTTTCCACGCTCCGCTGGACGGCGCGCGCCTCCACGGTCGCGGTGCTGACGCGGAGGGCGGGGCGCTCGGCCGTCCCGCCGGCGGCCTCCCGGCGCTCGGATCGGGCCTGGCTGGACTGGCCGCAGGCGGCGAGGAGCAGAGCGAGGGTCAGCAGGAGGGTGGCCACGCGGACCATCGAATCAGGACTCCCGGACCGCGGCCGAGACGAGGGCGTCGAGCCCGGCCAGGACCGTCCGGCGCTCGTCGGCGGAGAGGCGCCCGAGCAGGGCGGCCAGCCCTTCGACCTGGGCCCCCTCCAGCTCGCGGGCGAGCGCGTCGCCGGCCCGGGTCAGGCGGAGCCGCGCCGCCCGGCGATCGCGCGGGTCCTCGGTACGGACGAGGAAGTGCTTCTCGGCGAGGCGGTCCACCACCTGGCTGATCGCCGGCAGCGTCACCGCGTAGGCGCGGGCGACGTCGCTGGCCAGGCAGCCGGGGTGGCGCTGGATGAAGAAGAGGACCTGGGCCTGCGCGTAGTTCAGCTCCAGCTCGAGCGCGCGCTTCCAGAGAACCGGTCGAAAGGCCGAGGAGATCATCCCGTGCAGCAGCTCGAGAAGCCGCCGCGCGTCGTCGTGGAGCGTCGGAGGGGAGACCGCCCGGCCCATGGCGTGACCCCCAAAGGTTAACGCGCTTAACTATTCTGTCAAGGTGGCCCCGGCCAGCCGCGGGCGGCCGCCGCTGTAGTAGAATCGAATCGCGGAGTTGCCCGATGTCGCAGCGCACCCCGATGACGCGGGACGGCTACAGCCGGCTTCAGCAGGAGCTGGAGCGGCTCACGCGTGAGGAACGTCCGCAGATCATCAAGGCGATCGCCGAGGCGCGCGCTCACGGCGACCTCTCGGAGAACGCCGAGTACCACGCGGCCAAGGAGCGGCAGGGGTTCATCGAGGCGCGCATCCGGGAGCTCGAGGCCAAGGTGGGGGGGGCCGAGGTCATCGACCCGCCGCGCGACGGCGAACGGATCACCTTCGGCTCCAGCGTCCGGCTCCGGGGACCGGATGGCAAGGAGGTCCGCTACCAGATCGTCGGCTCTGACGAGGCGGACCCCGCCACCGGGCGGATCTCCATTCTCTCCCCGCTCGCCCGCACGCTGATCGGCAAGGAGGTCGGCGACGAGGTGAAGGTCCAGGCCCCGGGCGGCGCAAAGATGTATGAGGTGATGGCGGCCAACTTTCCCTGGGAGCCGCCGGGCCGATAACTTCATCCAGTCGGCCGCGACCGGCCGCGGCTGACTGTTCCCTTCCGAGTCAGCGCCGTCACCCGGAAGACGGTTTCACCATTGCGTCAGGGTAACACCCTAGGGCCAACCCGGCGAAAACGCTGACCGCGCCCCGGCTGGTCCGACTCCTGCTGCGATCTCGGCGTGCATCCAGACCCCCCCCTGGCCGCGCTCGGCTCTTCCGTTCGCACCGGCCGGTCGCTCGCGGCGAGCGTGTTCCTGCCCGCGCTGATGGCAGGGTGCGCGCTCCTGTCCGGGCTCGGCTTCGATCGGGCTCGACCCGAGGACACGGTCGTGACCGTCAGATTCACGCCGCCACCCGATCGGGTCGCCGCCGCTCGGGTCGGGCCCGCCCGGCCAGCCCGGCCCTGGCTCGACGTCGCCTCCTGGTACGGGCCCTGGCACCACGGCCGGCCGACGGCGAGCGGGGAAGTCTACGACATGGAGGCGTTCACGGCCGCCCACCCCTCGCTCCCCCTGGGAACCTGTCTCGAGGTCGTCCATCTCGCGAATCGCCGCCGCGTCTTCGTGCGGATCAACGACCGCGGGCCCTATTACCCCGGGCGCACCATCGACCTCTCGTACCGCGCGGCGCAAGAGCTGGACATGGTGGACGACGGCGTGGCGCGGGTAAAAGTGCGGCGAGCGAACGTGGAGGCGTGCGAGTCGGCGGAGACCTGAGCCGGGGTCCGCTTCGACGGGCGGCGCGCCCCGTCGAGGATCTAGGTCCGAAGCCCTTCCTTCAGCTCGCGGGCGAGCGTCTCCACCGTCCCTCGGGTCCCGCCGGCCAGCTTCTGACGCCACTCCCCCTCGGTCTCGAAGCGGCGGTCGCCGAGCCGCTCCGCCCACGGGCGCAGCGCCTCTCGGATCCCCCGGAGATCGTAGGGATCGCCCTTGAGCTCGCGGGTGCGCGCCATGACGTCGGGCGCCACCCGCACGAAGGCGCGCAGCGCGGTCCCGGTCTTGATCGAGTACTTCCGCCCCGCCCAGGCGTGGGGAAAGGTCTGGGCGATGGCCTTCACGTAGTTTAGAAAGAAGCGCCGACCCGACTCCCGTAGCTCCTTGGCCCGCCCTCGCCCGCCCATCTTCTCCACCGTCTCGATCAGGTCCACGATCTCCTCGGCCAGCGGCGCCTGGGCCACCTTGCCCCGGCCGATGCCGAGCATCTTGATCTCGCCCTGGAGCGGGGAGGTCTCGTCCTCGTTCAGCGCCCGGATGATGTCGTGGGCCAACGCTTGGTTCTCGTCCGGGTAGAGCTTGCGACCGGACAGGCTGACCAGGTGGGAGGGGTTCAGGCGCGTGTGCTTGGCATTGATGGTCACGAACAGCTCGACGATCTGCTGGGCGTCGAGGCTGTCGAACAGGACGGCCGGCACGTCGAGGCCGGTGAGGTCGCCATCGGCGGCCAGCGCGTGGAGGGCGAGCAGGCGGTGCTGCCCGTCGAGGACCCGCAGTACCCCGGGCTCCTCGGGGATCTCCAGCACGCCGAGGTTGGCGTGGTGGGCGACCGGCTTGAAGGTCAGGCGCTTGTCGGAGGTGATGATGACGGCGCCGGCGATGGCGGGGAGCTTCCCGGCCTCCCGGCAGTCGCTGTAGTAGGCCACCAGCTCTTCGATCTTCCGGCGGATGACCGGGCGCTGGTAGGCCTCGCTGCTCTCGCCGATCCGGCTCTCGAGCACCTCCCAGTTGACACGGGTGCGCGTCGCTCGCCGGGTTTTGGTGGGCTCGGGCATTCCCCCGTAACCCAGGACCTCGAACCTGACCAGACGGTCGATCTCGCGGGCGGAGAACGAGGCCTGATAGAACTCGACGCCGTACTGCTTGACCCGATGGGCAACGACGCTGATCATGGCCGGCTCGGCCTCACTGTAGCCGAGCCCCTGAGGAGTGTCAACGGCGCTGCCGCCGACCCGGCGCGCTTGACAGTCCGAACCGGGTCGCCAGAATACCTGGGAATGGCACGGGTTCACATCACGTACTGGCAGGAGATCCCGGTCCTGGTGACGGCGCGGGACGGCGGCGGCGAGACGACCGTGTCGCTGAGCGCGCGCTTCCAGGAGTTGGTGGACGTGGTCGCGATGCAGGCGGGGCTGACGGACTCGGAAGAGTACCTGGCCCGGTGGCGGACGGGGCCCGAGGAGGAGCGGCCGGGCTCGGCGGAGGCGGCCGCGGGCGCGGTGGCGGCCGAGCTGGAGGGGCACTTCGCCGACTTCCGGGCCCAGTACCTGCGCCCGGGCGGCCCCTTCGACCCGCACTAGGACCCTTAGTCCGCCGTGGATTGACCACGCACAGCGCGATGCCGAACGCCACGGGTCGGTGGCCCGCTCCGAGCGGCGGCTTTGCCGCCGCAATTTCTCCTGGGGGAGGCTCGGAGGGGGCCCCAAAGGGCGAAGCCCGTCCGATCCAGTGGCCCCCTCCGACAATCTAGTGCATCCACAGCCCGCCGGTGACGTTGATCGCCTGCCCCGTCATGTATCCCGACCTCGGCGAGGCGAGGAATCCGATGACGCCGGCGACGTCCTCGGGACGCTCCAGGCGTCCGAGCGGGATCTGCGCGACCCGCTGCTTCACGAAATCTTCCGGCGCGAGACCCAGGAGCGCGGCCTGACCGCGCACGGCGGCGGCGCCCATGTCGGTCTCGACCAGGCCGGGGCAGACGCAGTTCACGCGGATGCCATCGGCGGCGTGGGCGAGCGCGAGGCTCCTG
>DASYUM010000271.1:0-13517 GCA_036001225.1 Candidatus Methylomirabilota bacterium | reverse complement strand
CGGGCAAAGCCCGCGCGCGGAGCGCTTCGTTCCGAGGGTCGTCGCCAGGCCGCCCGCGATCCGGCCTTGGGGCATTCGACTATGAGCGGAGGAGGTCCTTGGCGCCGGCGGTGCCACTCCGGACCAGCTCGAGGGTGCCCGAGGGGAAGGTCGCCTTCACCAACCCGAGCGCCGGGACCTGGTCCGAGACCCAGACCGTGCCGTCCTGGTACGGCGCCCGGACGGCCGGGAACCGGCCGGCGGGCACCGCGGCCGTCTCCTCGGTCCCCTTCACGCTCGCCTGCCGGAACGGACGGAGGCCGCTCTCCGGCGTGTCGATGACGCCCTTCGGGCGCTGGATCACGCTGCGGAGCGCCTTGCCGGAAGCCCGGTCCACCCGCACCTGGGTGACCGACAAGGGCGGCCCCTCCGGGGTGGCGTGGGTGGTGATCTGCATCGTGTAGGTCTTGGCGTCGGCCCGGACGATCGCGTAGGTGACGAACAGCGGCGCCGGCGGCATCGTTTCCCGCGCGACGGACCACGTCGTCCGGCCGCCCTGGCTGTCCTGGCGGACGAGGACGGGCACGTCCTCGCGGAGCGACGAGGTCCACTGGTAGGTGGCCCAGGCGCCGACCGCGGGGCCGGCCGGTGTGGCGGCGCCGGCGGCGGCGAGCAGCGCGGTCAGCGTGACGAGGGACACGAGGGTCGCAGCGTACGGCATCGAGCGGTTCATCGGCCGGTCCTCACGACAAAGTGCGCGCGGCGGTTGAGGGCCCAGGCGAGCTCGTTGTGGCCCGAATCGAGCGGGCGCTCCTCGCCATAGGAGATGGTGTCGATGCGGTTCGGATCCAGGCCGAGCGAGACCAGGTAGTCCTTGGCCGCCTGGGCGCGACGCTCCCCGAGGGCCAGGTTGTACTCGGGCGTGCCGCGCTCGTCGGCGTGGCCTTCGATCAGGACCGCGAACTGGGGGTTCGCCTTCAGGGCCTGCGCGAGGTCCTCGAGGAGCCGTCGGGCATCGGCGGTCAGGTCGTAGCGGTCGAACTCGAAGTGGAGGTCGCGGACGGCCGACCGGACGGGCGGCGGAAGCGCGGCCGGGGGGACTGCCGCCGTCGGCGGGGGTGCCGCTGGGGCTCCGGGGGCGCCCGGGGCCGTCGGCGCTCCGGGTGCGCCAGGCGCGGCGCTGGGCGGGCCGGCCGGGGCCCCGGGGGCGGCGGGCGCCCCGGGGGTGATGGGCGCACCGGGAACGCCCGGCGCGCCCGGCGCCGCCGGCGCACCAGGCGCGCCGGGAGCTGCGGGCGCGCTCGGCGCCGCCGGCGCACCTGCCGGTGGCGCGCCCGCCGCCGGGCCCGCGGCCGCCAGCCGGGACGGCTCCGGCTGATAGGTCAGCAGCGCGAAGACGCCCCAGTCGGGCGCGTCGTTGGTGAGGCCCTTCCGGCCGGCCACGCTCAGGAGGAAGCCGGCGAACCGGACCCGGAAGCCGGCGCGGGTCTCGGCGACCCAGTCCGAGTGGCGCTCGCTGCCGGTGCGCCGGTTGGTGTCGGCCAGCCCCTCGCCGACGAGCGAGAAGTGCCGCCCGAGGGGCAGCTCGAGGGCCACGCCGGAGGTGAACTGGTCGTCCTGATCCACGGAGCCGCGGCCGACGTAGGTGTAGCCGACGTTGGCGTGGGCAAGGAGGTTGCCGGGCAGGGTCTTGGTGGCCGCGAGCTTGCCGCCGACGTCCCACTCGTTCCGCCCGATCCCGTCCTTCCGCTCGCCGGTCGGCGCGGCGGCGAACCCCACGACCGCGAGCGCGGGGCGGGCCGGGCTTTCGTCGAGGAAGCGATAGACCAGGCCGAAGTTGATGTCGTCGAGGCTCGAGCCGTCGTGGCCGGACTTGTCCGCTTCGTACCAGGTGTACGGGATGTCCACGCCGACCTGGAGCCGGTCGGTAATCCCGTAGGCGAGGGGCACCCACAGCGTGTGGAGGTCGAAGACCCCGTCGCGCTGCTGGCAGACCGCTTCCTCGCCCAGGTACCCGATGCCCACCGAGAAGCCGCGCGCGGGCAGCGTGTTGGCGCCGAAGACCGAGAAGCCGCCGGTACCGTTGACCGGCTGGTAGGGCCGCGCGGCGGCTTGCGGCGGGATCCGGGGCTCCTGGCGCGCAGTCACGCAGCCGGTTTCGCCGGCGGCGGGCCAGGCGGCGAAGAGCAGGACGAGAAGCACCACCGTCACCGCGATGCGAGTTCGCTCAGTCATGGGCCGACCTGCCTCCAGGCTGGAGCCTCGGGGGTGCATCGTGGGGTCGAGAACGTTCGGCCGCGTCCGTCCGCCGCTCATTGGTCACCATAGCACTGCCGACAGAGGGGGGACAATCCTTAGTTCCTGCGGCCGCCGATGGCCCCCTCCCCGATCGGGGGCGCGGGTCAGGGTGAGGGGGTCTTGCCGTCCAGGGCCCGCACGAAGCGGGTCGTGATGGCGCGCCGGATCGCGGCCGCCTCGATCGGGCCGACCTGGGCCTCCCACTCACGGAGCGGGATGACGGCCTTGGCAGCCGTGCGATGGCCGCCGGCCGAGCCGAGGCCCCCGAAGGCCTCCTTGACCATGTCCCCGGCGGCCCGGACGTAGCCCACGTTGCGGATCGAGATGTGCAGCTCGTCCCCCGTGATCCCCGACACCACCGACCACTCGATGCCGGCGACCTGGAGACAGAGGTCGGCGAACTGGGGGATGAGGTCGGGGCGGCTCACCGGCCCCAGGTGGGCGAAGAGCGCGTTGTGGAGGATCTGGCGGTGGACGAGGGCCTCGCCGAGCGCGTCCAGTGCGTCGAGCGGCAGCTCGGGGCGCTCGATCCGGCGGAGCGTGTTGTGGTTGGCCAGCTCGTACAGGAACGCGAACGCCTCCATGTCGGCCCGGGTGCCGCCCCGCTCGAGGTGGAGGGTGTCCGACTTGATGCCGTAGAAGAGGGCGGTGGCGACGCGCTCGGTGAGCTTCACGTCGGCCGCCCGCAGGTACTCGGTCATGATCGTGGAGGTCGCCCCGTAGGTCGGGCGCACGTCGCGGAACGCCGCCTCCCACCCCTTCGCCTCCGGGTGGTGGTCGATGACGACCGCGATCTCGGGCAGCGACTCCTCGCAGAAGCTCGGCTGGACGTCCACCATCGCTAGCGCGTCGAAGCGCGCGAGGTCGGCCACCGTGATGTGCTCGACCTCGATCTCGAGGGCGAGGACCATCGCCACGTTCTCCGGCCGGGTGATCCGGCCGAAGGTGAGGAGGGGCGCCGACGCCTTGGTCCGCCCGAGGAGCGCCCGCAGGGCGAGGCCGCTCGCGAGGGCGTCGGGGTCGGGGTCGTCCTGGAGCAGGATGCCGATGCGCTCGCGGGCGCCGAGCAGGGCCCGGATCCGGTCGGCCTTCAGACGGAGGCAGGCGCGGTCCATCTCGGGGCGGAGGAGCTCGCGGAAGAGGCGGCCGAGCAGCAGCGTGGTGACCGTCGGGTACTCGGGCAGGAGCGGGGGCTCGGGGCCCTGGTGGAGCAGCAGGACGGGCACGTCGGGCGCGGCCTCCAGGATCGCCTCCAGGATCGGCTCGGGGGCCCGCGGCCCGGTCACCAGGATGACGAGGTCGGTGGGCCGCAGATGCGCCCGCCGGTAGACGGCCGGATCGTCCAGCGGCCCGGCCAGGGCCTGAACGTTGCGCCGGGCCAGCCGGCTCCGCGTCCGGGCATCGCCGACGATGAACAGGGGCGGGTCGCCGGAAACCTGGAACGCCGGGCCGTTTCCGCCGTGGACGAGCTGGAACAGGAAGTCGGTGGGGCAGACGATGACGCGGCGCATGGGCCGTCTTCTATTTTAGCGGAAACCGACCGGCGCCACCAAGGGGCCCGAGGCCACCCGTTTCAGGGGTTCCCCCGAGGCGGGGAGAGGGAACAGAGCTTTCTCCCTCTCCCTCCTACAGGTGAGCCACTTCGTCATCGGGAGACTCCTCCCGATGGCGGAAGCGCCGATCGAGCAGGTCTCGGGCCAGCTCGCGCGCCCCCAGCCCGAAGGCGAGGGCGAAGGCCAGCACGACGCCCCCGAACGTGAGCCCGAAGGCGATCATCACCATCTCGCGCCCGATCCCGAGCTGGGTGAGGACCGCCGCCATGGTGAACGCCAGGACCCCCCAGCGGACGGCGCGCGCCAGGAGCCGGGCCTCGGCGATCCGGGCGTTGACGGAGCCGATCAGGACGGCGTTGCCGAGGAAGTTGGCCAGGAGCCAGCCGACCAGCAGGATCAGCGCCGCCGCCAGCACCTTGGGGATGAGCTGGACCACCATCGAGGTCGCCCCGTACATCCCGGGGAGCGCCAGGGCGTCGATCCCCATCATCGCGAAGAGGAGGAAGATGCCCCAGAACGCCAACGAGCCGGCCAGGCGGTCGGGGTCGCGGAAGATCGCCGCCCGGGCCAGCGCGGCCTGGATGCCCCAGCGGTCGCAGCGGGCGTTGAATCGGAACGCCCGCAGCACCCGGACCACGAGCGCCCGGGCGACGGCGCCGATGACCAGCCCGAGGATCACCAGGGCCAGCATCGTCAGCACATTGGGGACGAGCGCCGCCAGGCGGCTGCCGACCCCGCGCATCGTCTCCATCACCACGATGTCGTCCCAGACGCTCTGCATCGCCGGCCACCCCCTACAGTTTCAGGGTAGGGGAAGCCCGGGCGGGGGTCAAACGCGCTGGTTCCCGCTCCCCGGCCGGGATCGGGTCAGGAGGCGGCGGGCGCGGCGGGCCGGTCCAACTCGGCCAGGACTCGGGCCAGGTCCTCCGGGTCCACCGGCTTCACGAGGTGGACCTCGAAGCCCGCCTCCCGTGTCCGCTGGCGGTCGGACGCCTGGCCGTAGCCGGTGAGGGCGACGAGGTGCATGGGCGGCCCCTCGAGCGCCCGGAGGCGCCGGGCCAGGTCGTAGCCGTCCATGCCGGGGAGCCCGATGTCGATGAGGGCGACATCGGGCCGGAAGCGGCCCGCGCGCTCGAGCGCCTCCGGCGCGTTCCCCGCCACCTCGACCGTGTGGCCGTCGCCGCTGAGCAGGGCGGTCAGCGCGTCACGGGCGTCGGCGTTGTCTTCGACGATCAGGATGCGGCGAGCGGGCGCCGCCCCGGGGGTGACCGCGGGGCGCGCCGAGGCCCTTGCGGCCGCGGCCGGCGCGAGCGGGAAGGTGACCTCGACCCGCGTCCCCCTTCCCGGACCCGGGCTGACCGCGGTCACCGTCCCCCCGTGCAGCTCCGCCAGCCGCTTGACCAGCGTGAGGCCGATCCCCAGGCCGCCTCCCTCGCGGCTCAGCGGCTGGGCGCCCTGGGCGAAGAGGTCGAAGACGTGCGGCAGCATCTCGGGCGCGATGCCGACGCCGCTGTCCCGGACGGCCAGCACGGCCGAGTCCGCGTTGCGCCGAACGGATATCTCGATCCGCCCGCCCACCGGCGTGTACTTGACTGCGTTGTCGAGCAGGTTGCCGAGGATCTGCTCGAGTCGGGTCGGGTCGCCGGAGACGACCGTGGACTCGACGTCGAGCACGATCTCGTGCCGTTTGCCGTCCATGCCCTCGTAGAGGGCGAGACAGCGCTCGGCGATCTTCTTGAGGTCCATCGGCTTCAACCGCAGGGTGATCTTCCCGGAGGTGAGCCGGGCGACGTCGAGGAGGTCGTCCACCAGTCGCGCCAGATGCCGGGTCTGGCGGGCGATGATGGTCCGGATCCGAACGGTGGGCTCGTCGGCCGCGCCGAGCTGCTCGAGGACCCGGACCGCGTTGGTGATGGCGGCGATCGGGTTACGCAGCTCGTGGCCGAGCATGGCCATGAACTCGTCCTTGGCCCGGCTCGCCGCCTGCATCTCGCGGTAGAGCCGGCTGTGGACGACAGCCTCCCCCGCGCGGGAGGCCAGCGTCCGCAACATGGCCAGCTCGGCCGGAACGAAGGGGGCCCGACCCGGCCCGCGGACGCAGGTGAGAATCCCGTGGACGCCCTGGAGCGTCGGGGGCGCCATGGGGAAGCAGACGACGGCGCCGAGGCCCAGCTCACGAACGGCGGCGAGGTGTTCGGGGGCCGCGGAGGTGGCGAGCAGCCGTGGGTCTTCGATGCGCGGGAAGTAGATGAACCGGCTCGTTTTCAGCGCCCGCAGCGGGCCCCAGGGCATCTCCGCCTCCGGAGCGAAGGTGCCGAGGAGCGCGCGGGCGTCTGCCTCCCTCGCCGGGTCGGCGTGAGCCACCGCGATCCGGCGCACCTCGCCACTCCCCTCCCAGGCATCCGTCGCGCACCAGTCGGCCAGGAGCGGCACCAGGAGGCGGGTCAACGCGGACAGGGACTCCTCGATGACGAGCGAAGCCCGGAGGACCTCGTTGGCCCGGAGAAGGAACGCGCCGCGCTCCTGCGCGTTCATGAATCGCCGGGCCTCCTCGGGGGGATTCCAGGCGTGCCTGGCCATATCAGCGATCCTCGACCCGCCGCGCGACTTCCCCGGAGCCGGTCACGCCGGCGCCCCCTCCTCGTTCGTCTCCATCAGCACGATCGCCCCCCGCGCGGCGCCCGCCCCGCTGGCGTCCAGGGGCGAGCAGGTCACCGTGCAGCGGATCGGCCGGCCGCGGCGGTTGGTGGCGTCCAGCGAGAGCTGCTGGTAGCGGGATTCGCCGCTCAGGCAGGCCCGGATCGGCTGGCGTAGCTCCGAGACCGGGAGCCCGATGTCGAGGTTCAGGAGGTGGCGGCCCTGGACCTCGTCGGCCCGCAGGCCCCAGAGGTCGGTCGCCCGGTCGTTCCACACCAGGACCTTCAACTCCCGGTCCACGACGGCGACACCGGCCCGGAGGCCGGACAGGATCGAGCCCAGGAAGGAGTTGGCCTCGTTCAGCTCCTCGGTCCGCTGGCGGAGCTCGGTGTTGATGGTCTCCAGCTCCTCGTTGGTGGACTGGAGCTCCTCGTTCATCGTCTCCAGCTCCTCGTTGGTGGACTGCAGCTCCTCGTTCGTCGTCTCCAGCTCCTCGTTGGAGGACTGCAGCTCCTCGTAGGCGGTCTCCAGCGCCTGCTTGGATTGCTGCAGCTCGTCCTGGAGCTGCTTGACGCGCGTGACGTCGGTGAACGTCACCTTGGCGCCTATGAATCCCGCGGCCGCGTCGAAGAAGGGCTGCACATGGACGTCCAGGTACCGGGTCTCGCCGGAGGGCGTCGCCCAGGCGACGTCCCGCCGAAGGGAGGGACGCCGCTCCACGCTTGCCTGTTCGATCGCCGTGCGGAGGTCGGTCGGCCGGTGCGAGAGCGTCAGATCACGAAACTGGCGCCCCACGTCGTCGCTGCCGAGGCCGAACAGCGCGCGGGCGCGCTCGTTGATCATGGTGACGATGCCGCTCCCATCCACCACCATCTGGGCGACCGGATCGACTTCGAAGGCCAGCTCGCGGAGACCTGTTTCCTTGACCATGGGGTTGTTACCCGCTTCCTCGCGGTAGGCGGCGGCCATCCGCGGGGGCCGCGCCCGCGCGTCGGGCTCGGGCACCTTGACGAAGACCCGGCGCTTGAGGTCGAGGGGGGCGAAGAGGTGCCCGTGGGTCAGCAGCATCTCGGCCTTGCCGAGGAAGAGGTAGCCGCCCTCGTTGAGCGCGAAGTGGAAGCGCGCCAGGACCCGCGCCTGCGTCTCGCTGTTGAAGTACATCAGGGTATTGCGGCAGACGAGCAGGTCGATCCGGGAGATGGGGGCGTCCTGGACCAGGTCGTGGCGGCCGAAGATCACGGAGCGCCGGAGCTCCCGGTGGAAGACGTAGTTGCTGCTGGTGCGCTCGAAGTACTTCTCCAGGAGCCGAGGCGGGACCTCCTCGACGTCCGTCGGCGCGTAAGCGGCCAGCCGGGCGTGGGTCAGGGCGTCCTCGTCCACGTCGGTGGCGTAGATCTTGACCCGCTTCCGAAAGCGCTCCGCGCCGAGGTGCTCGGCCAGCAGGACCGCGATGCTGTAGGCCTCCTCGCCGGAGGCGCAGCCGGCGCTCCACACCCGGATCGGGTCATCGGAGCGATTCTCCCCTAGGATCCGGGGCATGATCTCGGCGCCGAGGTAGTCCCAGGCCAGTGGGTCGCGGAAGAACCCGGTGATGTTGATCAGGATCGTGTTGAAGAGGTGCGGGAATTCCTCGGGGTGGACCTCCAGGTAGTCGATGTAGTCGGCGAACTCGCGGACGGCCACCGTCTGCATCCGCTTCTGGACGCGCCGGAGCAGGCTCGCCCGCTTGTAGGCCGTGAAGTCGAAGCCCCGGGTGCGCTTGAGGTAGTCGAGGAGCGCCTCCAGCTCCGGCGGCGACTCGGGGATCGTCATCCGGCCTCTCCGGTGGTCACCAGCGTGACCAGGGCGGAGGGGATCTCCTTCAGCGGGAGGACGAAGTCCACGCTGCCGGTGTTGATGGCGGCGTTCGGCATTCCGAAGAACTCGCTCGACGCCTCGTCCTGGGCGATGACCGTCCCGCCCATCTTCTTGATGGCCTGGACGCCCATGGTCCCGTCGCTGCCGGTCCCGGTCAGGACGACGGCGATGGCCCGGTGCTTGAAGCTGGCCGCTACCGACTCGAAGAGGAGGTCGGCCGAGGGACGGACGAAGTGGACCAGCTCGGACTGGGCGAGGCTCAAGGAGCCGTCGGGGTTGACCAGCAGGTGCTTGTTCGGCGGCGCCACGTACACCGTCGCCGGTTTCAGCTCGTCCCCCTCTTCGGCCTGCTTGACCCTCAGCGCGGTGCGGCGGCTGAGGATGTCCGCCATCAGGCTCCGGTGCCGGGGGTCCAGGTGCTGGACGACGACGAGGGCAGCCGGGAAGTCGGCCGGGATGGCCGAGAAGACGTCGCTCAGCGCCTTGAGGCCGCCCGCTGACGCGGCGATCGCGACCACGTCGAAGGCGGCGGCGCTTGTGCTGACATGATTGCCCGGCCGGTGCTTTCTGCTCACCCTGCCCCCCTTCGGGGGCGCGTCGGAGAGACCGACTGCGCGAGTGTAATGTGAGTGTAGGTCAGCACCCCGGGACCGTCAAGACCACCCGGCTATGTGCCGGCCTGTATCCAGGACGCCGGCGGCATGATAGGCCGAGCCCGCGCCGCCGTCGGCGTGGGCTTGAGCGCTCAGCGCGCGCGCCGCTCGAGGGTGCCGCCGGCCGTCAGCGTCCCCAGCGCGGCGGCGATCTCGTCCAGCCGGAGCACCGCGTCCACATCGTCCTCGGCGATCGCCATCGCCGGCATGGACGGGTTCCGCGCCTCCTTGGGATCCTGGACCATGGAGATCCCGCCCGCCGCCTTGATCGCGATGAGCCCGCGGACGCCGTCGGTGCCCCCGCCGGAGAGCAGCACGCCGATCACCCGCGGCCCGTAGGCGCGGGCGGCGGACAGGAACAAGGCGTCCACGGCCGGCCGGAAGCGGTGCTGCTGGGGCTCGCGGTTGAGCCGGATGTGGCCGTCCTCCATCACCATGTGGCGGTCACGCGGGGCGAGGTAGACGCGGCCTCGCTCGAGGGACTCTCCATCTTCGGGCTCCGCGACCGGCAGCGAGGCGCGCCGGTTGAAGATCTGGGCGAGCTGGCTCTGGAAAAACGGGGGCCGGTGAACCACGACCGTCACCGCCGCCGCCAGGTTGGCCGGCAGCTTCTCGAAGATCCGGAGCAGGGCTTCGATGCTGCCGGCGGAGCCGCCGATCGTCACCACGTCGCGGTTGAGCCGGCCGGCGTTGATCACGAGCCGGGCGGTCCCGTCTGGGCCATCTCGGTGCCTGGATCGTCGAAGCCGATCTCGACCGGCCGATCCTGCTCGATGAGGCGCCGGAGGGCCAGGGCATGCTCCTCCAGCAACTGCCGGCGCGTGCGGCACAGGGTCTCCACGCCGGCCCAGCACTCTCGCACCGCGTAGGCTTCCAGGTCGCCCAGCAAGGCCGCCAGCTCCTCCAGGGCAAGCGCCGCGCCCCACAGCCGATCCTCGAGGACTTCCTCCTTGGCGGCTAGGAGTCCGGCTACCGAGTAGGCGTGACCGACCCGGCACACGAAGTGGAGGTGGCCCTTGTGGCCCTGGACCTCGACGGTGAGCGAGCCGGGGCAGTCGGGGCAGGTGACCCCGGTCAGCCGACGGCCGGTGCCGGGGGCCAGGTCGCGCGGGAGCGCGTCCATGCCCTCCCGGCAGCAAAAGCCATGCCGGCCGGATGGCGCGAGCCCCGGGCTAAGCGGCGGGCCGGGACCGGGCGGCCGCGATGGCGCCCATCAGAGCGGGGATCTCGAACGGCTTGGCGAGGTAGCCGGCGAACCCGGCCTGCTGAACTTGACGCGGACTCCAGTGGCTGGCGAAGGCCGAGACGGCGATCACCGGCGGCGCCGCCTGGCCCCGCTCCTGTCGGAGGTGCCGGACGAAGGCGGGGCCGTCCAAGCGCGGCATCAGAACGTCGCACAGGATCACGTCGAACTGCTCGTACTGGAGAATGGCCAGCGCCTCGAGCCCATCGGCCGCGGCCGCCACGCAGGCACCGGCGTCTTCCAGCACGAGGCGTGTGGAGTCCCGGACGAACGGCTCGTCTTCCACCACGAGAACACGGAGGCCGGCCAGCGGAGGCGGCGCCGGGGTGAGCGGCCAAAACGCCGACCGCCTGACGAGCCCCGGGGTCCGCGCGGCCCCGCCGGCCAGGAGGTCCATTCGCGCCACGAGCTCGCGGATCCGGGCCTGCGATTCGGCCCGGAGGCGAAGGGTGTCGGCTCGCAGACGCCGGGCTCGGGCCCGAAGTGCCAGTGTCTGCCGGTGGATCGCCCGCCAGCACTCACCGCACACGCCCCGGCCCTCCCCCACGAACACGCCGCACCGCAGGCACGCCGCAGCGTCCATGCGTCCAGTGTATGGGGGCGCGCTGGGGGGAGGGAAGCGGGGTGATGCCCTTAGAGTCGCGGCGGTAGGGAACGCCCGCCGGGGAACCCTCAGAGGGGACCGTCGAGGCCCCTTCCGATGACCTAGCGCCAGGTCAGCACGCCGTCCTCGGCCTCGAAGAGCTCGAAACCCTCCGGCCGGAAGAGCATGCGATAGCCGCCGTCCCGCCAGAGCGCCTCTTCGGGGGACGTCAGCGACTGCCGGCGCGGGCCACGCCGTCGCTCGACCTTGACGGGGACGTCGCGGACGCGGCGATCACCGTGGCGGCGGTCGAGGATCACGAGGGCCCGCCCTTCGAAGCGGTGGCGCAGGTGTGCGTACATGTCCTTTCGATCTCGGTCAATGATGATCAACCAGCGGATCCTGGTCGCGCCCATGCCGCCTCCCCGAGGGCCGGCATTATGCACCCAAGGGGGGTCGATGGCAAGGGAAAGGCCCTGAGCGAGGTCAGACCTGCGGGTCAGGACGTCGCGGGGTTCGTTCCGGGTAGCCGGTGTGGCGGTCCGGCGGGACGACGCGGGTTGAGGGGCCGCCGTCTCACCAGCGCGCCCACGAGGTCCGCGAGGTTCACGGGCTTTATGAAATACTCGTCGAACCCGACGTCGCGGGCCTTCGGCCCTGCCTCGTCGGCAGGCCGGCCGGACACCGCGATGAGGCAGACCCGGGCCAGGGCCGGGTTCGCACGGATATGCCGGGCCAGGGCATAGCCGTCCATGTCGGGCAGACCGAGGTCGGCCATCACCACGTCGGGGACCAGGGTCGCCAGGATGCCGACCGCATCCGCGCCCGTGCCGGCGGCCAAGGTTCGGGCGCCGTAGGCGTTGAGCCAGAGCCGCATCGCGTCGAGGGTGTCCTCGTGGTCATCCACGACCAGGATGGTCAGGCCACGCAGCGGCCCGGCCTCAGCGGCCCGGCGTCGCGCGGTCTCCTCGGCCAGCTGCTGCACCCGGACCGTGGCCGCGCGGGCCTGGGCCCTGAGCTCCATGGCGCGAAGGACGGACGCCTGGCTCGCGCAGCGGACGTGGATCAGCTCCCCCTGCTGGATCTGGACGGCCTGTCTTCGCCCGATCGGTTTGGAGCACCGCGGGCAGACGAGTTGGCTTGCCATCGCGTTCCTACGCGTTCCGGCCGGTACGCCGGCCGGGACTACGCCCCGAACTTCGTGAAGCGCTGGGCATTGGCCATCACGAGCGGCATGAGGTGGTGGGAGGGGAGGAGGCCGAGGCTGCCCGCCGCGCAGGCACGCTCGGTGAAGCGCTCGACGGGGTCGGCGGCGGCGTAGGGAGCCGCGAGGAGCACGGGCACGGGGTGCCAGGAGTGGCCCTTCAGCACCGCCGGGCTCGCGTGGTCGCCGGTGACGACCAGGACGTCGGGTCGGAGCGCCTCGAGGGCGGGGATCTCGGCGTCCAGCCGCTCGAGCGCGACCACTTTGCCGGGAAAATCGCCGTCCTCGCCCGCCTTGTCGGTGTCCTTGTAGTGGAGGAAGAAAAAATCGTAGGCGTCCCAATGGGCGCGGACGGTGGCGACTTCCTCGGGGAAGGTGGCGCCCGTCTTCAGCACGTCCATGCCGACCAGCCGGGCGAGGCCGCGATACATCGGATAGGCCGCGATGGCCGCCGCCCGCAGCCCGTACACCTCGGGGAAGCGCGGGAAATCGGGCTGCCCGTCGAATCCGCGCAGGAGCACCATGTTGGCGGGGGCGGCGTCCGCGAGACGGCGCCGCGCTTCCGCGACGAACGCGTTGACGAGATCGGCGGTGTGCCGGGAGCCGTCGTCGAGCGCCCGCACCGGCCGCGGCGGCCGGCCGAGGACCTGAGGATCGGTCTCCGACAGCCGCCCTCCCAGCCCGCTCCCGCGGAGGACGAGGACGAACCGGTGCTCCTTCACGGGTTCCACGAACAAGTCCACGCCGGGCAGGCGGATCTCCCGCAGCCGATCGGTCAGCCGCACGCCGACCTCGGTGGGGATGCGGCCGGCGCGACGGTCGGTGATGAGCCCGCTGTCGTCGACCGTGCAGAAGTTTCCCCGGGCGGCGATGTCGCCCGGCTCGAGGTCGAAGGCGATGCCGAGCGCTTCCAGCACGCCGCGCCCGACTTGATAGCGCAACGGATCGTAGCCGAAGAGACCGAGGTGGCCGGGGCCGCTGCCCGGCGTGATCCCCGGCGCGACGTGGCGGAGGAGCCCGCAGGCGGCCTCGGCGGCGAGCGCGGCGAGATGGGGCAGGCGCGCCGTCTCCAGCTCGGAGCGACCCGTGTCGGGATGCGGCAGGCCGCCGAGGCCGTCGGCCGACAGGAGCACCATCTTCGTCCCGTTCGAGACGACCAGCGATCTGACCAGGTCCAGCATCAGCCCTCTTTGACGGGGTTCTCGAGGGTACCGAGCCCGGTGATCTCGAGCCGGCACGTGTCGCCGGGCTGGAGGAAGACCGGAGGCTTGCGCGCGAACCCCACGCCGGGAGGCGTGCCGGTCGCGATGAGGTCGCCGGGCGAGAGCGTGATGAGGCCCGAGAGATAGCTGACCAGATAGCGGACGTCGAAGATGAAGGTCCGGGTGCTCCCGTTTTGCATGAGACTCCCGTTGACCCAGAGCTTGAGGTCGAGGACGTGCGGGTCCGGGAGGTCGTTGCGGTCGGCGATGAAGGGACCGATGGGGGCGAGGGTATCGGGAATCTTCCC
>DASYUM010000270.1:0-28508 GCA_036001225.1 Candidatus Methylomirabilota bacterium | reverse complement strand
TCGCGCGCATGTGTTGGCTCCTCGGATCGGGATACTTCGCAGAGCGCCCTCCCGGGAACTTAGCTCCGGGAGGGCGACGTGACGACGGGAGTCGCGCGGCCTAGTTCAGGAGGGTCGCGTGCAGGAGGAACCGCGGCGGTCGCGGGATCGGAGCCGGCGTGTCGACCGCGGCCCCGGTCTCGGTCACCCGCACGGCTGACGCCGGGATTCGGGTGTCGACGGCCAGGGAGCCCGGACACCTCACCGAGGAGCCGGGAAGGGCTTCGCAGGACGCCGCGTGAGAGGTCTCCCCCAGCGCTTCGGCCACCGAGGGATCGGTCGGGTTACCAGCATGGGCGGTTTGAAGCGGCACGCACAGGTGCCCGAGCAGCGTCACGACGCAGGCCAGCACCAAGGCGACCCGAAGCACCGCGCTCGCCGCTCGCCGGTACATGCGTTCAGGATCGCGTGCGGCCCCCCGGCTGTCAAGGCGAAGTCGAACGCGGCGCGGCCCGGACCTTCGGCGCCGTCTGCTTGGAGCAAGAGATTCCGCATGATCCGATACTCGAGAGGCTGGCAAGAGTTCTTGAGGCCCCTCCGCTGACCCAGGAGTGTGTCGGAGTATCCCGGTAGCTCGCCCCGAGCGCGCGATGCGGCGAGCGGCGCTCCGAGCGGCGGCTGTGCCGCCGCGCCCACCCACCCAATCCGAGAGGGGGGGCATCGGGGGGTCTTCCGAGACCCCCCGGAAATGACCTAGAAGCGCAGGCGGACCCGGTAGGTGAGCTTCACCGCGCCGTCCTTGGGGACCGGCAGCCGATACTTGAGCGTGTGGGCCTCGATCTTCTCGAACGGGTGGCTCGAGGCGAGGACCTGCCAGTCACCGGGCACCGGCTCGATCACGGTCACCGTCTGGCCTTCCTTCTTGTGGTTGCGGAGGGCGATCTCCCACTCGACCTCGTAGAGGTTGCCGGCGATCTTCCGCCAGTCCTTCTGCGTCCGCTCCCCGACCACGTCGAAGGCGTTGCCCATCTTGATCCTCACCTGCTCGTCCTTCGGCGTGTGATCGATCCAGTCCTCGCCGACGAACTGCTGGCTCCCTGAGCGGTCCGCCTTGTAGACACGGACCTTGCCCTTGGGCAGCGGCAGCCCGAGCCGGTGGTCCGCGCTGTTCTTGAGCTCGAGATAGACGGCGACCTTCTGGTTGGAGATGGGCACGCCATAGGCGCTCCGGTAGTAGTCCTGGGCCCCGTAATAGATCAGCTCCTTCCGGACCGGCACGTCAGCCGCCGACATGAGGGCGAGCTGCTTGGTCTGGTTGTCCTTGATCATCGTACGGCCGTCCAGGGTGTAGAGGTGGTACTCGAAGAACCCCTCGGCCGCGAACTCGCGGCTGGCCTCGGGGGCTTGAGCCGCCTTGGCCGCCGCCTCGAGCATCCGGGCGTCCCGCCGGCGGTCGGGCGCGCGGTTCACGTCACCGGCCACCAGCTTGAGGGCGGCGTTGCCGTAGCTGGCGCCGCTCCGGTTGTCGATCGTGACCCAGCCGGTGACGTCGGCGCGATCCTCGCCGGCGCCGAGCACCATGACGTAATCGGCCCGCCAGGTGATCCCGCCGGTCAGGTACGAGGCCTCGATCCGCTGGGGGGCCACGCTCTGATTCCGGATGAGCCAGGCGAGCGTCGGCTTCGCCACCAGGTTCTCGGGCAGGGACGGGAGCACCAGGCGCCCGTACTGTCCGAGGTGGATCTGGCCATTGATCTCGAAGACGGGGCCCTGGGTGGTGAGGAGCGTCGCCTCGTGGTAAGTCCCGTCGGGCGTGTAGAGCCGGACTTTTCGGCCCACGTACTTCTCCATGAGCTTCTGGCTCGACAGGAGATCGTATTCGTAGTTCTGCTCGAGGATCCTGAGTCCGGCGGGATCGCCGAGAGAGCGGAGGTGGACGGTCGTGGGATCGATCTGGGCCGCCACGTCCATGAAGTGGACCTCGCCGGTGCCGGCTGGCAGGCGCACCTCGCGCACGTCCTTCACCAGTCCCAGGTTTCCGTTGTAGATGGTGACCTGAACATCCCGCTGGGTCTCCCGGGTGATGCTGAGCGGGGCCGCCCCGGCGAGCGGAGCGGTTGCGAGGAGCACCCCCAGTACGAGCACGATCGACTGGATCGTCATGGCGCCGTCCTCCTGCTGGCCTGACATGGGTGACGTCTGGCCAGTGAGACCGGAGACGGCCGGGAAAGTTCCGGAGGGCTTTCAGTCGGTCAGTCGCAGCGCAAGTCGGACCTGCGCGGGGAGCTCGCCGGGCACGGCATCGGGCTGCCACCGGCCGATGCGAGCGAGACCCTCGGCGAACTCGGCGTAGGCCACGCCCGGCAGCAGGATCTCCACCACGACCCCTCCTGCCTCCTGGCGCCGGCCCACCTCGACGCCGCCCATCCGGGCGAGGAGCTCCCCCAGCGCGCGGTCGGCCGTGTCCCGATCGCCAACGGCGAGGCGCCCCGAGACCCGACCGACGGGGGCGGCCTGGTCCGCGACGCGCGGCGGGGCGGCGGGACGCGCCAGGCTCTTCGCTCGCTCGGCGGAGGTGTCCGAGCGGGCTTCCGGGAGGGGCGGGGATTCCGCCGGCCCCGAGGGCTTCACCTCGCGCTCGGGCGGCGCCACGTCTCCGGTGTCGAAGGCCCGCTCTTTCTTGAGCTGGACCTCGGGCGCCGGTGGCGGAGGCGCCGGCGTGGAGGGCGCGACGCCCTGTCGCCCCCCGGGGGCCAGGACCGGGGGCGGCGCCGCTCGCGGCGCCTCCTTCCTCGGCGGCTCCTGGCGCGGGGCCTCGACCGTCGGGGACGGCGGCGCCGGGGGGCGGGCCGCCTCCCGGACCTCGGGCGCGTGCTCGTAGAGGTAGACGGCGGTGACGGCGATCAAGGCCACGGCGGCGGCGTGCAGCGGGAGCTTCACGGGAAGCGGCCAGAACAGGCGCTGCAGGAGGCGCGTCCGCCACGGCCCGGGCCGGGCGGCCTCGAGCACGCGGTCGACGAAGCCGGCGGGCGCGCGGACGGGGGCCACGCCGTGGAGAAGCGCGACCGTCCGGCGGAAGCGGTCGAGCTCGCGCCGGCAGTCCCCGCATCCGGCGAGGTGGGCGTCGAGACTCGCCCGCTCTTCGGCGGTCAGCGCCTCGTCCACGCGGGCCGAGAACAGCTCGCGGGCGTCGTGACAGGTCACGGGAAGAACCGCTCCAGCTTGTCCTTCAAGTCCATCCGGGCCCGGTGGAGCCGCGAGCGCACGGTGCCGACCGGGAGGTCGAGTACCCCCGCGATCTCCTCGTAGGCGAGTCCCTCGAGGTCCCGCAGCACCACCACGAGCCGACGATCCTCGGGGAGCTCCGCGATGGCTCGGTGGAGGGCCGCCTCCAGCTCGCCCCGCTCCAGCTCGGCGGCGGGGTCCGCTCGGCCGTTCCGGAGCCGCGTGAGCGTCTCCTCGCCCTCGCGGCCGAGCCGCCGCTCGCCGCCACCCAGCCGACTGAGGCAGAGCCGCGAGGTGATCGCGTAGAGCCAGGTCGAGAGCTTGGCCTCCCCGCGGAACTCGCCGATCGCGCGGTGGACCCGGAGGAAGACCTCCTGCGCGACCTCTTCGGCCTCGGCCCCGTTCCCCAGCATCCGGACCGCGACGCCGAAGACGCGGTGCTGGTAGGCCGTCACCAGCTCCTCGAACGCCCGCGCCTCGCCGGCCCGGAGCCGGGCCACGAGCCCGGACTCATCGGCCGGTGACGGCTCACGCATGGTCGCCCCGGCACACGGCCCGAGCCTACCTCAGGGGCCCGATGGCCCACAAGGATTCGCGCCGGGGCCACGCATCGCCGTCGCCGGAGGCTCCCTATCCCGTTAGAGGGCCGAGCGGGCCCGGAGTTCCCGGGGCGAGGCGGTCAGGTCTCTTCGCGAGCCAGCCGGGTGAGCGCCTCGACGTGGGCCAGGACCCCGAAGAACAGCCCGGTCACCCTGCCGCGGAGAGCCCGGTCGGCCGTGCTCATGCCGGCCGCCGCGTGGACCCGCTCGGTCAGGTCGAGGAGCCGGGATTGTAGGGCCAGCGCCTCGTCCAGGCAGTCGCCGATCTCGCGAAAGAGCGCATCGCGGTCGCTCATCGGTCTCCTCCCGGCGTGACCGGGATCGGCCCGGGCCGCCTCATGGCCACACCTGGCCGCCCGCCACGAACGTCCTCCGCACCTGGAGGCGCTCGAGCTCTTCGGGCGGCACCTCGAGCGGGTTCCGGTCCAGCACGACCAGGTCTGCGCGCTTGCCCGCCTCCAGGCTCCCGCACTCGGCCTCGAGGCCCATCGCGCGGGCCGCTTCGATCGTGTAGGCCGCGAGCGCCGCCTGGACCGAGACCGCCTCCGTCGGATCCACGAGCGCTCCCTCTCGCGTCCGCCGCGTCACCGCGGCCGCGATGCCGGTGAGGGGGGCCAGGCTGCCGCAGGGGTGGTCCGAGGAAAAGGCCTGCGGGATCCCGGCCTCCCGGAACCGTCCGAAGGCATGGCAGTGGAGATCCGGCGGGAGGGGGACGCTGGGCGCCCCCTGGTCGTAGAGGAGCGACGGCTGGGTCACGACCCGGAGCCCCAGGGCGCCGATCCGCTCGATGAGCGTGGCGGTCACGAACATGACGTGGTCGATCCGGACGCGCCCTTCGCCGCTCCGCTCGCGCCGGACCGCATCCTCGATGGCGCCGACGCACGTCTCCACCGCCAGGTTCCCGATGGCGTGGCAGGTCACCCGCCACCCGGCGCGCCAGGCTGTCACCAGAAGCTCGGCGAGCTCGTCCCGGCGGTAGAAGAGAAAGCCGCTCACCACCTCCTGGCCATCCCGCGGAAGCCGCATGGCGCAGCGGTATCCCCCGTCGACGAACACCTTGAGGACCCGGTCCTCGCCCCGGGCGCGCGCTTCCTTCCAGGGTGGATCGAACCAGCCCGACGAGGTCACCGCCATCCGGGCGACGCGGATCCCGAGCCGACCGGCCTGCTCGGCCTCGTGATAGCGACGCTCCACGGACGGGCCCACCGCGGCGTCCTGGATCGTCGTGAGCCCGGCGGCGGCGTAGCGCCGGGTCGCCTCCGCGGCGACCGCGCCGAAGCGCCCCTCCCATCCCTCCCGCGAGGCCCGCTCGATCCGCGCCATCGCGCGCTCGAAGAGAAGCCCGGTCGGCTCACCCGCCCGGTCGCGCCCGATCTCGCCACCCGGCGGGTCCGGTGTGGCCCGGGTGATCCCGGCGGCGGCGAGGGCCCGCGAGTTCGCGACACCCTGGTGATGCGAGAAGTGGAGGAGGAACGCCGGCCGGTCGGGGACGGCCTCGTCCAGCTCGGCTCGCGTCGGGTGGCGGCGCTCGGCGAGGCGTCCGTGGTGGTAGCCGAGACCGCGCACCCATGCGCCGGGCGGGGTGGCGGCGGCCGCGGCGCGCAGGGCCGCCTGGACCTCGGGGATCGTTCGGAGCGGCGGGGTCCGGCAGTCGGCCCAGAACCCCTCGAGGGCCGCGACGGCGAAGTGGTTGTGGGGATCGACGAAGCCCGGCAGCAGCGCCTGCCCGGCGAGGTCCACCACCGAGGGGTCCTCCGTCCCGAGCGCGAGCACGGCCTCGCGGCCTCCGACGGCCGCAATGTGTCCATCCCGCACGGCGAGCGCCTCGGCCAGGGGGCGCTCGGGAACCATCGTGAGGAGGACGCCGTTTATGAAGACGGTGAGCCGGCTCACCGGACCCCTGGGACGAGGCCCGCCGACGACCCCACCGGAGGGGCGGGACGGACGCGAGACCGCAGGCCGAGCGCGTCCCGGCGATATGGAGGACGACGGGCTGCGACGGGGATCGGCCCGGGCCGGCTCATGGCGGTGCGTTCATGGTATCGTACTCGGTAGCCCCCAACACCCGCTCACAGGAGGGACACACCATGCGCGGTCGACTCCTCCTCACCTCCGGCCTCCTGCTGGGCCTGGCCGGCGGCCTGATCCTGGGCGGTCCGGCCGAGGCGCTCCAGGTCGGCCAGAAGGCCCCCGACTTCACGCTGGCCGGGCCCGGCGGCAAGCAGGTCAAGCTGTCCGACCTCACCGGCAAGGGGCCGGTGGTCCTCTACACGTTCATCCAGGCCTTCACCGGACCCTGAACCAAGGAGATCCTGGGCTTCGAGGCGGCGCTGCCGCAGTTCGAGGCCCTGAACGCCCAGGTCGTGGGCGTGAGCGCGGATCACGCGGCAACGCTGGAAGCCTTCACCAAGCAGAACAACGTCAAGCACCTGCTCCTCTCCGACTTTCGCCGCCAGATGCTGCCGGCTTACGACGCGATGGTGACGGACGACAAGAGCCCGACCTTCCGCTACGCCCGGCGTGCGTACTTCATCATCGATCGGAACGGCGTCGTCCGCTACGTGAAGATCCAGGAGAACGTGCTGGATCTCCTGAGCGCCGACGAGGTCCTGAAGGCCCTCCGGGAGTCGGGCGCGTGACGCCCCGGATGGTCGCCGCCGCGCTCGTCCTCGCGCTCTCCGCGGGCTCGGCGCTCGGCGCCCGCCCGGACTTCGCCGCGCTGGAGGCCCAGACCTACGACCCCCCGAAGCCCGCGCCGGCCTTCGCGCTGCCGGATCTCAACGGCAAGACGGTCCGGCTGGTGGACCTGCGCGGCAGGGTGGTGCTCCTCTTCTTCTGGGCCACCTGGTGACCGAGTTGCCGGGAGGAGTTGCCTCCCCTCAACAAGCTCTACACCGAGTTCAAGGCCAAGGGATTCGAGCTGGTGCTCGTCAGCTTCCGCGAGGATCCCGGCAAGGTGAAGCAGGTCGCCCGCGAGCGCGGCTACGTCGCGCCGGTTCTCCTGGACCAGAGCGGTGAGGTGACGGGCAAGCTGTACGGGGTCTGGGGCCCGCCGACCCTCTACTTCATCGATCGGCAGGGGCAGCTTCTCGCGCGCATCGTCGGCCCTCGCGCCTGGGACTCGCCCGAGGCGCGCGCGCTCATCGAGAGCCTGGTGGACTCGGCCCCGAAGCGGTGAGGCGCTCCCGGTCCACACCGCCCGTCGACCGGCAGCTGGGCGGGCTGGCCGTGGCCGCCGCGCTCACGCTCGGGCTCTCCGCCGGGGCGGCCGAGCCGGACCCGGCCGCCCCCCGCATCCAGCTCCGGCTGGTGGCCGGCGGCCTGTCGTTCCCCACCTACGTGACCCACCCGCGAGACCGAAGCAACCGGCTGTTCATCCTGGAGCAGCCCGGGCGCATCAAGGTGCTTCGGCCAGGAGCGACGACCCCGAGTGTCTTCCTCGACATCCGCCCGAAGGTGCTGGCGGGAGGTGAGCGCGGCCTCCTCGGCCTGGCCTTCCATCCCCGCTTCGCCCAGAATCGCCGCTTCTTCGTCAACTACACGCGCCGGCCCGACGGCGCGACGATCATCGCGCAGTACCGGGTGTCGGCCACCAACCCCAACGTCGCCGACCCGGCCGAGCTCCGGATTCTCGCCGTGGCCCAGCCATTCGTCAACCACAACGGCGGGATGATCGAGTTCGGACCCGACGGCTTCCTGTACATCGCGTTCGGCGACGGGGGGGCCGGCAACGATCCGGGGAACCGCGCCCAGAACCTCGAGACCCTGCTCGGGAAGCTCCTGCGGATCGACGTCGACCGCCCCACCAGCCCGACCAAGCCGTACTCGTCGCCCCCCGGCAACCCCTTCTTCGGCTCGATTCCCGGACGCGACGAGATCTGGGCCCTCGGGCTCCGGAACCCGTGGCGCTTCTCGTTCGACCGCGCCACGGGGCAGCTCTACGCGGGGGACGTGGGTCAGAATGCCCGGGAAGAGGTCGACATCATCCGGCGGGGCGGCAACTACGGGTGGCGCGTCTTCGAGGGGACGCTCTGCACCAACCTCGACCCGGCCCTGTGCGGCCTTCCCGGGTTCATCCCGCCGATCGCCGAGTACGGCCACACGGGCCGTCGGTGCTCGATCATCGGCGGGTACGTCTACCGCGGCACCCGGTCGAGCCTCCCGCCCGGGTCATACGTCTTCGGCGACTTCTGCTCGGGAGAGATCTTCCTCCTGCAGAACCGGACGGTGACTCGCCTCCTCGTCGCGCCGCTCATGATCACGTCGTTCGGCGAAGACCAGGCGGGGGAGATCTACGTGACCGGTTTTGGCGGCACGGTCCACCGTGTCGTCGCGGCGCCCTAGCCGCCGCGACTCTCATCACGGACGCCATGGCGCTGCCGCCGCCCGTCGAGACCCTCTGGCGCGACCTGGAAGCCATCCGCCGCGAGGTCCTCGCGGAGGTCGAAGGCCTCTCCCAGGCGCAGTCCGACTGGCGCCCCAGCGAGCGGGACTGGTCGGTGGGCGAGATCGTCCATCACCTCACCCTCGCCGAGGTCGCCACCGGCAAGCTCACCTCCAAGCTCCTCAAGGAGGCGGGGCCGGGAGGGGCGCCCTTCCCCGCCGACCTCGCGGGATTCACGCCGCTGCCGCCATGGCCGCCCGGGCCGGCCGAGGCGCCACCGGTGGTCCGCCCCGAGAAGGGGCGGCCCATCGCCGAGCTGCTCGCCGACATGAAGGCCACGCGTGAGCGGAGCCGCCAGTCCTTGGACCGCCTCGGCGCCGTGGATCCGCGCGCGCTCCGATGGCGGCACTTCGCCCTCGGCGACCTGGACCTCGGCCAGTGGTGGATGCTCCAGGCCCGCCACGACGGCGACCACCTCCAGCAGCTCCGCCGGCTGAAGGCCTCCCCGGGGTTTCCGAAGACCTGACCTACGGCTCGTAGAGGACGAGGCGGATCGGCGTCGGCCGGCCCCCGCTGGCCGGATTGTAGATCTGCGGGCAGTTGGAGAGGGCGGCGAGCGCGTCCATCTCGGCGCGCAGGTCGACGTAGTCGCCGGGACGGGAGCGGCCTTCGGCGATCGCCATGGCTCCATCGGCCCCGACCGGCACGCTCATGAAGAAGTTCACGTTGGCCACGACGTCCTTTTTCCCGAGGCCGAAGGGGGCGACCGCCCGCAGGAAGTTGTCGCGGCAGTTCGGCGTCCCCTCGACCCCGTACCGCAGGCGGTTCGACTCCGCGCTGCAGCAGCCGCCGATGGTGTCGTGGCCCCCGGCGGTGTCGGCCACGAGCGTGAAGAGCGGCCGGCCCATGTCCGAGTAGAGACGATGACCGGCCGTGAGGACGATGGTGCCGGCCACCTTCATGGTGTCGGCGGCGTTGTACCGCTCGCTCGGGTCGGCGGCGTTGTAGCAGAGGAAGTCGACGGCCTGCCGGCCTTCGAGGTCCACGATCCGGAGGATCTGGCCGGCACGGACCACGCCGGACCAGTGGCCGCCGGGGGGAATCGTCCGCTCGTCCACCACGCGGCCCGGGATCGTCTCGGCCGACGGCGGGGTCATGCGCGACCCTCGCTCATCCCGAGGGCGCGCAGCCGAGCCTCTGGCCGGCCGCCGCCAGGTTCTGACGCATCCTCTGCAGCTCCGCCAACAGAGGCGCCGAGCAGGACACCGGCGAGCGACGCGACAGCCCACGTCTTCACGCGCATGACGCCCTCCCTTTCGGATAGCCACAGGCTCGGCGGATGGTATGGCCCCGTTGCGCGACGTGTCAAGAGGCGGCCCGGGTGACACCACCATGCCGGCTGGCAGTGAGTTCTGGTACATTCCTCTCACCATGGCGGACCGCCCGGCCCGGGTCTCAGCCGCGGTCGACCGCGGCAGCGAGCGGAGCGTCCGCCGGCTTCAGGAGCTGGTGCGCGTGGCCCGGGCCGGGGAAGCGGCCACCCAGGCGCTCGTCGCGGCGGCCCTGGATGACGCCGGCTGCCGCGTCGAGACATTCCGCTACGCCCCCCGCGACCTCGCCCTCCCGCACCAGTTCGTCCGAGACGGCGAGGAAGCGGGCGAGCGGACCGCCGTGGTGGGCTGCCTCGGCGACGCGCACGCCGTCCGGCTCCTCCTCTTCGCCCACCCCGACGTGGAGCCCGTCGCCGGGACCGAGCGCTGGCGCCACCCGCCGTTCGCGGGCGTGATCGAGGACGGCCGGGTACGCGGCTGGGGGGTGGCCGATGACCTGGCCGGCGTGGCCATCATGGTCGGCGCGCTGGACGCGCTGCGGGACGCCGGCCTCACGCCGCGGGGCGGCCTGATCGCCGCGAGCTCGCCGAGCAAGCGGGACGCGCGAGGCATCGTCGCCGTGCTCGGCCGCGGGCATCGCGCCGACGCCGCCGTCTATCTCCACCCGGCGGAGTCCGGGCATGGCCTGGCGGAGATCAAAGCCGCGACCCCGGGCTTGCTCCGCTTCCGGGTGACGGTCCGGGGTCGACCGGCCGACACCCGCGAGCCGGAGCAGACGCCGTTCGCCCACCGGGCCGTCGATCCCATCGAGAAAGTGGCCGTCCTGGCGATCGCGCTCCGGGCATGTGCCGACCGCCGGGCCGCCCGCGTCCGTCATCCGGCGATCGAGGCGGCCATCGGCCGCGCGACCAACCTCCAGCTCGCCTACGTCCACGCCGGTGCGCCCGACCGCCTCGGGCGAGCCAGCGACACGTGCGTGCTGGCGGGCTCGATCACGTTCCCGCCCGGCGAGTCGATGGAGTCCGTGCAGGCGGAGGTCGCCGAGACGCTCGGCGCCGCCGCCGCCGGGGACCCGTGGCTCCGCGGCGACCCGCCCACTCTCGACTGGCTCTTCGGCGCCGCCGGCGCCGAGGTCGGCCGGGACCACCCGCTCTATCGTGATCTTCGCGGCACGATCGGCGCGGTGACCGGGCGCGAGCCCGTCCTGAACGCCCTCCACGCGTCGAGCGACATCGGCCACCCGATCCTGCACGCGGGCATCCCGACCGTGGGTTTCGGGCCGCGGGCGGGGGATCTGAGCCAGGCCGGCGGGCACGACGAGTGGGTGGACGTGGCGGAGTATCTCCAGGCGATCGCGGTCACCGCGCGTCTGGTTGCGGACTGGTGCGACGCCGGTTAGGCGTCACCGGGGAGGCCCACATGGTGTACCGGCAGCTCGGCCGCGCGGGAATCCGGATCTCGTGCCTGACGCTGGGCACCGGGAACTTCGGCGACATGACCGCCGAGGAGACCGCCGGCCGGATCATGGAGGCCGCGATCGCCCACGGGATCAACCTCTTCGACACGGCCGACGCCTACGTCGGCGGCGAGAGCGAGCGGATCATCGGGCGGTTCCTCGCGGCGACCGGCCAGCGCGACCACGTCCTGCTCGCGACCAAGGTCTACTATCCGACCGGACCGGGTCCCAACGATCAGGGGTTGAGCCGCCACCACATCGTGCGCGCTTGCGAGGCCTCCCTGCGGCGGCTCCAGACCGACCGCATCGACCTCTATCTGACGCACCGCTCGGCCAGCCAGGTCACGCCCATCGAGGAGACGCTCGAGGCGATGACGGATCTCGTCCGCCAGGGCAAGATCTGCTACATCGGCTGCTCCACCTATCCGGCCTGGCAGGTCATGGAGGCGCTGGCGGCGAGCGAGCGGCACGGCTACGCCCGCTTCGTCGCCGAATCGCCGCCCTACAACTTGCTCGACCGGCGCGCGGAGAACGCGCGGATCCCGCTCTGCCTGAAGTATGGCCTCGGGGTCCTCCCCTGGTCGCCGCTCGCCATGGGGATGCTGGCCGGGCGTTACCCCGCCGACGGCTCGTTCCCCGCCGGGTCACGGGCGGCCCAGAACCCGACGGGAATCTATGCTCAGCGGGTGAACCGCCGGGGCGCCGCGGTGGGCGCCCGGGTGGCGGAGCTGGCGCCGAAGTACGGGCTGGCGCCGGGACAGCTGGCGCTCCTCTGGTTGAAGGACCAGCCGGGGGTGACCTCGCCGATCGTCGGCCCGCGGACCCCGGAGCAGCTCGGGGAGATGCTGAAGGTCGTCGACCTCACCGCCGACGACGAGCTGCGGGCGACCCTCGACGCGCTGAATCCGCCGGGGACGGCGGTGGCGAACTTCCACAACACCAGCGGCTGGGTGCGCGAGCGGATCGACGACCCGCCCGACCCCGGCTCCTAATGGAGGCGCGCGCATGAACCGATGGCGTGGCCTGGCCCCGGCGGTCTGGCTCCTCACGGCATTCGCGGCGGGCCCGGCCGCCGGGCAGCCGCTCGGCTCGCCGCCGCTCCTCAACCCCGGGAGGCTCGTCGCGGCCACCAACGCCACGATCCCGCCCTACCAGTTCATCGACCCGAGCGGCAAGCTTCAAGGGATGCGGATCGAGCTGGGCGAGGAGATCGCCCGGCGCCTCGGCGTCAAGATGGAGTGGGTCAACGTCGGGTTCGAGACCCACATCCCCGGGCTTCAGAGCGGGCGCTGGGACGCGAGCATCACCGGGATGTTCTTCACGCCGGAGCGGGCGAAGATCCTCTACCTGATCCCCTACGAGCTGCAGGCCGTCAGCATCTCCGTCCCCAAGGGCAACCCGGGCCGGATCGCCTCCCCCCGCGACCTGGCCGGCAAGCGGGTGGCCGTCGAGATCGGCGGCTACGAGTCCCGACAGATCAACCGGATCAACGACGAGCAGAAGGCCGCCGGACTCCCGGCGATGGAGATCCGGACCTTCAGCACCTTCGCCGATGCCTACCAGGCTCTGCGCGCCGGCCAGGTCGAAGCCGTCGTGAGCGTGGACGTGACGGCCAAGTTCTACCAGGACCGCGGCGAGTTCGAGCGGGCGGTCTCGGGGCTCGCGGGCTCGCCGGCGACGCTGGCCTTCCGCTCCAAGGACGTGGCCGCCGCCGTCCTCCGCGCCCTGACCGAGATGCGGCAAGACGGGGCCTACGACCGGCTGCTCGACAAGTGGGGCGCGGCCAAGATGCCGGCCGACCGCCCGCTGGAGCTCAAGGGTCCCGACCTCCCGTAGCGGCGTGAGGGAGTAATCAGCGGCTGATGCCCCCATCACAGAAGGCGTCGAGGAGCGTCCGAGCGGCGGCTTTGCCGCCGCGCCCACCCACCCAGCCCGAGAGGTGGGGGGGGTCTCGGAGGGGGCCGTGGAGGCCCTCTCCGATGAACTAGCGGGACAGCGATGCCCGGGTGGGACTGGGGTGCGTTTTCCCGCTACCTCGTGAGCGGCTACCTGCTGGAGGGGGCATGGACGACCGTCTGGCTCTCGGTCGTCACCATGAGCCTCGGGCTCGCCCTCGGCCTGGTGGCGGCGCTGCTGAACATGTCGCGCCACCGCGCGCTTCAGAGCGTGGCCCGCTTCTACATCTGGCTGATGCGCGGCACCCCGCTCCTGGTCCAGCTCATCATCATCTACACGGGCCTGCCGCAGCTCGGCCTCCGCCTCACGGTCGTGCAGTCGGCCCTGATCGGCCTGAGCCTCAACGAGGGCGCGTATCTGTCCGAGATCATCCGGGCCGGCATCCTCTCCGTTCCGCGTGGCCAATTCGACGCGGCGCGGGCGGTCGGCATGACGTACCCGACCCTGATGCGCCTGGTGGTGATGCCGCAGGCGGCGCGCGTGATCATTCCACCCCTCGGCAACAACTTCAACGGGCTCCTGAAGACCACCTCGATAACGTCAGTGATCTCGATGGAAGAGCTACTCCGGCGCGGGCAAATGCTGATCCAGGTCGAGTTCAAGGTGCTGGAGATCTTCGTCGTGGCCGCCCTCTACTACCTGGTGCTGACGACGCTGTGGGGCGTGGTGCAGCGCCGCCTGGAAGCTCATTTCGGCCGCTCACTGGCGACGGCGACCGGCCGGCCTCGCTTCGCCGCCGGGCGAGCCGTGGACCGGGCGCTCCAGGAGCAGGACCTCCGCTGAGCGCGATGGGCGAGCATTCCGCGAAGGACCCCGG
The DNA here is from genome assembly GCA_036001225.1 of Candidatus Methylomirabilota bacterium. Taxonomy (GTDB): domain Bacteria; phylum Methylomirabilota; class Methylomirabilia; order Rokubacteriales; family DASRDR01; genus DASYUM01. Next base: position 14,761 of record DASYUM010000270.1, on the reverse strand, counting down.
CCCACCGGTCGTCGAGATCGTGGACGTCCACAAGTACTTCGGGGACCACCACGTCCTGCGCGGCATCGACCTCACCCTCCGACGAGGCGAGGTCGTGGTCCTCATCGGGCCGAGCGGCTCCGGCAAGAGCACGCTCCTCCGCTGTATCAACCACCTGGAGCGGATCGACCGGGGCCGCATCCTGGTCGACGGCCGGCCGATGGGCTACCGAGACGTCGACGGCCGGCGGATCGAGCTGCGGGACGCCGAGGTGGCCCGCCAGCGGCGCGAGGTCGGGATGGTCTTCCAGCAGTTCAACCTGTTCCCACACCTGACCGCCCTCGAGAACATCACGGCCGGGCCGATCCACGTCCTGGGGACGAGCGCGGCCGACGCCGAGGCCGGCGGCCGCCGGCTCCTCGAGCTGGTGGGACTCAGCCACAAGGCCGACGCCTACCCGACCCAGCTCTCCGGCGGCCAGCAACAGCGCGTCGCCATCGCCCGGGCGCTGGCCATGAAGCCGCAGGTGATGCTCTTCGACGAGCCGACCTCGGCCCTCGACCCGGAAATGATCACCGAGGTGCTGGACGTGATGCTCGGTCTCTCTCGCCGGGGCACGACGATGCTCGTCGTCACCCACGAGATGGGCTTCGCCCGGGCGGCCGCCGGGCGGATCATCTTCATGGACGACGGGCGCCTCGTCGAGGAGGCGCCGCCCGACCGATTCTTCACCGCGCCGCGGGAGGACCGGACGCGGCAGTTCCTCGCGAAGATCCTCGACTGAGCGGAAAATCGGAGGGGGTCTCGCCGGCCCCCCGGAACGATCCCGGACGCGAAGGGAGGGAAGCATCCGTGACCCAGATGGCGCTCGAGTTCGAGAAGGGCGGCGTGTTCGTGGCGCGGTTGCTCGCCGCGGAGGCGCCGAAGACCTGTGCCACCATCCTGAAGCGGCTGCCGCTCGCCTACCGCTTCCACCACAGCATCGTCTCCGGCGAGGCGCTGGTCACCCTGCCCCCCGACCTGACGGTCGAGCGGGAGAACCAGCGCGTCGCCGGCGTGCCGGCCGGGACGCTCGCCTTCCTCGTCCGCGACGAGCCCGTCCGCGTGCCGGACGAGATCTATATCGCCTACGGGCTCTTCATCTCGCGCGGGCTCACCGTGGACATGAAGCAACCGGTGAACATCTTCGCCCGCATCGAGGCCAAGCTCGACGAGCTGCGGCAGGTCGGCCGGCGGGTCCTGATGGAGGGCGCCGAGACCGTCCGGCTCAGCCATGTCCGGGAGGAGAGCTGACAGGCCGGCCGTCCTCCGCCCGGGCCGCGGTCGGGCGCGCGTCGGCGGGCGGTCCTGACGATCTCCCGGGCCGCTCTTGCGGCCTCGAACCGTCTCATCTATTCTGGCCTCCGGAGCCGGCCCGGCGGCGGACCGGGCCTCGGGAGGCGCGGACGATGGGTCTCTTGAACCTCGACGTGTTGCGACGGGCCTCGCTCAGTCGAGAGCCGTTCGAGTTCCTGATCGTCTCCGACGTCGTGACTCCCGAGGCCAAGCTGTCGCTCGAGCGCGATTTTCCGCGGATCCCGCGCGCCGGCAGCTTCCCGGTCAGCGAGCTCGTCTACGGCCCGTCTTTCAGCGCGCTCCTGGCCGAGCTGCGCGGTCCCGGCCTGCGGAGCGTCCTCTCGGAAAAGTTCGGCATGGAGCTCGCCGGCTTGCCCACCATGGTCACCGTCCGCGGCCGCTGCCATCCGGGACACGACGGACAGGTGCACACCGACGCGACCTGGAAGGTCATCTCACTCCTGTTGTACCTGAACGACGGCTGGCAGAGCGCGGGAGGCCGGCTGCGCCTGCTCCGCAGCGAGAACCTGGACGACGTGGCGGCAGAGGTGCCCGCGGAGTCCGGCGCCCTGGTGGCCTTCCGACGCTCGGAGCGCTCCTTTCACGGGCACAAGCCGTTCGACGGCGAGCGGCGGGTGATTCAGGTCAACTGGGTCACCAGTCAACGAATGATCGACCGGGAGCTGGCTCGGCATCGTCGAACCGCCTGGCTCAAGCGCCTCGTGCCGTTCGGCGCGCGGTAGGAGCCCGTCGGGTGCCCCAGGCAGGCGGCCCGCGGTCCGCCGAGCCCTCCGGGGCGAGGCCCATGCGCGTCGCGATCGTCCGGCTCACCTCCCTCGGCGATGTCGTCCATACCCTCCCGGTCGCTCACGCCATCCGTCAGCACAGCCCGCAGGCGTACATCGTCTGGATCGTCGAGGAGCGCGAGCAACATCTGCTCGTCGACAACCCGGTCGTCGACGAGGTGGTCGTCGGCCCCACCCGTCGATGGCGGCGAGAGCTGCGGACAGCGGGCGGCCTGGTGCGGGTCCTGAAGGAGTGGGGCGCGTTGCGGGATCGCCTGCGGACCCTGGCACTGGACGTCGCCCTCGACGTTCAGGGGCTCCTGAAGAGCTCCATCTTCACCATCCTCACCCGGGCGCCCGTCCGAATCGGCTTTCGCTGGTCTCACGCGCGGGAGCCCCTCTCCTCCCTGTTCACCACCCGGCGGGTCACGCCTCCTCCGCACGCCGTGCACAAGGTGGACAAGAACCTGAGCCTGCTGGCCCCCCTCGGGATCCCGGTCGGGGAAGTCGCCTTTCCGATCCCCCTGGTGCCGGAGGCCGAGGCGCGCGCGGACGCGTTGCTTCGCGCGCACGAGGTGACGGCGCAGCACCGCGTGGTCGCGCTCCTTCCCGCGACGCGGCGGTCGGCCAAGCAGTGGCCGCCCGAGTCCTACCGCCGCCTGGCCGAGCGACTGGTGAAGACCCCCGGGGTGCGCGTGCTGGCTCTCGGCGGCCCAGGAGAGCACGCGACCCTGGAGTCCGTCGCCGGCGGGCTCGATGGCGATTCCATCCTGCGGGTGACCGCCTCGACGCCCGACTTCGTCGCGCTGCTCCGCCGGGCCCAGCTGGCCATCGGCAACGACACGGGGCCCGTCCACCTGGCGGCCGCCCTCGGGGTGCCGACGCTCGGCCTCTATGGCCCGACCCGCGCCGAGGAGAACGGCCCCTACGGGCCTCGCAGCCGCTTCATCCAGAGCTCCACGCACCGCATCGAGGACATCCCGGTGGACACCGTGTTCCGGGCGGTCTCCGACTGGCTGCCTTGACGGCGCGGCGACCCGGCCCCTGATGGTCCGGGGTCTCACCGTCACCATCGTCGCGAAGAACGAGGAAGAGCGCATCCAGGCCTGCCTGGAAAGCGTGGCCTGGGCCCCGGAGATCGTCGTGGTGGACGCGGAGAGTACGGACCGGACGGCCGAGATCGCCCGGAAGTTCACCCCGAAGGTGATCGTACGACCCTGGGCCGGCTTCGCCGCCCAGAAGAACTTCGCCCTGACCCAGGCGACTGAGCCCTGGATCCTTTCGCTGGACGCCGACGAGCAGGTGCCGCCCGAGCTGCGTGAGGAGATTCGCGGGATCCTGGAGGCCGACGGCCCCCTGGACGGCTACTCCGTGCCCCGAAAGAATGTCTTCCTCGGCCGCTGGATCCGCCATGGCACCTGGTTTCCCGACTATCAGCTCCGGCTCTTCCGCCGGGGTGCCGGCGTCTTTCGCGCCGTCAGCGTCCACGAGTCGGTGGAGGTCACGAGCGGTCGACTCGGCCACCTCCGGACTCCCCTGCTCCACGTGAGCTACCGCGACATCGCCGACTTCGTTCAGCGCTCGAACCGCTACTCGACGCTGGCCGCCCAGGATCTGGCGCGAGCGGGCACGCGAGTCTCGTGGTGGGAGCTCCTCCTGCGCCCGGTCGGCCGGTTCTGCTCGATGTACGTCCTGCACCGGGGCTTCCTCGACGGGCGCGAGGGGTTCGTGCTCGCGCTGCTCTACAGCTACTACGTCTTCCTTCGGACCGCGAAGGCCTGGGCGCTCGGCCGGGCCGAGCGGCGTCCGCCCGATCCCGCCTGAAGCGACACCGCCGGGCCCGGCGGCCGACCACCCAGCGCGTGGCGCATCAAGGAGTGTTCCGAGCGGCGGCTTCGCCGCCGCCATGACGGGGGGGCATCGGGGGGGTCTTCCGAGACCCCCCCGAAATGACCTAGCCGGTGGCCGCTCCACTTCCCCCCGCCACCGTCGCCCGGAGCGTCCGCACCTGCGTCCGGTGGTCGAGCAGGTGGAGGCGCTGGACCAGGGCGTACTCTTTCCACCCGAGCTCCGCCGAGAAGACCTCCGGCGTCACCCGGCCACCCGCGCCGGTGCGGTTCACCACCAGGATCGTCCGCGCCGTGGGCGCGCCGGCCGGCTCGGTCCCGGACGCGCCGGCCAGCAGGTGGTCGAGCTCCTCGTTGGCTGCCCGGAGCCCCTCGAGGAGCTCCGGCCACGGGGCCCAGACCGCGGCCCCCGAGGTGAGGGCCTCGTAGACGGGTGGGCCAGGGGGCCGGCGGCCCCCGAGGAGATGACGGAGCTCGTCGGCGACCCGGATGGTCGTCTGGGCCAGGTGGTCCACCACCTCGGCGATGCTCCACTGGCCCGCCACGGGATGGCGCCGCGCCTCGGCCTCCGTGATCCCGGCCAGAGCGCTGTGGAGCTCGGCCACCGCCGCGCGGCAGCGCGCGCGGATCTGGACGACCCCGAGCCCGGCGGCGCGGGTGGTCAGGTACTCGAGCATCCGGGCCCCCTCGGGCGAGCGTTGGGCTGCGTCGTTCATGGCAGACCTCCCCGGTCGGCGGTCAGGTAGCGGAGGAGCGCGTCCTCGCAGAGGCGGACGGCCCGGGCCAGCGGCATGAGCCGGCGGTCGAAGGTGAGCTGAAGCGAGACCCCGTCGAGCACCGCCAGGACGACCACCGCGCCCTCGCCCGGATCGACGCGCCGGAAGGCGCCGTCGGCGAGGCCGCGGGCGAGGAGGCGCGCGATGAGGCGTCGCGCCCGCGCGTAGGCGCGGGCATTCAGCCCGGCCAGCTCGCGGTCGTGCTGCGCCTCACCCCAGAACTCGATGAACACGCGCCAGACCTCGCGGTCCCGGGTGGCGACGGCCAGACACGCGCGGATCAGGGCTCGGAGCCGCCCGCGGGCGTCTCGGGCGCCTCGGGCTTCGGCCGCCACCCGGCGGTCGAGGTCGCCCATCACCTTGGCGGCGGCCGCGGCCAGGATCGCGTGCTTGTTCACGAAGTAATAGTGGAGGATGCCCTGGCTGACACCCGCCTCCGTCGCGACCCGCCGCATCGTGAGGCCCGCGTACCCGTCCCGGGCGAGGCAGCGGATGGTGGCCCGCACGATCGCGGCGCGCCGGACCGGAGCCACGCCGACTTTGGGACTCATCGGGATCTCACGGGCCGGTTCCGGAGCAGCACTCTAACTTGATTGGTCGACCAATTATCTTCGGGCGGCCACCGTCCGTCAAGGCCCTTTCCCGTCCCCGGTGCCCGCCGCTATACTGGTCCGGATGACCCCGCTCGGTGGCCTCACCGTGCTCGACTTCACGCTGAACGTGGCGGGCCCCTTCTGTACCCAGATCCTCGGGGATCTGGGCGCCGACGTCGTCAAGGTCGAGCGCCCCGGCCGCGGCGACGAGACACGGGCCTGGGCGCCGCCCACCTGGGGGCCCGAGAGCGCGACCTATCTGGCGCTGAACCGGAACAAGCGGAGCCTCGCCCTCGACCTGCGGGCGGCCGAGACCGCTCCCCTCCTCGGGCGGCTCATCGGGCAGGCCGACGTCCTCATCCAGAGCTTCCGGCCCGGCGTCGCCGACCGGCTGGGGATCGGCTGGGCCGCCGCCCGGGCGGCGAATCCGCGGCTCGTGTATTGCTCGGTGACCGCCTTCGGGACGCGCGGCCCGCTCCGCGACCTGCCCGGCTACGACCCGATGATGCAGGCCTACGCCGGCCTCATGAGCCTCACCGGCTACCCGGGGCAGCCGCCGACCCGGGCCGGGACTTCCATCGTCGACATGGGGACCGGCATGTGGGCCGCGCTCGCCATCCTGGCCGCTCTCCGCGAGCGCGACCGGCGCGGGGAGGGGTGCCATCTGACGACGGCACTCTTCGACACGGCGCTCGCCTGGGTTCCCTACCAGCTTCTCGCCTACCTCGCCAGCGGCGTGGTCCCCGGCCCGCAGGGCTCCGGAGCCGCCATGATCGTGCCATACGGGGCCTTCCCGACATCCGACGGCTACCTGATGATCGCCGCCCCGACCGACGCCCTCTTCGATCGCCTGTGCCGGGTGCTGGGGCGAGCGGAGCTGGCGGACGATCCACGCTTTGCCGACAATCCCGGGCGCGTCCGGCACCGCCAGGCGCTCATCCCGGCTCTCGAGGCCACCACCCGGACCTACCCGACGGCCTCGCTCCTCGAGCGACTGCGCGCCGCGGACGTGACGTGCGCGCCGATCCAGACGCTCGACCAGGTGGTGACGGACCCGCAGACGAAGGCAAGCGAGATGCTGGCCGCGACGCCGCATCCCGACATTCCCGACCTGACGACGGTCGCGCTGCCGATCCGCTGGGACGGGGCCCGGCCCGGGCCGCGTCGGCCCCCGCCGCGCCTCGGGGAGCACACGCGGGAGGTCCTGGGCGGCCTCGGCCTGAGCGACGCCGAGATCGACAGTCTCCGCCAGCGGCGCGCCGTCCAGCTCGGTCCCGACGATGCCTGAGCCGCGCTACCGCCACCTCGCGCTCACCCGGAGCTCCGACGGCCACGTGCTGACCGTGGAGCTCCACCGTCCCGAGGTGCTGAACGCCCTCAACACGGCGATGGGCGAAGACCTCCTGGCCTGCTTCCGCGGTCCGGCGGCGGGATCCGAGGTCCGGGCGGTCGTGCTGGCCGGGGCCGGCGACCGGGCGTTCTGTGTGGGAGGGGATCTCAAGGAGCGTCAGGGAATGACGGATGAGGCCTGGCGCGCCCAGCACGTCATCTTCGAGCAGGCGGCGGCGGCCCTCCTCCGCTGCCCGGCCCCGGTGATCGCCGCGGTCGAGGGGTTCGCGTTCGGCGGAGGCTGCGAGCTCGCCGTGATGGCGGACTTCATCGTGGCCAGCGAGACCGCGGTCTTCGCCGTACCCGAAACCACCCTGGGGATCTTTCCCGGAATCGGCGGCACCCAGCTCCTGCCCCGTATCCTCGGCGCGCCGCTGGCCAAGGAGCTCATCTTCACCGGACGGCGGCTCGGCGCCGAAGAGGCCCGGGCGGCGGGACTCGTGAACCACCTCACGCCGCCCGGCCAGGCTCACGTCCGGGCGCTCGAGATCGCCACCACGATCGCGCAGAACGGGCCGATCGCCGTGCGGCAGGCCAAGAAGGCGATCGCCTACGGCCTGGAGACGGACCTCGAAACGGCGATGGTCCTGGCCATCGAAGCCTACAACGTCACCGTGGCGACCGAGGACCGCCAGGAGGGCGTGCGCGCCTTCAACGAGAAGCGAAAGCCCCAGTTCAAAGGCCGGTAGGCCCGCACTGTCGGGAGCGCCGAGGACGGTTGCGCGCCCGGCGCCGCTCTGTTACGTTCTCCTCACGACACCTCCGCATGAGTCTGTGATCCCGGGCCGGAGGACCGATCATGGCGGTGATGCCCGTCTCCCTGACCGAGGAGCAGCGCGCCCTCAAGGCAGGGGTCGCCGAGATCTGCCAGAAGTACCCTGGCGAGTACTGGCGCGAGCTGGACCGGGAGCGGGCGTACCCCGAGGCCTTCGTGACCGAGCTGACGCGGGCCGGTTATCTCGCCGCGCTCATTCCGCAGGAGTACGGTGGCGCCGGGCTCGGCATCCTCGAGGCGGGGCTGATCCTGGAGACCATCAACGCCTCGGGCGGGAACGCGGCGGCGTGCCACGCCCAGATGTACATCATGGGCACCCTGCTCCGCCACGGGAGCCAGGCTCAGAAGCAGCGGTACCTGCCGAAGATCGCCAGCGGCGAGCTGCGCCTCCAGGCCTTCGCGGTGACGGAGCCCAACGCGGGGTCGGACACCACCAAGCTCCAGACGACCGCCGTCCGGCGCGGCGACGGCTACGTGGTGAACGGGCAGAAGATCTTCATCTCGCGGGTGCTCCAGTCAGACCTCATGCTCCTGCTGGCGCGGACGACGCCGGTCGACCAGGTCCGGCGCAAGACCGAGGGGCTCTCCGTCTTCCTCATCGACATCCGCCAGGCCAAGGGCCTCGAGGTCCGGCCGCTCCGGATGATGATGAACCACTCGACCAACGCCCTCTTCCTCGACAATCTGGAGATCCCGGCCGAGAGCCTGATCGGCGAGGAGGGACGGGGGTTCTCCTACATTCTGGACGGCATGAACGCCGAGCGCATTCTGGTGGCGTCCGACTCGGTCGGCGACGGCCGGTGGTTCATCGAAAAGGCGGTGGCCTACTCGAATCAGCGCGTCGTCTTCGGCCGGCCGATCGGCGCCAATCAGGGCGTGCAGTTCCCGATCGCCAAGGCCCACACGGCCGTGGAGGCGGCCGACCTGATGCGCGGGAAGGCCGCCGCCCTCTTCGACACCGGCGAGCCCTGCGGCGCCGAGGCGAACATGGCCAAGTACCTCGCGGCCGAGGCCGCCTGGGAGGCGGCCCAGGCCTGCATCGACTGCCACGGCGGCTACGGCTTCGCCGAAGAGTACGACGTCGAGCGGAAGTTCCGGGAGGCCCGGCTCTACAAGACGGCGCCCATCAACCAGAACCTCGTCCTCGCCTACGTGGGCGAGCACGTGCTGGGGTTGCCCCGCTCGTACTGAGCATCGACTCCGGGAGGATGATCGGCCACTGACGGATGGGCCATGGCTGTCGAGATTCTGCGGCGCCGATTCACGGTCGACGAATATCACCGGATGGGGGAGATGGGCATCCTCCGGGAGGAGGACCGCGTCGAGCTCATCGACGGGGAGATCGTGCAGATGACGCCGATCGGGAGTCGCCATGCGGCCTGCGTCAACCGGCTGAACCGGTTGTTGGTCGCGCCGGCGGGCGAACGGGCCATCGTTGCCGTCCAGAACCCCATCGCGGTGCCGCCGGACTCGGAACCCCAGCCGGATCTGGCGCTGCTCCGGCCGCGCAGCGACTTTTACGCTCGCGCCCATCCGGAACCGTCCGATGTCTGGCTCGTGATCGAGGTCGCCGACGTCTCGGCGGCGTTCGACCGCGCGGTGAAGATCCCGCTCTACGCGCGCGCCGCGATCCCGGAAGTCTGGCTGGTCGACCTCGCGGGCGAGTGTGTCGAGGTGTACCGCGGGCCCACGGAACGCACCTACGCCCACCTGGAGCGCCGCCTCCGCGGCCAGCGACTCGCCGGCGAGGCCTTGCCGGACCTCGCTCTGTCCGTCGACGAAGTCTTGGGCACGCCCTGACGCGAGCGAAGCGGCCGGGGTCTTAATGAGCGTCAGCGCTCGCGGGCCAGGAAGAACGTCCGTCCGGTGTGCCCGGTCAGGCCGAGGTCTGTGTCCGCCTCGGGGGCCGACACGGACTCGAACCCCGCTTCGATCAGCGCCCGGGACACCTCGTCGGGCGCATAGCAGCGCTGGACCAGCGAGCCCCATGGTCGCATCAGGCTCTCGACCGACGATCCGCCTCGGCCGCCGGGGCCGAGCGGCGTGAGACGGGGGGCCGGCATGAAGCTGCCCGAGCGGGTGACGATCTGCGAGGTGGGGACGCGGGACGGCTTCCAGATCGAGCCAGAATTCATCCCGACCGAGCTCAAGATCGAGGTGGTCGACCGGCTGTCGGCGGCCGGCGTGCCCAGCATCGAGGTGACCTCGTTCGTGCACCCGAGGGTGGTGCCGCAGCTCCGCGACGCCGAGACCGTGATGGCCCGAATTCGGCGGCGGCCGGGCACGATCTACGCCGCGCTCGTCCCCAACGACAAGGGCGCGGTCCGAGCGGTCGACGCGGGCGCCGATGAGCTGCGCACCGTGGTGTCGGCCAGCGAGAGCCACAACCTGGCCAATCTCAACATGACGGTCGAGGACTCCCTCCAGAAGCTGGCGGCCGTCGCCGACGTCGCGGCCCGGGCGGGTCGGCCGGTCGTGGCCGGCATCTCGACCGCGTTCGGCTGCCCCTTCGAGGGCGAGGTCCCGCTGGACCGGCTGCGGTGGCTCTGCGGGCGGCTGGCCGACCTCGGCGTACGCGGGATCGCGCTCGCCGATACCACCGGCATGGCGAACCCGGCCCAGGTCGCCCGGACCTTCGCTCACCTCATGCCAGCCTGGCCGCATCTTCCGTGGGCGCTGCACACGCACGACACCCGGGCCATGGCGATCCCCAACATCCTGGCCGCCATGGAGTGCGGGGTGACCGCCTTCGATGCCTCGATCGGCGGGCTCGGGGGCTGCCCCTTCGCGCCGGGCGCCTCCGGAAACGTCTGCACCGAGGACCTCGTCCACTGCCTCCATGCGATGGACGTCCAGACCGGCAGTGACCTCGACGGGCTCATCGCGACCTCCCGGCGCGTCCAGGAGATCGTCGGCCGGCCGCTTCCCGGCCAGGTGGCGAAGGCGGGCCCCTGGACTCGCCGGTACCCCGTTCCCGAACACATCAGGGCTCGGCTCGACACCGCCTGACGGCAGGCGCTCACTGTATCCGCAAGGGAAAGGAGCTCGGCATGCGACGCGGTATCTCGTGCTCGGTCCTGGCCGCCCTCCTGCTCTGGACGCTGGCGCCGCTCCCGGCCCCGGCCCAGACGAAGAAGCTCGTGTACTGGACGCACTGGGAGCAGAATCCCGAGTTCAACAAGTGGTACGAGGTGAAGGGCAAGGAGTTCGCCAAGAAGCACGGCTACGAGGTCGAGGTCGTGACGGTCCCCTACCAGGGGTACGAGGCGAAGTATCTGGCGGCGCTCATGGGCAAGAGCGGCGCGCCCGACATGTTCAACGGCATGACCCATCAGTGGTGCGGGCAGTACGACTTCTGTGACCGCATGCCCGCCGACCTCGAGAAGCTCTGGGATGAGAACATCCCCAAGTACATGGTGCCGATCGGCAAGTGGAAGGGGGCGCGCTACGGAATCCCGCTCGAGCACGGGAACTTCCAGCAGATGTACCTCGACGTGGACCTCTTCAAGAAGGCGGGGCTGGACCCCGACAAGCCGCCCAAGACCCTCGACGACTGGCTGGCCGCGATGAAGAGGCTGACGATCGCGGACGGCAAGGGAGAGGCCAGCCAGGTCGGCTTCGCCATCCGCCACAAGGGACACCCGGTCGGGATCACCGACAAGTTCCTCCCGTTCGCCCACGCCTTCGGCGCCCGGATGCTCTCCCCCGATCTGGAGAAGGCGACCGGCTACGCCAACAGCCCGGACATGGTGGCGGCCCTCCAGTTCTTCGGGGACCTCGTCCTCAAGCACAAGGTCGCCAGCCTCGCCCTCGGCAACCCCGAGGACGCCTTCGGTCAGAAGCGAGCCGCCGTGATCTTCCGTGAGTCCTGGTTCTTCGGCTGGGTTCGGAAGAACGCTCCCGACGTCACCTTCAAGGTGGCCGCGCTGCCCTGCGGCAAGGCGTGTCCCGGCGCCGGCGCCCTCTTCCCCTGGACCAACCTCATCTACAAGCACAGCCCGAACCGGCAGGCGGCCTGGGAGTTCATGCGCTTCATCAGCAACGCCAAGGACGACCTCGAGCAGCACCAGGCGGCGGGCTTCCTCCCGGTCTGGACCGCGAACCTCGAGTCGCCGTACGTGAAGGGCCGGCCGGACTACCAGTCGACCAAGGAGATGCTCGCCCAGCCGGTGCCGCCGACCTACTTCCACCCCAAGTCGAACGAGCTGGCCACCGCCTTCGGCGAGGCCGTGGTGGGCGTCCTCTACGGGAAGGGGCAGCCCAAGCCCCTGCTCGACGAGGCGGCGGCGAAGATGGACAAGATCCTCAAGGACTAGCCCTGATCGGCAAGAAATGGGTGGGCCATGAGCCCTTCTTCCCCTCTCCCCCACCGGGGGAGAGGGGAGGGTGAGGGGGAGATCCATCGGCTCCACCCTCACCCCAACCCTCTCCCTCCCACAGGAGGGAGCGGATAGAAGCGGAGATTCGCTCGGCGCAGGCGCAAAGGAATTGCCGATTGGGACTAGATTCACCGGGGGGGGGCCTCGGCGGCTCCCTCCGAACCTCCCCCAACGCTCAGACCGCGCGGCCTGATCGGAGCGGGCGTGAGACAGTGGGCGCGGCTCCTCTGGCCTCGGACCTACATGGACCGCCAGCGGCGGGCCGGGCTCCTGTTCGTCTTCCCGGCGCTGGTCTACTTCTCCCTGGTATTCCTCGTCCCGCTGGTGGAGTCGGTCCTGGGCTCGTTCTACCGGACGGTGCCCGGCGGCGTCAGCCAGTTCGTGGGGCTGCGTCTCTACACGAAAGTCCTGACCGACGGGACCTTCTGGCAGAGCGTTCGGAACACGGTCACGCTCCTCCTGATGTCGGTGCCGGCCACCGTCCTCCTGGCGCTGGCCGCGGCCCTCGGCCTGCACCGGCTCGCCCGCCTCCGGTGGCGCAACGCCTGGGCCGCCATGTACTTCCTCCCCTTCTCGGTGTCCCTGGTGGCGGCCGCGCTGATCTGGCAGTGGATCTACGATCCGGTCTACGGCTTCCTCAACCATCTGCTCTCGCTGATCGGCATCCCGCCCCAGAAGTGGCTCCAGAGCTTCGACCAGGTGCTTCCGTCCATCGCCGTCGTCAACGTGTGGGTCCGCCTCGGGTTCGACACGATGATCTTCCTGGCCGCGCTCCAGGCAATCCCGGCCGAGTATTACGAGGCGGCCGGCATCGACGGGGCGAGCCGGAGCCAGGCGCTCCGTCACGTGACCCTGCCGTTGCTGAACCCCCAGATCCTGATGGTGTGCATCCTGGAGCTCATCTTCAACTTCAAGATCTTCGACCAGGTATACGCGACGACCCAGGGGGGCCCCGCCGGCGCCAGCCAGACGGTGATCATGCTGCTCTACGACACGGCCTTCAAGTACTTCCGGCTGGGCGACGCCTCCGTCATGGCGATCTTCGTCTTCGTCTCGCTGCTCCTGGTGACACTCCTCCAGTGGCGGTTCTTTCGGAAGACGGTCGAGTACTAGGTCATTTCGGGGGGATCTCGGAAGACCCCCCCGATGCCCCCCCTCTCGGGTTGGGTGGGTGGGCGCGGCGGCACAGCCGCCGCCCGGAGCGGCGTAGCGTGAACTCGCCGATGAGGCTCAGGTGAGCCGGGTGGCGGCTCCCGTGGACGGCCGGCTAGCGCAGCGGCCGGCGTCGGCCCGGGGCCGGGCGGGGCGGGTCCTCCTCGGGTGGCTGCCGGCCGTCCTGGTGGCGGGGGGCGCCCTGGTCGTCTTCTTCCCGTTGTTCTGGATGGCGGTCACCTCTCTCAAGGCCGCCCCCGAGATCCAGCGGGTGCCGCTCCAGGTACTCCCCGATCGCTGGCTCAACCTCGACAACTACCGGGAGGTGTTCCAGCGCCAGCCCTTCGGGCGGTTTCTCCTGAACAGCGCCCTGGTGGCGTCGATCTCGGCCCTGAGCAGCCTCGTCTTCTCGGCCCTGGCCGGCTACGGCTTCGCCAAGTTCCGCTTTCCCGGGCGTGACGTCTTCTTCTTCGCCATCATCGGAATCCTCATGGTGCCGTTCCAGTCGGTGGTGGTCCCCCTCTACCTGTGGATGAACCGCCTCGGCCTCCTCGACAGCTATCCGGGGATCCTGGCTCCGGATCTGGTGAGCGTCTTCGGCGTCTTCCTGATGCGGCAGGCCATCGAGGTGGTGCCGTCGGACTACATCGACGCCGCCCGCATCGATGGCTCCAGCGAGCTGGGGATCTTCTGGCGGGTCGTCGTGCCCATGGTGAAGCCGGCCCTGGCCACGCTCCTCATCGTCAAGTTCATGTGGACGTGGAACGAGCTCTTCTGGCCGCTCGTCATCGTGAACTCACCCAGCATGAAAGTGGTGACGCTCGGGCTCATCAGCTTCACCAACATGTACTTCATCGAGTATCATCTCGTCACCGCCGCCGCGGTGCTGAGCGTTCTGCCCATCCTGGCCCTCTTCCTCGTCTGCCAGAAGTGGGTGGTCCGGGCGGTGGTCATGAGCGGGCTCAAGGGCTGAGGGCGATGCCGATCGTCTCCCCGGGCACGTGAGGAGCGGCCGACGATGTCGAGCGACCTGATCCGCTGGACCCTCGATGGGGACGGGGTCGCCCTGCTGACCCTCGACAATCCACCGCTCAACCTGGTCACGCTCGAGCTGACTCGCCGGCTCCACGCCGCGATGGACGAGCTGGCGGGCGACGCGGCCGTGCGGGCCCTGGTGGTCACGGGCGCCGGGGACCGCGCGTTCTGCGCCGGGTCGGACATCGGCGAATTCCCTGCCGTCCTCGACGACGTGGTCCGGCGGAAGCTCGCCCTCGAGAACGAGGCCTACGGCAAGCTGGACGATTTTCCCCGGCCGACGGTGGCCGCCCTGAACGGCCTGGCCTACGGCGGCGGCCTCGAGCTGGCCGTCTGCTGCGATCTCCTGATCGCCGGCGCCGACGTGCGCCTGGCCCTGCCCGAGATCAGGCTCGGTGTCTTTCCCGGAACCGGCGGCACGGTCCGGGTCGCGCGCCGGGTCGGGGAGGGACGGGCCAAGGAGCTCATGTTCCTGGGCGACCCGGTCGACGCCCAGACCGCGCTGGCCTGGGGCCTGGTGAACCGCGTGGTCCCCCCTGGCGAGGCCCTCCCGCGCGCCCTCGAGCTGGCCGGCATCCTGGCCACCCGGCCGGGGCGGGCGCTCGCGCTCTGCAAGCAGGCCATCGACCTCGGGCTCGACCTGCCCGAGGACCAGGCGATCGCCCGGACGCTCGCGCTGAGCGAGGCCGTCTTCAAGACCGAGGATTGCCGGGAAG